>CAZFLR010000021.1:0-36635 GCA_964519385.1 uncultured Kineothrix sp.
ATATCTGTGCAGCGGTTAGAGTGTCCAGTTAAAATGCTCGTTTAAAAGCGGTTAGATTGTCCAATTAAAACAATCGGTTAACAGCAGTGGGTGGAGTAATCCACCCGCTTTTTTACTTTTCAGGAGGCTCTATGGATTGGTACGTTGTCGATAAAAATACATCAATTACCTGACACAGTTTGATTCCCGTGTCGGATATGTGGAGTATGGGGAACGTTTGAAACTCCATGTTGGAATTCTTCTTACTATCGGGGATTTCCACTACTATGTCCCTATTTCCTCTGCAAAACCGAAACATCAGAAGATGTCCAACAGTCTGGATTTCCATAAGCTCCAGGATGAATCCACCGGATATCTTTATGCTGTCTTAAATATCAATAATATGATTCCGGTTCCTGATAACTGTCTTACTCAGTTAAAATATAATCAGGTAGAAAGTTTCCGTTCTTTCAGCAACGAAAAGGAAAAAACCGACTATGTTTACCTTCTCCAGAAAGAAAAAGCCCTGATCGACAATGTTCAGGAGACTCTGCAAAACAAAGCCCTGAAATTATACCAAAAATGCATTGCCAAGCCGGATTCTTCCCTTGCTGCAAGATGCTGTAATTTCAAAATGCTGGAAGAAAAATGCAGTTCTTATTCCGATACATAAACACAACCATGATCTTTCAAACCTCTCCATCTGCCGGAGAGGTTTTCTTTCTTAAAAAACAAGAATTCCCCTTCCATCATATACATTTCCCTCGCCGCCCTGATTACGAATTGCACGGTCAAATGCCATAACGGTTGCATTAAAATCTGCTCTTTCCTTAATTTTTTCATTCAGCAAGCACCTCGTATGCCTCTTTATTCTGTGCAAGCAACCTTTGGGAAATCTCAAACACATCCTCGTCAGACGCAATCGCACTGTCATCCGCTTTACTAAAATCTATCACCAAATATCTTGGTGCATTATTCTTAAGAATAACAACTGAGCCAAGCTCATCTAGAGATATCCAGATCAGTGATTAATAAAAAATAATTTAATTCAACTGTATAGAAAGATCCTAAAGGGGTTATTTTTCAGTTTGAAATACGTTTAAACACTATCTAATTCTACCTCTTTCAAGTGACCTTGTACCCCAAAAACGCTCGTTCTCCTTCGTTGCTTCAATCTCCGCCGTAGCATTTGCATACTCATCCATATACTTGTTTACCAAATGGAGCATATTATCGCCATCACTTCTGGTAGGATTTCTTAAGTCAATAACTGCTGTCTGGTACCCGTAGTATTTCTTGGCGATGCCTGCATAATTTCGGTAAAGGTCACCCTTGGTATCCGTAGTCAGAAAACTCATTCCGCAGGCACAGGCATATTCGATATTGGGATTCCATTTCTAAAATAAGTACCGCCTTGCGTCCCTACCCATATTCATTTTTATCTTTGCTTACCACTCCCTCCTTCGTTTTTTCTCCAAATCACTCCCAAAACCACTTTTCCCCCCCTATGCATCTTTAAAAATGGGCAAAAAAATCGGGCAAAAACCGGCCATTTTTCAGCCCAATTTTCGCCCTCAAACCACAACATCTTGTGGTCAAATCCTACTTTTTCTTCTCTTTTCCACAATACTGCATCATTATTACACACTCAACATGCCCCGTCATCGGAAACATATCAACCGGCTGTATCTTTTTCACACGATAGCCATGTCCGGTCAGGTATTTCAAATCACGTGCCAGAGTATCCGGTCCGCAGGAAATATAGACAAGCTTCTCCGGTGCCAGTCTGCACACGGAGGATAAAAAAGCTTCATCACTTCCGCTTCTCGGCGGATCCATAAAAACCACATCTGCCTTTTCGCCGGACTCAGCCATTTTAACCATCCACCTGCCGGCATCTTCACAGATAAAGGACGCATTCGTCACCCTATTCCGCTTTGCATTTTCACGCGCATCTCGTACTGCCTCCGGATTCAGCTCCACACCAATCACCTTCGCTGCCCGGTCTGCTGCCACAAGCCCGATAGTACCGATTCCGCAATAAGCGTCAATCACTGTTTCCCTGCCACTCAATTGCGCCAGCTCCATTGCCTTTGCATATAAAATCTCTGTCTGCTCGGGATTAATCTGATAAAAGGACTGCGGTGAGAGACGAAATCTCACACCACACAATTCATCCTCAATGTACCCTTTTCCATAGAGAACAATGTCTCGTTTTCCCAAAACCATGGTTGTCCGCTTCTCATTGACATTTATGACAATAGTGCTGATTTGAGGATGCAGCTTCAGAAGTGCCTTGGCAAAATTATTTTTTGAAGGAAGAATCGGCGAACGCAGAACAAGAATTACCATAATCTGTCCGGTCGCCCTGGAAACACGCACTACAACATGCTTCAAAAGACCCATATCCGTCTTCTCATCATACGTTTTTATTTTAAAAGATTTCAGGAGGTTTCTGACAGACAAAATAATTTCATCCGCCTTTTCATTCTCAATCAGACAACTGTCTATTTTTACAATTCTGTGAGATTTTTCCTCATAAATCCCGGAGACAGCTCCGCCCTTCTCATATCCGAATACAGCATGTACTTTGTGCCTGTAGTGATACGGATTTTCCATCCCGATTATCGGCTCTACTCTTCCGAATTTTCCCAGAAGTTTTTCCATTTCCTTATGTTTCTCATGTAACTGCTTCTCATATGGCACATCAACAAACTGACAGCCTCCGCATTTTTTTATATACGGACACACCGGCAATTTTTTCTGCCGTCCCGTCTCTGATACGTTTGGTCTACATCCGTTCTGTCTGCTCATTTTTTACTCCTTCCAGATTAAACGCCGGAATAAAGCTCTCCTGCGCCGTTTCTCCCTCCTGTACATATGCATTGCTCACTCCAAGCTCAAGCACATATTGTATCCATCTGTCATATTCCCTTCCGGTCACCTTACGGTGAATCTCCGGAAAATCCTTCAACCTTGCCTCTGTTCCCTGAACGGGCGTATACTGATTCATCAGACTGATAAATATCTTATCTTTGTATGTCTCATACAGATACCTGACAATTTTCCCGGCCTCTTTTACCTTTCCCGGTAACAGCAGATGTCTGACAATCACTCCCTTTTGTATCATTCCGTCTGCATCAAAGGTACATTCGCCGGTCTGACGCACCATCTCCTCAATCGCCCCTCTCGCAACCTCCGGATAATCCGGTGCATTTGAATATCTTGCTGCTGTCTCACTCTCCCAATATTTAAAGTCAGGCAGATATACATCAACCAGACCTTCCAGAAGTCGCAGTGTATCCACATTTTCATAACCGCTGCAATTATACACCACCGGCAAATCAAAGCCACTTGCCTTCGCTCTTTTTATCGCTTCGCACACTTGGAGAATATAGTGATCTGCCGTCACAAGATTAATGTTATTAGCCCCCTGTTCCTTTAGTTCAAAAAAAATTTCAACCAGACGTTCTGTTGAAACCTCCATACCGGATTTTCCGCCGGAGATTTCATAATTCTGACAGAATACACAGCCGAGACTGCAGCCGGAAAAAAAGACGGCTCCGGAACCCTTTTCCCCGGAAATACAAGGTTCCTCCCACATATGAAGCGCGGCTCTTGAAAGAATGAGCCCAGCCCCTACATGGCAGGCACCTTTTCCTTTTTCTCTGTTTACATGGCACCGACGCGGGCACAGACTACAATCCTGATACATGCTCTCTCTCACTTTCCTAAAGAATCACATATAGTATAATATAGCAGTATCCAACATGCAAACAAGAAGTTTCTTAACAGTAGCTGACCCGTTCATAGACATAAGACTGCATGCTGTTTTCCAGACGATTATAATAATATACATGATCCGCGAGGACTTCTTTGGGATCCACCTGGGATTCATTTACCTCCCTGACCATCTCATTTAATCTCCCGCCCTCCGTTCCGCTTTCCGGAACCAGAATCACCTCATGTACGCTGCTTGGAATGATGTACACATTACGTCCGATTGCATTGGCAAAATTCTTCACAGCATTTGGATATGCCATAGTTGCTGCTCCGTTCATCTTCATGGGATTCGTCATAACATACATCGGAACGTCCTCCTCGACAGGCTCCTCAAAATTTGCACCTTCTCCCATCATCTGCTGAATAATTTCACGCATCCCGGTAATGGCTGCAGGCAAAAGCTTTGGCGTATTCTCACATGCCTTCCCGTATAACTCCTCCTTTGATATCCCCCACATTTTTAAATGCGAATTATGAATCAGTATGGTTGCATTTCCGGCTGTCTCATCATACAGAAGATAATAAAAAACCATCACCAGATCCATATATTCCACATATGGTATATTTTCAAGCAATTTCCTGTTTTTATCCCGATTGATCAGTTTAAATACAATCCGTTCCTGTGCCTTCTCATAGTTGATAAAAAAACCGATGTCCAAAGATTCCTCCAGCTTATATTTATTATTTCTTCGCACAATTTCAGCCGCCAGTTCCTCAAGTGCTGCTCCTTCCTTATAATACTCATAAAATTCTTTAAGATAAATGGTCGGTGATATGTTTTTACCTTTCTCCATAATACTGACAGCATCTTCCGTAATTCCGTTATTTTTCATAATGGAGCTGATTTCGGCCTTTTGGTCCGCCGGAATTATTTTTCTAATTTCTTTTAAAATTTTCATTGAAAACTCTTTCATACTATTTCCTCCGTTTAGAAATGTTTTTAGATTTGTTTAAGAATTGTTTTTACGCAAAAAAAGACAATGAATTGCTTCATTGTCTTTTAGGCTTATCAAATGTGATTATACACGTGAAAGATATTCACCTGTACGTGTGTCAATCTTGATTACGTCATTCTGATTTACAAATAATGGTACATAAACCGTAGCACCTGTCTCAACAACAGCAGGCTTCGTAGCACCTGTAGCTGTATCTCCCTTGAATCCAGGCTCAGTCTCTGTAATCTCCAGTTCAACGAAGAGAGGTGGCTCAACAGCGAATACCTTGCCGTTATGTGAACACATCTTTACCATTTCGTTTTCTTTTACAAATTTCATGGCATCGCCGACTGCATCCTGATTCAGAGCAATCTGCTCAAATGTCTCGGCATCCATGAAATTATAGAGATCGCCGTCTGAATATAAATACTGCATATCTTTTCTGTCAATACGTGCCTGTGGGCATTTCTCTGTCGGTCTGAATGTTTTTTCAACGACACCGCCACTGATAATATTTTTTAACTTGGTACGTACAAATGCAGCTCCTTTACCCGGTTTAACATGCTGGAATTCGATGATCTGATAAATATTTCCTTCAATCTCAATCGTCACACCATTTCTGAAATCACCTGCAGAAATCATAATCTATCTTCCTCCTAATTTTTTTCACAACATAATTCTTTAATAGTGTATACTAAATTACTACTTTTTTCAACTATTTTTTTCGGGCCAATTCAAGTGCCTCGTCAATTGCCATCAGATATCCTTCAAAACCGTGTCCGTATATCTGACGGTCACAGGCATCCTTTGTCAGAGAAACCTTACGAAATCCCTCTCTTTTGGTGATATCCGAAATATGTATTTCTATTTTTGGAATTGTCGCAACCGAGGAAAGTGCATCAAAAAGCGCGTAGCTGTAATGTGTCAATGCCCCCGGATTAATCACGATGGCATCTGTTCCGTCATAATATGCCTCCTGAATCCAGTCAATCAACTGTCCCTCATAATTACTCTGCTTTGCCACAAGCTCAAAGCCTTCCTTTTGCGCCTTTTCATTCAGCATGTCAAGCAAATCCTGATATGTCTGTTTCCCATATATTTCCGGCTCCCTAATTCCGAGAAAATTCAAATTCGGTCCATTTAACACCAGTATTTTCATACTAACGCCTCCTCTATCTCATCCATTATTTCATCAAATCCTTTTCCGTCCACATCAATGACAAAGTCTGCAGCTATCTCATATACCGGGCCTCTCTCCTCCATCATGGAACAGATTTTTTCCTGCGGTGACTCTCCGCGCAGCAGCGGTCTTGTCGTGTCCTCTTTTAATCTCTCATAAATCGTTTCCGGCTTTGCCCGCAGATACACAACTTTCCCAAGCTTTTTCAAAAGCTCCCTGTTCTCTTCTCTGAGCGGAAGTCCGCCTCCGACGGAAATCACATAATCCTGTTTGTTTTCAAACAGACCTTTCACGCATTCCGTCTCCATATCCCTGAATGCCGACTCTCCTTTTTGAGCAAATATTTCGCTGATTTCCATCTGTTGTCCTGCCTCAATCAGCTTATCCGTATCTACATAAGGCATTTTTACGCGATAAGAAAGTCTCTTTCCGACAGTGCTCTTTCCGCATCCCATATATCCGACCAAAATAATATTACTCATAAATTCCCAATTCTTCCTTCATCCTTTGTAAAATCACTTCTGCCTGTTCCTCTGTCACATCGCATCCGTTCCACAGCTCAAATGCAATAATACCCTGATACAAAAGCATTTTCAGACCATTCATTGCTTTTCCGCCATGAGCCCTCACAAGCTTCATAAAACCGGTTTCATACGGACGATAAATCAAATCCACTCCTGTATGTATTCTGTCATATACCGGTCCGTCGGCAAGCACGACATCCTCCACATTCGGATAAAGCCCCACGCTTGTACACTGTATCGCCAGACATGATTTCTCTCCCATATCTTCCAGCTCATCATATCCGAGGGCTTTTATTTCACTAAAATTCGTCTTTGTCCGTATCTCCTGTGCAATCGTCTCCGCCTTCTGTTTCGTGCGGTTACAAATGTAAATCTTATCTGCTCCGCCCTGAACACAAAGAAACGCAACTGCTCTCGCCGCGCCCCCGGCCCCTAAAATCAGCACCGTTTCTCCCTGCAGCCCTATATCCTCTGTCTGCATGGCACGAAGCAATCCTGTCATATCTGTATTGTAGCCCTTGTAACCGCCCTCACAGCGAACAAGCGTATTCACTGCTCCGATTTTTTCTGCCAGCTCATCTATTTCCTTTAAATCGGCAAGCACAGCACTTTTGTGGGGCACCGTTACATTCATCCCCAGAATATTCAGCTCATACGCACCCTTAACTGCCTGCGAAAGCCCTTCTTCTCTGACCAAAAATGGAACATATGTAAGATTTATGTTACACATGTTTGCCAGTGAATTATGGATTACCGGCGACAATGTATGCTCCACCGGATTTCCAATCAGTCCGCAGGTTCTTGTTTTTCCATCAATCTTCATCTTTTCTTCCTTCTTGTCTCAAATAAAAAAATAACACAATTTTCTCCAGATAACGCTTCAGAACAATCTGTATTTCTTCTTTTTTATCAATCGGCTGCACCAGAATGGAGTAAATGCCTGCTCGATTGGCTCCCCACACATCCGTAAATAACTGGTCTCCGACAAAGAGCGTGGTCTTTTCATCGCTCCCCATCCTCTCCATTGCCTCGCGATAATTTTTCGTTCCCGGCTTTCCGGCTTTATATATATACTTTACATGTACCGCATCATTGAACATCTTAACACGCGGTTCTTTATTATTGGAGAGCAACATAATCTCATATCCGAGCGACTTCAATTTTTCTATAAGTGCAATACTCCGCTCATCTGCCGGTGCACCGTGCTCCACAAGTGTATTGTCAATATCAAAGATTACCGCCCGGTATCCCTTTGCCCTGTACTTTGCGAAATCAATTACATATGTCGATTTTTTATATTCTTTCGGATAAAACCTCTGAAACATAGTCACTCCTCACTGTTTTCTCAAAAAAAGACACCTTTCAAAGGTGTCTTTTATGTGTTTCTTTATTACTATTTCCGGATTACGATACCGTCCTGTGTAGAAGCTACCACGGAATCTGCAAACTCCTTCGTTCCTACAAAATACTGATACTGCTCCAGCACCTTATCCTTCTGCATGTCGGAAATAGCACTCATCATATCCAGATTCTGAAGGTCGGCATCTTTGCCTATGTAATCATATGTCTCATTGACATTAAAGCTTAAAGAGATATCTTCAAGTCTGGCTGTACGCGGTGCCGGATTTGACGGCTGTACAGTTTCAATCCGGGGTGTTGCAACACTCTGCTCCTGCTGTAAGGAGTCAAGCTCCTCATCCTGCTTCTGAATCTCTTCCACAGAAACCTGTCGGATTTCAGGCAATCTATACTGACTGTAAAATCCACCGTATTGACCGATGTTATCAATTGACATATATCACACCTCCTTCTCCGAATCATTCTCTCTGCCTTTATATCGTCATAAAAACCGTTTTTCTTTACCTATTTATTCAGGACACGCTTCAGCTCATCCATAAAAGTATTCACATCCTTGAACTCACGGTATACAGATGCGAAACGCACATAAGCAACCGCCTCAAGGTTCTTCAGTTTGTCCATCACAAGCTCACCGATTTCCGAGCTTGAAATTTCTTTTTCCTCACGATTAAAAATCTCAGTTTCCACCCCATCCACAAGCTGGTTAATCTGGTTGGCACTGATTGGTCTCTTATGACATGCCCTAAGAACTCCCGCCTCAATTTTAGAGCGGTCATATGTCTCTCTGTTATTATCCTTCTTAATAACAATAAGAGGTATCGTCTCTACCTTTTCATATGTTGTAAAACGCTTGGCACATTCATCGCACACTCGTCTTCTGCGAATCGAATTATTCTCATCCGCCGGTCTTGAATCGATAACTCTCGTGTTTTCATGTCCACAAAACGGGCATTTCATAAATTTCACCTCATCTAAATGTATTTATGTTAACAAACGCTAACCACCTTAAGTATAAAGGAATAGTAAAATTATGTCAACTTTAAACTTCTACCAGAATAATGTCCGGCCCTATCTGCTTAATCTTCTGATACGGGATACAGATTTCCTCACCAATACCAAAAAAACCTTTCAATCCGCACCTTTCGCGAACCATAATCTGACAAATGCATCCACTGCAGGAATCAAATTCAATGTTGTAGACATTTCCCAGTTTCCGGCAATCACACACACTGATTACCTCTTTTTCACAAAAATCATCCAGGTACATTTCAGACCCCACATGCTCTTTTTATCACTATACGCATTTTCTCCCGATAGGTTCCCGAATACAATAACAGGCTGCGAATATTTCGCAGCCTTTTCTTCTGTCACTTTCTATCCTCGCGGATGCGCCTTGGCGTATACCTCCCGGATTCGGTTGTGATTCATATTCGCATATATCTGCGTTGTCGATATATCAGAATGACCGAGCATTTCCTGCACGCTCTTTAAATCTGCTCCATTTTCCACCAGATGCGCTGCAAACGAGTGTCTGAGCGTATGTGGTGTAATATCTGCCGTAATTCCCGCCTTCTTCGCATAATGTTTAATAAGCTTCCAAAAGCCCTGTCTGCTCATCGGCTTTCCCGAGCAATTGGCAAACAACACGTCTGACGACTTGTCTTCCACTATCTCATCTCTTGTCCCGTCCAGATAACGCACAAGTGCTATCCTCGCCTTGTTACCGAACGGAATCATTCTTTCTTTATGGGCATCTCTGCACAAAATAAAATTCATGGAAATATTCACATCAGAAACCTTTAAGGTAATCAGCTCTGTCACACGGATTCCCGTCGCATATAAAAGCTCCAGCATCGCCTTATCACGTATCTCCTTAGGCGAGTCTCCGTCCGCCTGCTCCAAAAGTGCTGCCACCTCATCCATTGTGAGTATCTCCGGTATCTTCTTTTCAATCTTAGGTGCTTTGAGGTTATGGCTTACATCGTTCGTAATCTTTCCCTGCTGAAGCATATACTGAAAAAACGCCTTGATAGACGCTATATTTCTTGAAACCGTCGCAGCGGCCAGCTTCTGCTCCTCAAGACTTTTAATGTAATCCTTCAAATCGTCTGCCTTCACTGCTCCCACGCCCGAAATCCCTCTTTTTTCCATAAAAAGACATACTTTGGCAAGGTCTCTTTTATATGATAATTCTGTATTATTTGAAGTCTTCTTTACATTATGTAAATATGAAATAAACTCCTGTACTTCCCTCTCCATACTAAATGAAACCCTTCCTCATCACGTAGTTATGTCATCTAAACAGACATCTGAACATCATTATACGTGTAAAGCCAAAGAAAATCAAATAGTATTTTCTCGTAATTTGTGGCGTTTTTCGACGTTTCAACACAAAATCGCAACATGTGGATTACATAATTTTTTCGTCACACTATATGTTGTAAAAAACTTTTTCAAAAAATTTTCAGGCACCAATTTACAATTATTGGATTTACATAACACTCCAATAGGACTCCGATTATTGTCACCCCACACAGAAAAAGCAGATACACCGCACCTCCATATTCCCCATATCGTTTTCTTCTCAATACATCCCCGGAAAAAAAGAGTCCCTCATTCCATCCGCTCAACAATACAACCCACAAAAAAACGGTGGGGATATATACAATATCCTGTGGGAAAATCAGTGCAAGAAATAACAGTATTCCCTTAAATCCGTATCGGGCAGCCAGCACCGAAAGCATACTCCCCATACTACAGCCAAGAATCATTAAAAATCCCGACAATAAATATTTCCCCGGAAGCGCGAGTGAAATCAGCACAAGAATCAAAAGTATTCCGCCTCTTTTTCTTAACAGATATCCCAAATAATCTTTATAATCTATATCTATATATGTCACCTGCATCAGATTCTGAACACTTAAAAAATCCGTTTCACTTCCTCTTTCATTTCCCAGAAAATAAATATATAAAACACCGATTAAAAAACCGGCAAGAAAGAAAACAAATTGTTTTTGTTCTGACCTCATCTCTTCCTCCGCCTTCCATAGTTCTTCTGCTCCCCATATGTTATTTACTTGTTCAATATATGCTCCGACACAAAAAAATAGAAACGGAAGTTGTCCACTTCCGTTTCTAAAATATAATTTCAATATCATTTACCATATTTCGCCTTATATGCCAAAAGCGCAGCCACCGTTTTTCCGTCCTGCATTTCCCCCGAAAAAATAAGGTCGAGCAGTTCATCCAGCTCATAGGCTCTCACATTGATAAATTCATCCTCATCCAGATGCTGCTGTGTCTTTTTTAAATTTCTTGCCACATACACCTCTATCTGTTCATCGCAAAATGCAACCGTGGTCTTTAATGAAATCAAAAACTCAAAATCTTTTTCCTCTGCACGATATCCGGTCTCCTCCTCCAGCTCGCGATACGCACACGTCAGATACGGTTCTTCCCTGCTGTCTCTTCCGCCGGCCGGAACCTCTATCGTCTCACGGTCCAGCGCATTCCGATATTGATGTACCATCAAAATCTTTCCGTCCTCACACACCGGAACGACCGCAGAAGCACCTTTATGTCCGATAAAATCCCATATAGCCACATTCCCGTTCGGAATCTGTACCTTATCTTCATAGATGTTGATTACAGTTCCCTCATGCACGAGCTTACGCTCCAGACGTTCAATTTTTCCCACTCGTTCCATGTCCTTATACTCACCTTACATTTCTGCTAATAATTTTTCTACAGTCACCAGCTTGACGCAGAGCACAAACAGCTTAGTAGCCTCTTCCATCTCCTCCGGTGTAGGGAAGGATGGAGCAATTCGGATGTTACTGTCTGTCGGATCCTTTTTATATGGAAATGTAGCTCCGGCTCCGGTCAATATAACGCCCGCTTCCTTACATTTTGCCACAATCGCTTTTGCACAGCCTTCCATCGCATCAAAGGAAATAAAATATCCGCCCTTAGGTCTTGTCCACTCACCGATTTCAAGCCCTGTAAGTTCTTCATCCAGCGTATTTAAAACAGCCTCAAACTTCGGTCTTAACAAATCTGCATGAAGCTTCATGTGCTCCTTCAATCCATCGATATTTTTAAAGAATCTTGAATGTCTGAGCTGATTAATCTTATCATGTCCGATGGTCTGAATCGTCATCTGCGCTTCTATAAAATCAATATTTGCCTGCGATGATGCAACAGCAGACACTCCAGAACCCGGGAAACTGATTTTTGAGGTGGAAGCAAACATATAAACCATGTCCGGATTACCTGCTTTCTCACACTCTTCAAGAATGTTAAGTATTTCGTCCTGCTCATCCTCGTACAGGTCATGGATACAATATGCATTATCCCAATAAATTCTGAAATCTTCCGCTGCCGGCTTCAAATTCGCAAACCGCTTTACCACCTCATCCGAATATGAAATTCCCGTAGGATTGGAATACTTCGGCACACACCAGATTCCTTTTACGGAAGCATCTTCGTTTACATACTTCTCAACCATATCCATATCCGGTCCGTCCGCACCGAGCGGAATATTAATCATTTCAATTCCAAAGAATTCCGTAATTGCAAAATGTCTGTCATATCCCGGAACCGGGCACAAAAATTTCACCTTATCAAGCTTACACCACGGAGTAGAGCCGTTGACTCCCTTTGTCATGGAACGTGACACTGTATCATACATGATATTAAGACTGGAGTTTCCGCAGACAACCACATTGTCCTTCTTCACACCCATCATGTCCGCCATAAGCTTTCTGCACTCTCCGATACCGTCCAGATCTCCGTAATTACGTGTATCATTTCCAAGCACTGTTCTCATATCTGAAGTGCTGTTAACCACATCCAGCATCGGCATTGCAAGATCGAGCTGGGAAAATCCCGGCTTACCTCTCGCCATATTTAAATTAAGTCCCTTTCCCTTAGCATCTGCATACTCTTTGTTAAGAGCTCCCTGAAGTTCCAGTAATTCTTCTCTGCTGAGTTCTCTGTACGCTTTCATAAAAACACCATCCTTAATTTTTATCTCTTTCAATGCTTCTTGCAGATTTATTGCACAAATCAATCGCTTTGGATAATTGTATACAATCAAATTCTCTGTTTATTTTACTACAGCCCCTGCATGATGACAAGATATAACTTGCGCTTTATATATAAAAAATCACCAACACTTTCACAAAAGCTTTGGTGATTTTCACAACCTTTTTATTTAATCTTCAATATCCTCGCTCGCCGCAACCGCCGACACCACAGAAGACACTGCTGCAACGATTACTGCCACAATAATAATAAGTAAAGCACCTGCAAATAATATAAACATCTCAATCACTCCAAATCATATCGTTCTTTTCATAGAATATCATATTCAAAAACAGCCGTCAACCACGCTTTCCGGCTTATTTACAACATCTGTCTCTATCACAAAGACTGTCTAAATCCTGCGATATCTCTTCCAAATTTTATCCGGTCCGCACACATGCTTCGTTCCGTCCGTATCAAGGATAATATAATCCCCTTTTTTAATAAAGGTACAGCCACGTCTGTTTTTAATATAAGGACAAAGCATCTGTCCGTCCTTTTCATGAATCACAATGTTTTCAATATCCGCAAATCCGTTCGTAATCACCTTTTCATACGGAGCATATCCATCTTCTAACTGCTTATCCTTTTCATATTCAAATACATCCGCTTCCATCGCAGTTCTGACACATTTCATAGGCGTTCCCCCTATCTTTTTTTTAAGTATAACATAATTTTTCTTAAAAAAATAGCAAATTGCATTAAAAAAGAGCCAAAAACAATGTTTTTGACTCTTCTTGTCATACATCAAGTTTTTATTTCGCGTAATCTGTCACTCTTGATTCTCTGATAACATTTACTTTAATCTGTCCAGGATATTCCAATTCTTTCTCAATCTGTTTAGAAATATTCCTTGCCAGAAGTACCATGTCAGTATCAGAAATCTGCTCAGGAACTACCATTACACGAACCTCTCTACCTGCCTGAATAGCAAAAGATTTGTCGACACCTTTGAAATTGTTAGTAATATCTTCAAGCTGTTTCAATCTGCTTGTATAAGTTTCCAAAGTCTCTCTACGTGCCCCAGGTCTTGCCGCTGAAATCGTGTCAGCAGCCTGTACAATACATGCAATCAGCGACTGAGGTTCTACATCACCATGATGAGACTCCACTGCATTGATAACAATTGCAGATTCCTTATACTTTCTACATAATTCGGCACCCAACTGGATATGTGTGCCTTCTCTCTCCTGATCAACAGCCTTACCGATATCATGTAATAAACCTGCTCTCTTAGCAAGTCTGATATCAAGTCCCATTTCCGCTGCAAGCAGTCCTGACAACTGTGAAACTTCAATGGAATGTTTTAAAGCATTCTGACCATAACTGGTTCTGAATTTCATCTTACCGAGTAATCTCACAAGCTCCGGATGAATTCCGTGTACACCTACCTCAAGTGTAGCATTCTCACCCTCTTCTTTGATCATTACTTCTACTTCTTTTTGTGCCTTTTCCACCATTTCTTCGATTCTGGCCGGATGGATACGTCCATCTACGATCAGCTTCTCCAAAGCGATTCTGGCAACTTCGCGTCGGATTGGATCAAATCCTGATAAAATAACTGCCTCCGGTGTATCATCGATAATCAAATCTACTCCGGTCATTGTCTCAAGTGTTCGGATATTTCTACCCTCACGTCCAATGATTCGACCTTTCATTTCATCACTAGGAAGCTGAACAACGGACACTGTAGTTTCTGATACATGATCAGCCGCACATTTCTGAATGGCAGTCACTACATATTCCTTTGCTTTCTTGTCTGCTTCCTCTTTCGCCCTGCTCTCCATTTCTTTAATCATGACAGCAGTTTCGTGTTTAACTTCATCTTCGACAATTTTTAACAAGTACTCTTTTGCTTGTTCAGAGGTTAATCCTGAGATTCGCTCAAGTTCCTGTACTCTTTGCTCATTCAGACTTGCAATATCTTTTTTCTGCTTTGCAAGTTCTTCTTCGCGTGCAACCAATGCTGCTTCCTTTTTCTCGATTGCGTCGGACTTTTTATCGACGTTCTCTTCCTTCTGCTGGACTCTGCGTTCAAAACGCTGTACTTCTGCTCTTCGTTCCTTGATTTCTTTATCCAGTTCGTTCTTCGCACGAATGGATTCTTCCTTAACCTCGAGCAGGCCCTCACGTTTCTTTGCCTCTGCAGTCTTTAAAGCCTCATCAATAATCTCTCTGGCCTTAGTATCTGCATTACCTAACTTGTTCTCAACATTCTTCTTATATCTGGATGTTGCAACAACAGCAGTTACTGGAACAGCAATCACAAGCGCGACAACTACTGCGACAATTGTAATTCCAATGCCCGGCATGTACAGGAGCACCTCCTTATTAAATTTTCATTGTACTGATATTATATAGAATGTATGTAGAAGACATCCTAAAATCCAATTTACAACAATACAATTCTAAACTGATTTAGACGTTATGTCAAGTATTAGTCATTTTTTTCGCCGTCAATTGTATAAATCATCCAAAGATATTCCATCCAATGCATGCTTCACACTCGTCACACTGTATCCCTTACGCGCAAAAAAATTCATCATTCTCGCTCTTTCATTGCTTTCCGAAGGAAAACACCCCTTATATTTTTTAAAAAAAAGCTGCCTTATCTGTTGCTGTTCCGCATCCATATACTCCTGCGTTCCTACATCTTCCATACATTCAGCAATTATCTTAGCATTTATTCCTTTGGCAAGCAGCTTCTGTTCCATAACCCTGCGGCTCTGCGTTGATATATGATATGCGATATAATCCTCTGCGTATGACTTGTCATTGAGATAACCAAAGGATTTCACATATGTGATTGCTGCTTCTGTGGATTCCGGCGGATATAGTCCCTCCATCAGTTTTTCCCTCAGCTTCTGCTCCGTATAAGGACGTTTGGTCAACAGGTGCATCGCTCTCAGCTTTGCTCTTTTGGGTAAAACGTCCTGCGTCAGCTCATGATACACTTCCTCTGTAATAACTGCATCCTTCTTAAGCCTGTATTTATGAAATTCGCCTTTGTACAGGACAAAGGCGAATTCGTAATCTACATATATTTTATATTTCTTCTTATTAAGTTCGATAACATCCGTAATAATCATATTTTATGTAAACCTTTTGTGGTGACTGCTTCCTCAAATTATTTTGCATCTTTTTTGGACTCGGTATCTTCCGCTGCTTTCGGTGCAACAACATCAGCTTCCAGTCCGAACAATTCCCTGACGCGGGCTTCTACCTCTGCACACATCTGAGGGTTATCTCTTAAGAACTGCTTTGCATTCTCGCGCCCCTGCCCAATCTTATTTCCTTCATAAGCATACCATGCACCACTTTTATTGATAATTCCGTTCTCAGCAGCCAAATCAAGAATATCACCGACCCTGGAGATGCCCTCTCCGAACATAATATCAAACTCGGCCTCTTTAAACGGCGGAGCAATCTTATTCTTTACAACCTTAACACGGGTACGGTTACCTATCGCCTCACCACTCTGTTTGAGCTGTTCTATTCTACGCACATCCAAACGCACGGAAGAATAGAATTTCAAAGCACGTCCTCCGGTTGTTGTCTCAGGATTACCAAACATAATGCCAACCTTCTCACGAAGCTGGTTAATAAAAATAACCGTACAGTTTGACTTACTGATAACTGCTGTAAGCTTACGAAGAGCCTGTGACATGAGTCTTGCCTGAAGACCCACATGGGAGTCTCCCATGTCACCGTCAATCTCTGCCTTTGGTGTTAACGCAGCCACTGAATCGACTACCACAATATCAATGGCTCCCGAACGAACCATAGTCTCCGTAATTTCAAGTGCCTGTTCTCCGCTGTCCGGCTGCGAAATGTACAAATTATCAATATCAACACCTATATTCTTGGCATAATTCGGATCCAGCGCATGCTCTGCATCTATAAATCCTGCAATACCGCCTCTCTTCTGTATTTCTGCTATCATATGAAGTGTCACGGTTGTCTTACCACTGGACTCCGGACCGTAAATCTCTACGATTCTTCCCTTTGGAATACCACCGAGTCCGAGTGCTATATCAAGACTTAAAGAGCCTGTCGGAACTGTTTCAACGTTCATGTTCGCTGTATTATCACCAAGCTTCATCACGGCACCTTTTCCGTACTGGCGTTCAATCTGTGAAATTGCTGCGTCTAATGCTTTCAGTTTATCTTCTCTTTCCATTTTCATTCTCCTTACAAGAACATCCGTTCGTTTTAATCATAATAAAACAGATGTTCGATTTTGTCAATCCTATTTTTCATATTTTAGGCCGCCTTGTTTATATCCATGTACTAATTATACACATCACAAGTCCAATAAAATACCCTCAACGGCATCTCTCCTTTCTTTTTTCATCTTTTTTGGAAAATTCGGCGAAAATGCCACAGAACAAAAGCAGATTGCTTTCATCTAGAAATTTAACACAAAAAAAGATACATGGCAACCCCATATATCCTTTTCATTTTTAACATTTTATTTATTTCTATTTTGCAGCCATAAAAGTCCCTGTCATGTCTCATTCACGAGGCATCAGTGACTCATAGTCCTGCACTGTTACCGTAATCCACCCGGCATAAGAATCACTTCTGTAATTGTAGCCAAGCTCTATTCCCAGAGGTGTGTAAAAAAGAATCAGAGAATTTTCGTCATTCAGCATGGCTTCTATCTCCGCATCAGAGAATGCATCCGTTCCGCCTTCACTGATTCCGTTCTGCGCATTGCTTCTGGCACGAAATTCCTTCCCGAATCCTTCACTGCATTCCAGGATGTCTGTATTATCCAAAATCGTTCCGGTTACCGGGTCAATATTAAAGCAATACAGGTTCACATCTTTGTACGCATAGCCCATCTCTACTTCTTCATGTACAACAACACTGATAATTTCCTCGGTATTATACGTGACGTAAGATTTTATCTGCGCACGGATTCCTCTCCCCGTCTCTCCAAGCATCTCCAGAATCTCATCTTTGTTTTTTTCGTAATTATTCACAAAATAAACGGTTTCCTCTTTCAGGACACGATTGATTTCATTCACTCCAGGAATATCACCTTCAAGCTGTATGTACGAGGTATAAATATATACATCCTCATCCCTATCCTCATAGTCATAAAGCTCTCTCTTGAGCTTGTACGAAACAGTTTCATCCATGCAGTCCGAAACCTCCGGATAATACGGTCCTTCAAACTCTTCTTTGCTGTGATTCGGATAAATATGCACATTGTCGGAAGCATACGTCCCTTCATCCTGCCCGTTTTCGTCGTATTCATCACCCAAAAGCTCTTTCCACGGATCTCCTGTCTGCGACTCGTACTCTTTGTCCTCCTGTCCGCTTTGCGGAAGAATCCTTGAAAGAGAGACGGCAATATATACGCACAGGCCGATAATCAAAAGAAATAAAACCGTCGCAACCACCAATGCAGCTTTGTTGTTTCCCTGATTTTTCTTTTCTTCCACTAAATTCTTATCTTCCATGATGATCTCCCCTTTTCGCAAACGGCTACTCCATTGCTTTTTGAATCCGCTCTATCGCAAATTCCATTGCCGTCTCCACGGTCTGTTTCCGAACCTGCATCCGGTCTCCCTGAAACAAACATTTTTTCACCTTCGTTTTACCGTTCACACAACATCCGATGTAGACAAGCCCCACCGGTTTTTCCTGCGTTCCTCCGCCCGGTCCTGCTATTCCTGTCACAGAAATTGCCACATTTGCTCCGGCCGCAGCGACAGCACCTTCTGCCATCTGCCTGGCTGTCTGTCTGCTGACTGCGCCGTGTTTCTTCAGCGTTTTTTTCTTCACCTTCAGTATTTTTCTTTTCGCCTTATCCGCATAGGTAATATAGCCTTCATCATAAATCTCCGACACTCCCGGAACATTCATAAACGTCCCTGCCAGAAGTCCGCCGGTACACGACTCCGCCGTTGTCAGCTTCCATCCGTATTTTTTCAAAAGTTCCGCCAGTGTCTGTTCCGTCATCTATACCTCATCCTTCATCACATCTTTATTCTTTACCAGATAGTCCACAAGGGATATCACCGTCAGCACTACAGCAATCCAGAGAAGCACCTCTGTAATCAGCATATAAACGTCATAAACTCCCGTCGCCGGAAATCCGATGCCATTTACCGCAAGCAGCATCATAGCAAGCATAATCATTGTTACCGCTGTTTTCCATTTTCCAAGCCATCCGGCAGCAATCACAACGCCTTTCTCTGCAGCAATCAGTCTGAATCCGCTAATAATGAATTCACGGCTGATAATTACAATCGTCATCCACGCAGGTATGAATCCAAGCTCTGTCAGACAAATCAGTGCTGCACTCACCAGCAGTTTATCCGCAAGCGGATCCATAAACTTTCCGAAATTGGTAATCAGATTGTATTTTCTTGCAATATGTCCGTCCAAAAGGTCTGTCAGCGATGCCACTACAAAAAGTCCGAATGCCACCCATTTAAATAACGGATAATCCGGAGTCAGCAACAAAAAGACTACAAAAAACGGAACCATAATCACTCTCAGCATCGTAAGCTTATTCGGTAAATTCATTTTCATGTGTAATTTCTCCTATCAAATCATATTCATAAGAACCTGTAATTTTTACCGGAACAAAATCACCGGTCATAAGTTCAAGCTCTGTATTCACAAAAACCAGTCCGTCCACATTCGGCGCATCCTTATAGGTTCTTCCCACATATGCATTCTCATCCGCAACCTTGCCCTCAATCATGACAAGCACTTCTCTTCCTGTCATCTCCGCTGCTTTATCAAACGCAATTTCCTGCTGAAGCTCCATAAGCTCTGCCTGACGGTCAATTTTTATTTCTTCGTCAATCTGGTCTTCAAATCCGGCCGCCGGCGTATCTTCCTCCGGCGAATAAGTAAATACACCGAGACGATCAAATTCCATCTCATCCACAAACGCAAGAAGCTGTTCGTGATCCTCCTGTGTCTCTCCCGGAAAGCCTGTAATCAGAGTTGTCCGCAGACAGATATCCGGTACTGACTCGCGAAGCATTGCAATCTTTTCTCGCAGTTGTTCCTGATTGGTTCTGCGTCCCATCCTTCTCAGTATATGATCCGAAGCATGCTGAATCGGAATATCCAGATAATTACAAACCTTCGGTTCTGTTTTGATTACTTCCACGAGCTCCTCTGTAATTTCCTCCGGGTAACAGTACAAAATACGAATCCAGTACAGCCCCTGTATTTTAGCAAGCTCTTTTAAAAGCTTCGGCAGTGTTTTTTCACCGTACAGGTCCTTTCCGTAAAGTGTTGTTTCCTGCGCAACCAGAATCAGCTCTTTTACACCGTTATCTACAAGAGTCTCTGCCTCTTTCAGAAGGACTTCCATCGGAACGCTCCTGTAACCTCCGCGCACCTTCGGAATAATACAGTAGGTGCAATTCTTTTCACAGCCCTCTGCAATTTTTAAATAAGCATAGTGTCCTCCGGTTGTCACCACACGTTTTTTCCCAAAAACAAGCTCTGCATTGATATCTTCCAGATAATTTTCTTTCTCTTCTTTTTCACACTGTTCCACTGCCTCTGCAATATGGTCAATGGACATGGTTCCGAGAATCAGATCCACCTCCGGAATTTCTTTCTGTATCTCATCCTGATACCTTTGAGCCAGACATCCGGTCGCAATCAGAAGTTTGAGTTTTCCGTTCTCTTTAAGTGCTCCCATCTCAAGCAATGTGTTGATACTCTCTTCCTTGGCATCCCCGATAAAGCAACAGGTGTTTACAACAATTATCTCAGCCTGCGTCTCATCATCCGTAAAGGTGTGACCTTTTTCTGCAAGCATACCAAGCATCATCTCTGTGTCCACAAGGTTTTTATCGCAGCCAAGGGAAATAAACATAATCTTCATATCGTAATATAGAAAAAGAGAAAGATTATTCTTCCTCTTTTTCATCTCCTATAATCTTTATCAATCCCTGATTCAGCTCATCCACTGCAACCGACAGCGGTTTCTTTTCCTTTGGCATATCTACCAGCGGTTCATCTCCCGAAATAATCTGTCTCGCTCTCTTAGATGTAGCCATAACAATAGAATAGCGGCTGTTTACAACCGGAACCTCTCCCGGCTCTACCTCGCTGTTTACTACCTGCATTAATTCTGTGTAAGACGGATGTATCATCTTTATTCTCCTTTCAAAAGCTCTTTCAATTCTTTTCTGATAGTATCAATAAACTCCGCATTATGGGACGGAGTATTACGCGCTGCCCTGACAATTGTATTTATCTGCGAAATACAATCCTCTAATTTATCATTTACCACAATGTAATCGTAGGTGTCAATCCCCTCCGACTCTTCTGTGGCTCTTTGCATCCTTTTTTGAATCACTTCATCAGATTCCGTACCTCGTTCTTTTAATCTCCGGTACAGTTCCTTTGCTCCCGGAGGCATTACGAACAAAAGAAGTGCCTGCGGATAAATCTCCTTCACCTTATGCGCGCCCTGAATTTCTATCTCAAGAATAACATCTTTGCCGTTTTCAAGCTGTTGTTCTACATACGCCTTCGGCGTTCCGTAAAAATTATCACAATAGGACGCATACTCTATCATTCCGTTCTCACGGATTCGCTGTTCAAATTCCTCTTTCGTGACAAAGAAATACTCTCGTCCGTCAACCTCACCTTCCCTCGGCTTTCTGGTCGTCATCGAAATACTGAGCGCGTAGTTGTCATGCTCAGCGACGAGTTTCTTCATCAATGTTCCTTTTCCCGCTCCGGAAAAGCCTGAAATAACAATTAAAATACCCTTTTTGTTCATGAGTTCTCTCCCATTTCTGTTCCTGCACGCGACGCAAGCGTTTCCGGTGTCAGTGCCGACAGTACGATTCTGTCATTTTCCATAAGCAGAACCGACTTCGTCCTCCTGCCCTGCGTTGCATCCACGACCAGACCGGTTTCTTTTCCATGCTGCACCATTCTCTTGACCGGTGCTGAATCCGGCTGAAGAATAGCTATGATTTTATCTGCATTCAGCATATTTCCAAATCCGATGTGAACCAATGTATGCATAGACATCCCCTTTTATTCAATATTCTGAATCTGCTCTCTTACCTTTTCAATATCTGTTTTGAGTTCAATCGCACGGTTAGAGATATCAAGATTATTTGACTTAGACAAAGTCGTATTGGCTTCCCTGTTCATTTCCTGCGCAATGAAATCCAGCTTGCGTCCGACGCTTCCACCCTCTAACAGGGTCTGACGTGTTGTCTCTATATGACTGCGCAGACGAACCATTTCTTCATCCACACAAATCTTGTCTGCAAACAGGGTAACTTCCATAAGAATGCGGTTATCTTCCGCCTGTGCATCCGACAGAAGCTCTCTGACCTTATCATAAATCTTTGCTTTATACTCTTCGACAATCTGCGGAGAACGCTCCACGATATAATCCACATGAGCCAGCATTCCGTCCAGCTTGGCAATCAGGTCTGTGCGAAGATTCTCTCCCTCTCTCACGCGAGACTCCACAAACTGCTGCGCAGCACCGCGAAGTGCCTTCTCAAGCTGTTTCCAAAGCTCCTCCTCATCAATATCGGATTCTTCCATGCTGAAAACTTCAGGATATCTGGACAGCGCAGAAACACGGATATCATTCTCAAGTCCGAACTCCTCTGCCATTTGTCTGAGATATTCCAGATATTCCCCGGCAATCTCTTTATTATACTTGACCGTTGCAGTCTTTTCAGAAAAATCCTCATATGAAATAAATACATCTACTTTTCCGCGCTGAATATACTCTTTTAATACATTGCGGATTGAAGATTCAAAAAAATTAAACTTCTTCGGCATTTTAATCGCCACATCAAGATATCTGTGATTTACGGATTTCAGTTCCACCGTAAATTTACGATTTCCTTCCGTCACCTCGCACCGTCCGAAGCCTGTCATACTTTTAATCATTTCCATACCCTTCCTTCTATTCCTCCATAGCCCAATACACAACAATTTATTATAATGGAAACAAGCATTTGCGTCAATTACATTTTCATTCTTCCAATTGCTTGATGTCTGAAATATCGGTATCTATCACAAGCGAATAATTTGTGTAGTATACCACAAACCCCGGTTTGCTTCCTCCCGGCTTTTTCACATGCTTTTTCTCCACATAATCAACTTCCACCTTGTCCTGCTGTCTGCCCTTAGAAAAATGTGCTGCAAGCCTGCCCGCTTCCTCAAAGGTACTGTCAGGTATTTCTTTTCCCGCGCTCTTTACAACCACATGAGAACCCGGCATTCCCTTTGCATGAAACCACCAGTCATTTCCTTGTGCCAGTTGGAAGGTAATTTCATCATTCTGTAAATTGTTTCGTCCCACGTAAATATCAAACCCGTCACTGCTGATAAAATGGAACGGTCTGCTTGTCACCTTCTCTTTTTTTCGGTTCCCTTTATACCGGATGTATCCGCTTTGAATCAGCTCCTCCTTAATCTGCGTCAAATCCTCTTCCTTCTCTGCGATATCAAGTGCATTCATGACGGATTCAAGATGATCGATTTCTGCCTTCGTCTCCTTTACAAATTCGGTCAAAGCCTCATATGTCCGTTTCATTTTCCCATATTTTTCAAAATACTTAGCAGCATTTTCCATCGCTGTCAAATCCGGGTCAAGCGGAATCTGCAGTTCTTCATTCGTGTAATAGTTTACGACCGTTACTGATTTTTCCTGCGGTTTCACCGAATACCCATAGGTGTGCAGCATTTCTCCGTACAGTCTGTATTTTTCTCTCTTTTCCGTATCGCGGAGCTGTCTGCACTGGAGATCGTACTTTTTCACATTTCTTTCAAGCGCGGTAGAAACAATGCGGTGAAGGTCATAAGACTTTTGCCGGATTCTTGTCTTCGCACTCTTCTGCGCGTAATACTGACAAAGCACCTCAGAAATACTGTCGTAATATTTCTTTTCGTTCTCTTTATAAATTTCAAACGGCAGAACCCCGAATTCCATCGGGATCCCCTGTTCATCATACACAATACATGGTGAAAAATCCTTGTTTTTTATGTCTGCTGTAAATTTTTCAAAGACAGACCACAATGCCGAAAGCTGACTTTGTTCCAAAGCATTCGCAGGAAAATCAGCATCCACATCTGCCCTGTAACAAATTTCCTGCGCAAGAACCGGTGAAATACCGACATAGCAGTTGTAAATACCTTTATAAACCGGCATTGCCTTTGATGTGATAGAAGTATCAAACTCTCCCGCGGTGATAGAGTTTGATATGATATCCGTTTTATTCTCCGTCTTCGGAATAAAATATGTTCTCCCCGGAAGGACTTCTCTCACGCTGGATACCATACCTGATATGTGCTTAATGCTGTCAAGAATCTTTTTTTCCTCATCATAAAAGATGATGTTGCTGTGTTTTCCCATGAGTTCCATCGCAAGAGTCTTCGAGCAGAGATCGCCCATCTCGTCGAGATGTTCAATATCGAACTGTATTACCCTTTCAAGACCGGGCTGGGAAATCCGCACAATACGTCCGTTTTGCAGATGTTTTCTCAATAGCATGCAAAAATTTGGTGCCGTCATCGGACTCTTTTTATTCTCACCGGTCAGATAGATAAGAGGGAGAGACGCATCCGCACTGAGCACAAGCCGGTACTGGCCTCCTCCCGCTTTTATCGTCAGAAGAAGCTCATCCTTTTCCGGCTGGGCAATTTTATATATGCGTCCATCCAGAATTTTTTCATTTAATTCCTGCACAATACTTGAAATCGTAACTCCATCAAAAGCCATTTGTATCACCTGTTTCTGTTTTCGTAAAAACAGGACCGGAGTTTTCCGGTCCTGTCAGTTTAACCAATAAGCCAATCATACATTTCCTGATATCTTCTGGCGGATACTTCCCAAGAGAAATCTGCCGCCATTGCGCGGTCTACCATCTTATTCCACTCGCGTTTGCGCTGATAAAATACATATTTTGCATAGCGAATCGTCGCAAGCATCTCATATGCGTTGTAGTTTGCAAAGCTGAAGCCGGTTCCCGTACTTTCATATTCATTGTACGGCTGTACCGTATCCTTCAGGCCTCCCGTCTCACGTACAATCGGAAGTGTTCCGTAATGAAGTGCCATAAGCTGCGAAAGTCCGCAAGGCTCAAACAGAGACGGCATGAGGAATGCATCACACGCTGCATAAATCTTGTGTGAAAGCGCATCTGAATAGTAAATATTCGCCGATACTTTATCGTTATATTTCCAGTCAAAATGACGGAACATATTTTCATATCTCTCTTCGCCGGTACCAAGGACTACAATCTGTACATCCTCCTGACAAAGCTCATCCATGATATATGCAATCAAATCAAAGCCCTTCTGATCAGTCAGTCTTGATACGATACCGATCATCATCTTCTTATCATCCTCTGCAAGGCCGAGTTCTTTTTGCAGGGCACGTTTATTCTTAATCTTCTCTTTGCGGAAGTTCGCCGCATTGTACGGTGCAACGATATGTTTATCCGTCTCCGGATTAAAATCCTCATAATCAATACCGTTGACAATACCTCTGAGGGAATTGGAACGCGCATTCAAAAGTCCGTCCAGACCTTCCCCGTAGAACTTGGTCTTAATTTCCTCCGCATAAGTATCGGAAACAGTTGTAACCGCGTCCGCGTATACGATACCTCCCTTTAAGAGGTTTGCATCCTGATATGCTTCCAGCTTATCCGAGGTAAAGAAATAATCCGGAAGTCCGGTGATATTCTTAACATCCTTTACATTCCATTTGCCCTGGAATTTCAGGTTGTGAATCGTCATGACCGTCTTGATTCCCTGGAAAAACTCACCGCCGGCAAATCTCTCCTTCAGGTAAACCGGAATCAGACCTGTCTGCCAGTCATGACAGTGAATCAGATCCGGTCGGAATCCCGTCAGCGGAAGTGCTGACAGGGCAGCTTTACAGAAAAAGCTGAACTTTCGGATTTCATCAAGCACATTGTCGCTGTAAATGCTGAATCCGCTGAAATAAGACTCGTTGTCGATAAAATAATATGTAATGCCATCTACCTTTGCTTCCAGTACGCCGACATATTCGCTCTTCCAGTCAAAATCAAGGTAAAAATGAGTCTTATACTTCATCTTATCCTTTAACTCCTGTTTGATACAGGTATACTTCGGCAGAACCACGCGAACGTCAAAATATTTCTTATCCAGACTCTTCGGAAGGGAGCCCACTACATCTGCAAGTCCTCCTGTCTTAATAAAAGGAACGCCTTCTGAAGCAATAAACAGTATATTCTTCATCTCAATAACCTCCTGTGATTTTCTCATCCTCCAATACCCCAGACAGATGAAATACGTTGGTGATATTATACACCAATACACTGTTTTTTGAAAGCACTAATTTCACTCTCACTGGTTTCTGTAAAGAAGTCGTATTTTATCTGCAATCAGTGCTATAAATTCCGAATTGGTCGGTTTCCCTTTTCCCGTGTTAATCGTGTAACCGAAAAGTGCATCCAGAGTTTCCATTTTTCCTCTGCTCCATGCCACCTCAATCGCGTGTCTTATGGCACGTTCCACCCTGCTCGGTGTCGTCTGAAAGCGTTTTGCAATCGTCGGATACAATATTTTGGTGATGGAGCCCAGCATTTCAATGTCTTCCACAGCCATCATAATTGCCTCTCTCAGATACTGATACCCCTTAATATGCGCCGGAACACCGAGCTCATGAATCATATCCGTAACATCCTTTTCAAGGTCCCTTACCGGCTTTGCCTTCTCCTGCGACTGCACCGGCTGCGCAATCACTTCTCCTGTCTGTTTGGAAGGCACTTTGATTACAATCTGAAATTCTTTATCCTGATGCATTAATTCTGTGAGTATTTTAAACATTCGTTCGTTATCCTGTGTAGTCACAACATTTAATTGCTGCATGTTTATCCCTCCATTCTTTTGACTTGGATTATACAAACAGTTTTTTTGACCTGCAACCCACAGTTATCGCGTTGTTTTTTTAATTTCTACATATATTGCCCGGAAAACAAAAAAAGTATCAGCTTTTTTCAAATTAGCTGATACATTTTTTCTCTTTTTGCGATATTTCTTTTGTTAATGTTTCTCTTCTTCTGAAAAAGCACGAATGACCGACATGAAAAACACTCCGTATTTTTGCAGTTTATGCGTTCCCACTCCGCTGATTTCAAGCATTTCTTCCTCAGTTGACGGCATTTTCATGCACATCTCCACCAGCGTTTTGTCAGAAAAAATCAGATACGGAGGGACTTTCTCCTCCCTTGCCAGATCCAGTCTGACCCTGCGCAGTCTTTCAAAAATCGAATTTGACTTTGCCATCTGTGATTTTTCCGTACTTCGGCTTTTCTTCTTCGTTTTTCCTGCGTTTTCCCTCACGTCCGCAAGTTCATTACCGGCAAGACAATTTGAGCAGTTATCGCACGTACAGTTTTTCTCACCGAAGTATTTCAGCATATATTCCCGCAGGCAGCCACTGGTATAACAATAGCCTGTCATCCTGCGAAGTTTTTCACGCTCCGCTGCCCTGACAATCTCAAGTTCCGTCTCTGACAGTTCATCGTTTTCTCTGCTTTGTCCAATAAAATATTCATTGGTTATCACATCTTTTTTCCCGAATAAAAGCATACATTCCGCCGGTGCTCCGTCACGTCCGGCGCGCCCGGCTTCCTGATAATAGCTTTCAAGATTCTTCGGCATGTTATAATGCACCACATAGCGGACATTTGATTTATCAATTCCCATGCCAAAGGCGTTCGTTGCCACCATGACCGGTTTTCTGTCATAGGTGAAATCATCCTGATTCTTCCTACGTTCTTCCTCCGCAAGACCCGCATGGTATCGTGTCGCCGGATATCCTTCCTTTACAAGCAGCTCATGTATCTCTTCCACGCCTTTGCGCGTCGCACAATATACGATTCCGCTCTCGTTTCGGTGCACGCTCAGATATTGTCTCAGCGTCTGTTTTTTATTCTTCGGAATACTGACACCGAAATATAAATTCGGACGGTTAAACCCTGTGATAACTCTTTCCGGTTCCCTTAGTCCGAGCAGCCTGGTCACGTCCTCCTGCACTTCCGCTGTCGCTGTTGCCGTAAATGCACTGACTATAGGGCGGACAGGGAGTTTTTCTATAAAAGCCTGAATCTTCAGATATCCCGGCCTGAAATCCTGTCCCCACTGGGAAACACAATGTGCCTCATCAATACTCACCATCTCTATCGGTGCATGCAGGGCAAACTCCAGAAATTCGCCCGTTTCAAGTCTCTCAGGTGCCACATATATAATCTTGTATTGTCCCCTTTTAGCATTAGCCAAGGCTAACTTATATTGATTATATGTAAGTGCACTGTTCAAATAAGCCGCATGAACGCCCATTTCATTGAGTGCTCGGACCTGATCCTTCATCAGGGAAATCAGTGGCGAAATAACCAGCGTAATTCCATCCATAAGCAGAGCCGGCACCTGATAGCAGACGCTCTTCCCTGCGCCGGTCGGCATAATTCCGAAGGCATCCCTTCCGTCCAGTATCGCATCGACAAGCTCCTCCTGTCCCTCGCGAAACGAATCGTAGCCGTAGAACTGCTTTAATATATTATATTTAGACTGTTTTCTTTCCTCTTTATTCATCCCCATATCAGATTACAATGCTTTCTTTTTCCATCTGCCGACTTTATAGAAAATCACGGTCAGCAGAGCTCCAAGTATCCATGAAGAAAGCAGGGATATCTGAATACATTCGCTTCTTCCTGTCGGAAGTGACGGTGTTTTGGTCATCCATGAAATTCCGTATGCAATCGGAATACGAATCAGCACGGAAGTACAGAGGGAAATCCACATCGGAGTCACCGTATCTCCGGCTCCTCTCATGACACCCGATAAGCTCTGGGTAACTGCCATCGCTATATATCCGACGGCAAGAATACACATCATATAGTAACTCATATCCACAAGCTCCGGTGTGTCCGTAAAAATACGCATAAGGTACTTTCCGAACAGAAGAATACATGCAGTAATGACTGAGGAACATATCACTGCCATAATTGTTCCCTGTTTTGCTCCCTGTGAAACACGGTCATACTTCTGTGCGCCTACGTTCTGACCGGTATAGGTTGTCATAGCCGTACCGAACGAGAAATTCGGCATCATTGCAAAACCATCCACACGCATAACGATTACGTTGGCTGCAATAAACATCTCTCCAAAGCTGTTGGTCAGGGACTGAACGATAATCATCGCAGATGAAAAAATTGCCTGTGTCACTCCGGACGGAAGACCAAGGCGCACAATCTGCGAAAAATGTGCCTTTGACATTTTCAGTTCACTCTTTGTCAGGTCAAAGGTATCATTCATACGCATAAGCTTTCGCAGGCACAAAATCGCCGAAATCCCCTGTGCAATCACTGTTGCCAGTGCAACTCCTGCCACTCCCATATGGAATTTGGCTACAAAAAGCACATCAAGAACGATATTGATTACCGTCGCGACAAGCAAATATACAAGAGCTGAAAAGGAATCTCCCATACCTCTCAAAATTCCACTCAAAATATTATAGTATGCCATTCCCGCAATGCCGACCATCGTAATAATAAGGTAATATGTACAATCCTTCATCAATGACTCCGGCGTATCCAAAAGTCTTAAGAGCGGCTTTACAAGCGGCGGTCCGACCAGCATCAACAATAAGGAAGTCAGTGCTGTAAGAGTAATACATGTTCCGATTGTTTTTGATAAATCTTCACGAATTTTGGCTCCGAAATACTGGGCAACCATAATACCCACACCCGCTGAAATACCGATAAATAATACAAGCAGCAGATTTGCAATCGGTGCTGCACTTCCTACTGCTGCCAGTGCATTGTCACCCACATAATGTCCGACAACGATACTGTCCACGGTACTGTAAAGCTGCTGTGCAATATTACCGATAATCATCGGGATAGAAAAAATTCCGATACTTTTCCACGGAATTCCGACAGTCATATCTGTCGGTTCAAATAATTTTTTTATCTTTGTTAACATTTAACCTCATCCTTCCTGCGTTTTAGCGCACGTTGGTTATTGTATCACTATTTTCCCAACTTGAACAGAATTTCATAAAATTTTTATACTTAATTGCATTCTTTTTCTCCACAAAATATTTATTTTTTGTCCGTAAGTATGTTATACTGGAAAAAAATCAATTATCTACATATCAGAAAGAGGTTTTCTTATTGTTTACAATTCCAACTGTTTTTAAAGAGAAATTAACTGAGACACTCAAAGCAGTGCTCCCGATTCTGGCAATCGTTTTACTGTTGTGCTTTTCGATTGCTCCGATTCCGCCCAGCATCCTGATGACCTTTCTCATAGGCGCGGTTCTGCTTGTAATCGGAATGCTGTTTTTTAACGTCGGTGTTGACATGTCGATGAATCAGATTGGCGAACGAGTCGGCTCTATCATCACCCGTTCAAAAAACATTTTTATCGTTGTGCTCATCACCTTTATCATGGGCTTTGTGATTACCATTTCCGAACCGGACCTGCAGGTACTTGCCCAGCAGATTCCGTCTGTTCCGAACCAGACACTGATTATGTCGGTTGCAGCAGGAGTTGCGGTTTTTCTTGTGTTTGCGATTTTGCGTATGCTTCTCGGAATTCCACTCTCCTACCTGTTGCTCACCTTTTACACAATCGTGTTCGCGCTTGCCTTCTTAGTGCCGGGTGATTTTCTTGCAATTTCATTTGACTCCGGCGGTGTAACTACCGGACCGATGACAGTTCCGTTTATCATGTCCTTCGGTATCGGTATCGCTTCCATCCGAAGTGACCGTCACGCCGAGGAAGATTCGTTTGGTCTTGTTTCCTTATGTTCCATCGGACCAATCCTTGCGGTCCTTCTTCTCGGACTGATTTACAAGCCGGATTCCACAGAACAGGTTTCCGAAGCTATTCCAATCATTGACAACACAGTGGAGCTTTGGCAGTTATTTGCCACGGAAATACCGCACTATATAAAGGAAATGGCAGTTTCTCTTCTGCCGATTATTGTCTTCTACGGCATTTTCCAGTGTATTGCTCGTGATATTAACAAGCGTTCCTTAATCCGCATTATTGTCGGACTGATTTACACCTATATCGGACTTGTTTTATTTCTGACGGGTGTCAATGTCGGTTTTATGCCTGCCGGAAATTATCTCGGTCAGACCATCGCCGGACTCCCGTATGCGTGGATAATCGTCCCGATTGGCATGATTATAGGTTATTTCATCGTTCTTGCCGAACCTGCCGTGTTCGTTCTGACCCGTCAGGTTGAAGAGATGACCTCAGGAGCAATTTCCGCAAAAGCAATGGGCATGAGCTTATCCATCGGTGTATCTGTATCCGTTGGCCTTGCCATGATTCGTGTGCTGACCGGAATTTCGATTCTATGGTTTCTCGTACCGGGCTACTTTATCGCTTTGATTTTAACCTTTTTTGTACCAAAGCTTTTCACTGCAATCGCTTTTGACTCCGGCGGCGTTGCTTCCGGTCCGATGACAGCGACATTCCTTCTTCCGTTTGCAATGGGTGCATGTACATCCCTTGGCGGAAATATCATCACCGATGCATTCGGTATCGTTGCCATGGTAGCCATGACACCTCTGATTACCATACAGATTATGGGACTGATTTTCCGCATCAAGGAAAACAGACTCCATCAGGGAATTGCAGAAGAATGTGTTACAATTTCTCTGGATGCTTATGACGATTACGAAATCATTGAATTATAAGATAGTGATTCTATTACAGAAATGAGGTTCTTATGGGAAATATCTTTTTAATGACTACGATTATTGATCGGGCCATCACCAAAAAATATTATGAGTTGTTTCAGGAAAATGGTCTGAATGTTATGTTTTGGTCCTTAGGCTCAGGAACTGCCACGAGCGAAATGCTCGACTACCTCGGTCTCGACTGTGCGGAAAAGGCCGTCACGTTCTCCGTTGTCGAAGAACACACCTGGAAGCAGACCAAACGGGCACTTGAAAAGAAGTTAAAAATCGATGCCCCGGGAGGCGGTATTTCTTTCATTATTCCACTCTCCAGTATCGGTGGAAAAAAGACATTACAGTTTTTGATTGAAAGCGAAGAATATCAGAAAGAGGAGGAATCGACCTTGAAACAGACAAATCACGAATTGATTGTTGTTATCGCTGAACAGGGATATACAGAGCTGATTATGAATGCAGCAAGAGGAGCCGGAGCTTACGGCGGAACCGTTTTGCACGCCAAAGGAACCGGTATGGAAATTGCAGAAAAATTCATGCACATGTCCCTCGCTGCTGAGAAGGAGGTTATTTATATTGTAACCAAAACAACGCAGAAAAACGATATCATGAAATCCATTATCGAACAGGCCGGACCCGGCAGCAAGGCAAAGGCCATTACATTCTCCCTCCCTGTCACCGACACGGCAGGATTAAGACTTATAGAAGATTAAACATAAAGAGGCAAAAAAAAATGAAAAATTACAAACGCGGTCTGACTGCCGGAATACCAATTGCACTCGGTTATCTGTCAGTCGCCTTTACCTTCGGAATTATGGCTGTTTCCTACGGTCTCATGTGGTGGCAGGCTCTTCTTATCTCCATGACGACGCTCACCTCCGCCGGACAATTTGCCGGTATAGGAATTATGATACATCCGGGACAGTATATACAAATGCTGATATCACAGATTACCATAAATATACGCTATTCCTTTATGTCCATTTCCATCGGACAGAAGGCTGAAAGCCGCCTGAGCGGTATCTGGCGTTGGCTTCTCGGTTTCTTTATCACGGACGAAATTTTTGCCGTGGCAGTTCAGGAAAAATCCCTTAAGCGAAGTTTTTTTGCAGGTCTTGCGACACTTCCTTATGTCGGATGGGCATTGGGAACTCTGCTCGGTGCCTTGATAGGCAGTATACTTCCGCATCGTCTGATGAGTGCCCTGAGCCTTGCAATCTACGGAATGTTTATCGCCATTGTCGTTCCCGACATGAAAACCTCCAAGCCGGTCGCTCTTGTTGTTTTATCCGCAATGATATTAAGTTGCCTGTTCTACTACGTTCCGGTACTGTCATGCATTTCCAGCGGAATTACCATTACACTTGTATCTGTTTCCGCTGCTGTCATCGGCGCGATTGTTTTCCCGGCACCTGCCGAACCTGAAATCGACAGCCCCGATACGCCATAGCTATCACAAAAGAAAGGATTTTCATCATGAACAACCATGTTTTCTTTATATATTTGCTTATTCTGGCCGGTTCCACCTATCTGATTCGAGTGATACCGTTTGTTGCCATTAAAGAAAAAATTCAAAACCGTTTTATCTGCTCTTTCCTTTATTACATACCTTATACGGTTCTTACCGCCATGACCATCCCGGCTATCTTTTATGCAACCGATTCCATAGCCGGCGCAGCAGCCGGACTTGTAACCGCGGTTATTTTTGCATTAAAAAAGAAGAGCCTCACGACGGTTGCCATAGCCTCCTGTATCGCCGTATTTTTAGTTGAATTACTTGTCTGCTGATTCTCTTTTATTCTTATAATTTCACTACTTCCGGTTCATGCGTGAATGATGAGAATGTAGCAGTTGCATTCTTAAAAAAGAACACTTCTGTATTTCCGTCATCTGCAGAATACATATGCTGCAGGGACGGATATGCGTCAAGCATGGACTGTCTTGCTTCTCTGCGGTCGTCCTCTTCCAGTTCTCCTGCAACCCGAAGCCACTCTCCGTTTTTAAATGCACAAATCTCAACCTTCGGATTAGCATGAATCTGTTTTGAAACCTCTTTCACCTTACCTGTCTGAATGTAAAGCTTCCCTTCAAAAATATGCGCCGTTCCAAAAGGTCTCACTCTCGGCTGTTCTCCATCAACAGTTGCCAGATAGTATATTGATGCTTCCTTTAAAAACTTTTCTACTCTTTCCATCGGGTATCCTCCTGTTGTTATATTTTATTTGATTAAATTATACTACAAAATCAGTGGTTTGCCACAGAAATACGCATTGTATTTAAATTATCTTTTTGCTATAATCAAGATGTTCTAAAAATATAGACAAAACAGACAGAAATGAGGTCTCTATGAATAATCCTGCATATTATTTAAAAAAACATCAAATCAACCCGAGAGATATTTTGTATGTATACAGACGGGAACAGAGAACCGTCATTTCCTTTGACTCCGGGGAAGAACTGATTTCCTCCATTCCTGTAAAGAACATCGCTGCCCTTTTACCGGAAGACCAGTTTGTGTACATCACCCGCGGAATACTGGCACGGCGCGACAGAATTGTACATATCGGTCATGACGGTATCTACACTATGACGGATGGCAAATCCTTCCAAGGCAGGAAGCGATTTTTAAGCTCTCACAGAAAGCTCAGCAAATCAATGTTTCCGACTGCTACTCCAAGCCCGGATGAGGAATTTGTACCTCCCCTTAATTTTTATGAAAAGTGTAGTATTCTTGACGATATGCCGATTGCATACTGTGTTATTGAACTTGTCTTTGATGAAAAGGGACACGGAATTGATTTTATCTTCCGCTACTGCAATAAACATATGGAAGTTGTGGAAGGTGTTCCGAAAGAAGAAATGCTGAATCACTCTTTTTACGAGGTGTTTAAAAACGGCGACCGGAAATGGCTGGTCGCATATGCTGATGTAGCTCTGAACGGAACGACACGTATCATTCATGATTACAGTCCCGAAATCAGTAAAAACCTGACCATTCACTGCTACCAGCCCGAGCCGGGCTTCTGTGCCTGCGTATTAGTGCCGGAATAAAATCCGGCACATATTTTTTATACTAAATATTTTTCCCATTTCGTAAGCTTCCCTAAAGCTTATACTCTTTTTCTAACTTGTGATGCGTTATAATCATAATTGGCAGGGGAATAATAACGCCTCCCATCATAAATGCAATTTCTAACACTTCAACCGGCATGACACATCCCAGCAAAAAGCCGAGTTCTATACATATTCCATAGGCAATCCATATGGTTCCATGTTTCTTATTCCATTTTAGCACATCAGATATTTCTTCTTTCTTAGGCGGTTCAAGCACATTATAAAATCCTACCGGATTATCCTTTTCCTTTAGCTGGGAAAGCCCAATAAGAATCATAATCCCGGCCACAATCGACATTATAACCCATCCCATTATCATCGCTGCATTCACGATACTCATCATTCCTTTCGTAATACTTCTCTTTTGTGCAATCCTCGTTTTGCCTCCATTGCTGCTTTCATTGCAGCTTTCCGGTCATAAATGGCTGCGACTTCCTTTTCAATATCAACCGGAGGATAATGCAATCCACTTTTTAATGCCTGCACCATCTGCTCGGTACGATTGCGGATTTTATACTCTTTTCCATCCTTAATGAAGATATTGCCGGTCTGTCCGAAGATAAGCTGCACATTATTTTCCACACAGGCATCATGAACTTTCTTTACCCATTCATAATGCAGCGGTCTTGAGCCAAGATAGTTTTCACCACCTGCAAGAACCGTCTCAATCTTTCCAGTTGCGAGATAAGGAGCAATATCCACTTCCCCTATAAACGGCTTCAAGCTAACCCAGCGATGCTTTGCCGGAAGTTCAAGCAGATATGGCATACGTTGCTCCAGTCGTTCCTGATTTTCGCAGGATACAGAAAAAGAAACATTATCCCAGCCATCACCCCAGTCAGACGGCAGACAGTCCTTAATGCGTTCAGCTCGTTTCGTAAGCAGTGAAAAAGTCACATCCGGACGGCGGCGGATAAATTCCCATGCCTCCATACGCCAGGCATCAGCCTCCTCCACAAAAAAGTCACTCGCCATACATACACGTACAAAACATCCGCTCGGCAGCTTCCAGTTTCCTTCTCTGTTCTTTTTTACAGGCAGATTAAAATCAGACTTATTTCTGACTACCTCATTTGTATCTCTTCCGTAACGCTTATCCAGAAAATAAGCATAACAGTTCTGACATCCCTCTGAGCATTTGTGGCAGCCATGCCACGGGTTCCAGATTTTATCATTAAGATCCATACATTTTCTCTCCTTTTTTCCTAAACTTAATTTGCTTTCATAATTTCATTTGCTTTTTCTGCCAGCTCTACCAAAGTATTAAAATCTTCCTGTCCAAGTCCGTTTAGCAGCTTTTCGAGTTTTCCGTTTAAATCAGATTTCGCACAATCAACCAGTTCCAATCCCTTATCGGCAGGAAGAATATAATACGCTCTTTTATCCTGTGAACAAGGCTCTTTGATTATATATCCCTTACTTTCCAGAGAGTTGATATGTGCTGTCATCATCTGTTTCGTAACTCCCAGCAGTTCGGCAAGCTTCACCGGTGTATATTGCCCCTCTGTTTCTGTAATGATGTTAAGCACACCCATCTCACTCGGTCTGATAGGCAGTCCTTTTTTTAATTCCATATAGTTTTTAGCAAAAATTGAAAGCACTGCATTTGCATTAAGATACTTGTTCATCCTGAAACTCCTCAAAACAAAAAAATAAATGTAGGTTAACCACATAATAGTTCACCCACATTTACTTGTCAATATTTTGTACACAATTGTTTTTATTTCATGTAAGAATCTAAATAAATCCTATATCGTCACTTAACCTTTTTCCCAATAGGAATCCCCGGAATACAGCGATGAACCTTTCTGCAATATTCCTCATATTTCTGCCCATAAAGTTTATGCAGCCATTTTTCTTCTGTTTTTATCAGGAACACCGTCATATATATCAAGTTCGTGTTCGATTGCCTTAAAGAGAATACGACCAAGATACGCAACAT
>CAZFLR010000022.1:0-36339 GCA_964519385.1 uncultured Kineothrix sp.
AATTAATACCACTAATTATAAATGCTGTTTATGGAGTGATTTCAGCAGGTTGTTTCGGCTTCCTTCGTTTCGGCATGCTGCAGATGATTCTTAAATCGGAATTAAATGCTGTAGATATGATTACGATGATAATGGGTAGAAAATCCTCCTTTTCGGGCGAAATGGGACAGATGGTTTTGGAACTGGTAGTAAAAGTGATATGTAAGATAGTAGAACCACTGCATTCCGTAGCTTTCCTGTTTGCAATGATATTTGGTATTTTAATTGTCGTCATCAGCATTGTCAGTATTATTGCGGATTTTAAGTTTGGTAGTAGTGACGTTGACACTTTCACAGTACAAGAAGAATGGTTAGAAAGAGAGCGCGAAAGGTTAGAAAGAGAGCGCATAGCGTTAGAACGTCAGAAACGAGAATTATTGGAATTAAAGAATAAAGTAAATAAGGGAAAGAGTCCAGCCGTTGGAATTGTTCAATGCGTAAAAGGTATCGCGACGGGTCAGGGACTGCAGATTCCGGCAGATTGTAAAGTTATTATCGGAAAGAGTGCACAAAAAGCCAATTTCATTATAAATGACAAGCATGTAAGTAATGTACATTGTAGCATACGCTATAATCCGACAAATGGGATGTATACGTTAATTGATCATTCTTCAAATGGGACATTTGTCAAAGGAAACAGGTTACAGAAAGACACTCCGACAGCTTTTTCGGCAGGAACCATAGTGGATATTGCAGATGGAAATAATCAGATTAAACTTGGCTGAAATGTTAACCTATAAGAGGTGGTATGGGAGGAATCATGATAAAAGGAAAAAAAATAAAAAAAGTCATACTGCTTTTCTTTATGATGCTTATTGTTATGACCGGATGTAGTAGTGATAACGAGAAAGTAACAGATTATTCAGCTACTGACGTGAAAGGAAAGGTGCAAAATAATGTATCGGAAAGAGACATTGCGCTAGTGCTTGATCGTTCTGGTAGTATGGAGGGATATCCGCTTGAGCAGACGAAACTGGCAGCATGTAATTTCTTTGACACTGTATTTGAGAAAAACAGTAGAATAGGTTTGATATCGTATTCAGGTAGTGCATATATAGAAGCTGAAATAATGAATGATAAGACTGAATTGAAGCATATTGTTGATACTTTATATGCAGACGGGAATACAAATATTTATACAGCATTAGAAAGTGCAGAAGACTTATTGTCAAAAAGCGGAACACAAAAGAAGATTATTGTTTTGATGACGGATGGTGTGCCGACAGATGGACCAATGGGAGAAAATTACGAGTATGAGACACCTTTGGTGGAATATGCCGAAACGCTGAAGGATAAAGGATATTATATATACACATTAGGATTTTTCTCGAATCTGTATGAGGGTGAGCGTTTCTATGCACAAAATTTATTGGAAGAGATTGCGAGTCCGGGACTTCATTATGAAGTTGATTCAGCCGAAAATCTTGTATACTTCTTTGATGATATTGCAAATCAAATCAGCGGAAAGCAATATGTATATGTAAAAATTGCATGTCCTGTAGATGTAACAGTAAAAAGCGGAAAAGAAGTGTTATCTTCAAAAAAGGAAGAAGAAAATACGCGTACGTCTTTTGGGACATTGACTTATGAAGAAGTAGCGGCGGAAGAAGATGCGGAGCTGTTCGCGTCGGCAAATGAAGAGGAAACTGATAAAGTAAAAGTTCTTCGTCTGGATATGAGCAGGGAATATGATATAGAAATTGAAGGCTATGACAGCGGAATGATGGATTATACAATTATCTATCCGGATGATAATGGTGAATATACAGATGTTCGTAAATTTCCGAATGTTTCTGTAACCGCAACTACAAATGTACTGACAAACACGGCCTTTTCTGATGCCAGTTATTTGGAAGTCGATGAAGACGGAGATGGAAAATACGAAACAAAATATAAGACAGAGTCAAATGGAATGATGGAGCGGGTATCAAATCATAAGTATTGGGTATTGTTGATATGCTTATTAATTGTGGCAATGATTGTAGCAATTATCATTACAATTTGTCGTTTTGACGGACCAAGTCGTAAAACTGCTGAGGGAATGATTGTAGGTTTGTTTGGAGGACTGGAAGGGTATGAATTCCCGATTTATACCGGTTATGAGTATATTATAGGTAGAGGTAGTGAGTGTGATATATGTGTTCAGCATAAGAATATTAAAGTGAGTAGAAGACACTGTTGTGTTCAACTTTTACCTAATGGCTTATATCGCGTGATTGATTATTCGTCAAACGGAACCTACAATGGGAGTGATAATCAAAAACTTCCTCGAAATATCCAATGTGATTTGCCAAAGGGGACATTACTTGTTTTGGGAAATCCGGATAATGTAATAGAGTTGCGATAAATACTGGATTTTAAGGGCTGATGTGATGCATTGGCCCTTTGTAAATATTGGGAGAAGCATATATGTGTGTATTGACAGGAAGGTATACAGAGTGGACAGGAATAACGAAATATTCGTTTTACAGAAGAAATACGGTTTCGATAGACATATGGACAGATTCGGGCTGGGATTCAAAACCCCTGCTCTGCTTGAATGATAAAGAGTTTTTCGTTATAGAGTGTAATGGCATAATACAAATCATTGAGAAGAACACGGGTTGGGTTATTTCTGATATATATCCCCAGAGAGAGGGGTATATAATTAGTGATTTTTTGTATGTCGAATGTGAAAACTTTACGGACTATATGGTTTGTTATCATGGTATGAAAATAGGCAAAATAAGAGCCATAGCTGGATGCACTGATGAAGAAGAAAAATTTTGTACTATTAATATTACTGTTGAATTGCCGGAAGAGTTAGTGGCAGCAATTTGTCTTCTGGCAGTCAAGGAATTCAGATGGGATTGCAAAAGTATTATAGAATAATTCTTACAGACTTTGTCTACAGTCTGAAGGAACCGATAAGGTTCCTTTTTTGGCTAATAGGAATATTTCACTTCATGATTGACATATCTGTTGCTTAGAAGTATGATTTTAACAAAATTCGGCAGAAAATAAGAAATGCCGAAAATCATTAAAACATAATTCTCAAAAATGGGAATGCTTCAATCGAGGTGATATGAATGGTTAATGAACTTAGACTTGCTTGATATGGAGGCTCCAGAGGTATATGCGTATTCTATTTACTCCGTAATTGCAGAAAAGTTTGAAGCTTTTGTTTCTCTCGGACTTGCGAATGGAAGATATAAAGATTTCTACGATATTTATGTGTTGTCTGCAAACTATAATTTGGATGGTAATGAACTGAAAAATGCAATTATAGAGACATTTACGCATAGAGAAACTGGATTTGATGATATAGTTGTTTTTGATTCTGATTTTACAGAGGACTCTGTAAGACAGGGAAGATGGCGAGCATTCATCAAGAAAAAGAAAGCAATGATGAAAGTCGAATTTGCAGAAGCAATAGAGCAATCTAAGAAACTTTTGATGCCGATTGTGGAGGCAATAGAGCAGAATAAAGAATTTAATTGTCAGTGGAATAAAGAAGGACGAGATTGGATTTAAGTGCATAGAATGTTTGCGAGAATCGTGCAGAAATACATGTCCTTTTATTATGCAGAATTTTAATCTTAAGAAGGGAGAATGATATTATGAGTAGAGTAAATTTTGGCGCAAAGCCTTTTCTGTACCCAATGCCGGTACTGATTGTCGGAACATATGATGAGACTGGAGTCCCTAACGCTATGAATGCTGCATGGGGTATCATCACGGACATGAATGAAATATCAATTAGCATGTCAGAACATAAAACAACAGAGAATTTTGCAAAGACAGGAGCATTTACGGTAAGTATTGCAACGGAAGATACAGTTGTGTCGTGCGATTATGTGGGTATAGAGTCGGCAAGTAAGATTCCTAACAAGTTTGAAAAAGCTAGATTTCGTGCAACTAAGAGTGAGTATGTGAATGCACCGCTTATTGATGAACTTCCTATGGCTCTTGAATGTAAAGTGAAGAGTTTTAATGATGGTATCTTAGTTGGAGAAATTATAAATGTAAATGCCGATGAGAGTATTCTTACGAATGGACAGATTGATCCGAAAAAGTTAAAACCAATTACTTATGATCCTGTCAATCATGCATACATCGGACTTGGTGAGAAGGTTGGAAATGCATTTAAGGATGGTCTGAAGCTGAAGTGATAGCCGGGAAGAAACATGTTAGATGATTGGTAAAAACATATAGCAGACCGAATCTTAATAAGATGCGTGAGTTATATTTAAAATTGAAATATCCAATTTTGCGGGCAACAGAACTTGGTGAAGCAAATGAATGATTTAAGACAGAAGTAGGCGTATCCGCCTTTGGGATAGTCCCTAAAAAATAGGAAACTACTGCTGTTGAAGCCGGGCAAGCTGCTCGCGCAGAGCGGCATTCTCATTTGCAAGAAGTAGTTGGGATTCTTTAAGCTGAGCCTTCTCATCCTTAAGCTGGGCGATTTCCTTCTTCATTTCCTCGCACATGTATTCGGCTGTGCCATGGTCCATCATTAATAAAGCTTCTGAGAAAAAACTCATGATATCCTCCGTTCTCGTCCTGAAGGCGGCAAGTCCCTGGTAGAGTTCCACAAACTGAGGGAAGGCATTCACGAGTTTCAGAATGTCCTCAGCCTTCCACGCGCTCAGGAAGGTAAGCCAAGCGTGGAATGGTGTATCTATATTTTGAACGACCTTATGGAAGGTGTCAAGAGATATGTAGATGATATTTGAAAGTTCGGCGATTTGCACATGACTGTCGTAGACGGTGGTTTTCCGGTGCATGTAGTAGGGTGCAGCCTCAAGAAACGGCTCGGGACTGTTTTCCATGATGACGATGATATAAACCGGTTTCATGGAGCGGAAGGAGAAGGGCTTTTTTGCTTCGTGTGCCAGTTGCTTTTCACGCTCGTACTGACGCATGATCAGGTCGGAGGCGTAACAGCAGGAACGCTCACCGGGAAAGGCATATCCGACCTTCTGGATTTCCACATCCATGATGGAGCCGTCGGAGAGCCGCACTACGATATCCATAATGACAAGGCTGCTTTCGCCGTGAAGCCTGTGCCCTTCGCGCTGAAGAACCTGCTCGATGTGAATGGGCTGTCCGAGGATGGAACCAAGCAGAGCCTCCAGCCGTTCCGGATGGTCATCAGGATGAAAAATCTTTTTGAAAAACGTGTCGTAGGTGACGCGGAGACCGTTTTTCCCCATGAGGAAGCCAACCAGTTCTTCCTGCTGCTGCTCAGGAAAGTCAAAGTAGCGCAGACGCAGCTTCTTGTCGTTCAGGATTTCCGAGAGAACCTCCTGTTTAGAACGCGCAGGGCCGAAAACGTCAGTGAGAGAGTAGCTTTTTGCTGAAGTGTTGTTCATATAGAACCTCCTTTGAAATGAAATAGAATTGAATTGAAATGTAATAAAGTGTAACGTAGAATCGAATGTACTTATTTTGAGGGAAGAAAAAGGATTTGTCAAGGGTGGTATTTTTCTGTTGTATTTTAAAAAATCTGTTGTTATACTCAAAGAAAAACGAATTTCGCCAAAAACAGATGACAATATATGGTAGAAAGGAAACAGGGAACTATGGAGAACAATTTTAAGTCGACAACGGGGTATGTGGCAAGTGAGGAGCTTATGGCGAGTGTCAATGTGGCAGTTGCCCTTCAGAAACCGCTTTTGATTAAGGGAGAACCGGGAACGGGAAAGACCATGCTCGCAGAGGCGGTTGCGCAGTCTCTGGGCCTTAAGCTGGTGGTGTGGAATGTGAAATCTACGACAAAGGCACAGGATGGTCTTTATATGTATGACACAATCCAGCGTTTATACGACGGACAGTTCGGAGAGGAAGGTGTGGACGATATTGCGCGCTACATCAAGCTCGGCAAGCTCGGAGAAGCTTTTGAAAGCGAGGAACAGGTTGTTTTGTTGATTGATGAGATTGATAAAGCAGATTTGGAATTCCCAAATGATCTTTTGTGGGAACTTGACCAGATGGAGTTTTATATCCACGAGACGAAGCGTACCGTTAAAGCAAAGAAACGACCGATAGTAATTATTACCTCCAATGCAGAGAAGGAACTTCCGGATGCGTTTTTGCGCCGTTGTATTTTCCATTATATCGAGTTTCCGGGGCCGGATCTCATGGAGGAGATTGTCAGGACACATTTTCCGAATGTGGAAGAGAATTTGTTAAAAAATGCGATGGAAGCTTTCTATGCTATCCGGGATATGAGGGATGTGCGCAAAAAACCGAGTACATCCGAGCTGATTGACTGGATTAATGCCTTGCAGATTGCGGGAATTCCGGCAGATAAAATTCGGAAAGAATTGCCGTTTATCGGTGTGGTTGTAAAGAAGGATGAAGATTTAGAAACTGTAAAACATTATGTATAAGAGGGACAGCATGTTTTTAAAATTCTTTTATGAGTTAAGGTCAAAAGAATTGCATATAGGACTTACAGAATGGCTGACGCTTATCGACGCGCTTGACAAGGGGTTGTGCGGAAGCTCCCTGACTCAGTTTTATTATGTGGCGCGTATGATTCTGGTCAAGAGCGAGACGGATTTTGATAAGTTTGACACTGCGTTTCTGGAGGTGTTTAAAGGTGCTGAGGCGGATGAAGAGGTGACATTTCAGATGCTCCGCTGGCTGGATAAGCAGGAGCTGACGCAACTGATTACCAAAGAAGACCGTGAAATTCGTCAAAAGCAGAACAGCGAAGATGCTCCGATTGATAAGGAGGATGTTGAGACGAAGTTTAAACAGCGGCTTAAGGATCAGACGGAGGAGCACAACGGCGGAAGCTTCTGGATTGGTACGACCGGAACAACGGCGTTTGGAAATTCCGGTAATTATGTCGGTGGTGTGCGTGTCGGAGGAGCGAGCGGATATCAGTCGGCATTTGAGGTCGTGGGAGCACGCCGGTTTAAGGATTTCAGGGATGACAGAGTGCTTGAAAACCGGCAATTTCAGATGGCACTGCGGAAGCTGAGACAGTTTTCCACAAGATTGGAAATTCCAAAAACGGAGCTTGATATTGACGGAACGATAGATAAGACGTGTCAGAACGGCGGATATCTGCAGATTGAAATGCAGCGTCCGCGTAAAAATGCAGTCAAGCTGTTATTGCTGATGGATTCGGGAGGAACGATGATTCCTTATTCACGGCTTGTGAATGAACTGTTCCAGACGGTCAGCAAATCCAATCATTTTAAAGATGTCAAATGCTATTATTTTCATAATTGCATTTATTCCAAGGTATATAAAACTCCGGAATGTGAGAATGGAGACTGGGTGGACACTGATTGGATGTTCCGTAATCTGAGCAGTGATTATAAAGTGATTGTGGTCGGTGATGCTGCGATGGCACCGGAGGAGCTCTATTCGCTGACAGGTAATTACAGAGGACCAAACGGGGGACTGAGCGGATATGAGTGGCTTACTCTGATGAAAAAACATTTTAAAAAAATTATCTGGATGAATCCGAAGATGGCACCGGGCAACGCAACCTGGCGTGAAGCGGAGACTGCGATAAAGCAGCTTTTACCTATGTACAAACTGACGGTAAGGGGATTAAATGAGGGCATGAAAAAGCTGATGGAGACAAGGTGACGTGAAGGGAAAGAATACGAAGATAAATGCAATGGCACGGATGTCTCTTATGGCAGCAATGCTTTGTGTCATAGGTCCCGTGACAATTCCCGTTGGTATGGTGCCCGTTTCCATGTTTCCGCTTGCTTTGTACTTCCTGGTCTATGTACTCGGAATGTGGAAGGCTCTGGGAAGCTGTCTGGTATATATTTGTATTGGGCTGCTTGGGATTCCGGTGTTTTCCGGCTACTCCGGAGGACCGGGAGTGCTTTTGGGACCGACCGGAGGATATCTGAGTGGTTATTTGTTCCTGACATTTTGCAGTGGCTTTTTTATAGAGCATTTTCAAAAAAAATGGTTGCATTTTCTTGGAATGATGCTTGGAATTTCAGGATGTTATCTGATTGGTACGCTATGGCTTTCGTTTTCGGCAGATATGACATTTTATCATGCACTGATGACGGGTGTGGCACCTTTTGTATTTTTTGATGTGATAAAAATTGCCGCGGCGACAGTCCTGGGACCGCCTTTTCGCAGGCATTTAAAGAAAGCTGATATGTTATAGGAACGGATAAAAGCAATCGCATAATTTTGTCATAATTGATACCTCGCTGCATACAATGTAACAAACGTAAGCGGGGTATTTTTTATGGACAACAGAAATGATCAAAAAGAATTTGATTTGTACAAGGATATTCAGGCACGTACGGATGGCGAAATATATATAGGAGTTGTAGGACCGGTCCGGACAGGAAAATCTACATTCATCAAACGATTTATGGATGTTTGTGTATTGCCGAATATGGAAAAGGAATACGAGAGAAAACAGGCACAGGATGAGCTTCCGCAAAGTGGGACGGGGAAAACCATCACGACAACGGAACCGAAATTTATCCCGTCGGAGGCGGCGCAGATTAAGCTTGGCTCGGAGATACCGGTGAGGGTAAGGCTGATTGACTGTGTCGGTTATATGGTTGACGGCGCAGCCGGACACATGGAAGAGGATACGGAGCGCATGGTACGGACACCATGGTATGAACATGAAATACCATTCACGCAGGCAGCGGAGCTGGGTACATATAAAGTAATTCATGACCATTCCACAATAGGAATTGTAATTATGACAGACGGAAGCTTTTCGGATATTCCGGCAGAAAATTACGAACCGGCATTTGAAAAAACACTGCAACAGCTTGCAAAAATGCAAAAACCGTTTTTGGTTCTTTTAAACAGTGAAAAGCCTTATGGAGAACATGCGCAAAAAATGGCCGGGGAGCTTTCAGGGAAATATAATGTTACGGTAATGCCGGTGAATTGTGCGCAGCTAAAAGAAGAGGATATTCATAAGATTATGCAAAATGTGCTGCTTGAGTTTCCAATCAGCAGCATGGAATTTTACATACCAAAGTGGGTTGAAATGCTTTCCTTTGACCATGCACTGAAACAGGGGCTCGTAGAAGGAATCCGCGGAAAAATGGCGGATTATAACAAGATGAAGGATGTGTATGAAAAACCGCTTGTCATAGATGATGCGCATGTGACAAAAATCAGAATTGACCATGTGAATCTTGCGGACGGAACCGTAAGCATTGCACTTGACATTGATGAAGCATGTTATTATCAGATGCTCACGGAGCTTCTGGGTCAGCCTGTGGAAAGTGAATATGACCTGATGGATTATCTCGCAGAAAGTGCGAGGATGCGAAACTCGTATGAAAAGGTTGAGGGAGCGATGACAAGTGTCCGCCAGAAGGGATATGGTGTAGTGACACCGGAGCGGAGTGAAATCACGCTGGAGTCACCGGAGGTGATACATCACGGAAATAAATTCGGAGTCAAAATCAGGGCGCAGAGTCCATCCATTCACATGATTCGTGCAAATATTGAAACGGAGATTGCACCGATTGTAGGCACAAAGGAACAGGCAGAGGATCTGATTGCCTATATCGGACAGAATGAACAGGGAAATGACGGAATATGGGAGACGAACATTTTCGGAAAAACCGTGGAGCAGATGGTTCAGGACGGAATTTCCGCCAAGGTTGCCATGATTGGTGATGAGAGCCAGCTCAAACTTCAGGATACCATGCAAAAGATTGTAAATGACACGAACGGCGGACTTGTCTGCATTATTATATAAACGATGATGAACCCCGGATTTTTGCAAGGTCCGGGGTATTTTTACGGATTTTTACGGAATAATTATAAAGGTTGCCCGAAACACGGATTCTTGGTAAAATAGTAGAGGAATTATGTAGTTGAAAAATAGAGACAACAGGTGAAAATCAGATGAAACAATGTTTTGAGCATGTGATAAAGGAAGTGCTTGCGGATTCTATCGCAGAGGAGATGGAAATTGAGCCGGGAGATGTGCTTCTTGAGATAAACGGACAAAAAATAAAAGATGTGTTTGATTACCGGTTTTTGATTAAGGACGAGTATGTTGAAGTGCTTATCCGAAAGGCTGACGGAGAGGAATGGCTGCTTGAGATTGACAAGGATTATGATGATGATCTGGGTCTTGAGTTTGAAAACGGTCTGATGAGTGAATACAAAAGCTGTATGAATAAGTGTATTTTCTGTTTTATTGACCAGATGCCTCCGGGAATGAGAGAGACGCTGTATTTTAAAGATGACGATTCAAGACTGTCTTTTTTGCAGGGAAATTATATCACTATGACGAATATGACGGATGAGGATTTTGACCGAATTATCACGATGCAGCTTGCGCCGATTAATATATCGGTACAGACGACGAATCCGGAGCTGCGCTGCAAGATGTTGAACAACCGGTTTGCGGGTGAAAAACTGAAGTATCTGGACAGGCTGTATGAAGGGCATGTGGAGATGAATGGGCAGATTGTCTGTTGTAAAGGGGTAAATGACGGTGAGGAGCTGCGTCGTTCCATAAAGGATCTTATGAAATATCTTCCTTTTATGCGAAGTGTATCAGTTGTTCCTGCGGGAATTACAAGGTATCGTGACGGTCTGTATCCGCTTGAGCTTTTTACACAGGAGGAAGCCGGACGGGTGATAGATTTGATTGAGGGATACCAGGAGGAGTGCTACAGAAACTTCGGCCTGCATTTTATACATGCCAGTGATGAGTGGTATATTCTGGCACAACGACCGTTTCCGGAAGAAGAACGATATGACGGCTATATTCAGCTGGAGAACGGTGTAGGAATGATGCGGCTTATGATGACGGAGTTTGATGAGGTGTGGAATGAACTGCTCGAGGATGAAGCTGCGTGCGCAGGCCTGGAACAGATGAAAAGAAGTGTAACCATTGCAACGGGACGGTTGGCGTATACGACAATGAAAAGGTTTGCAGATGCAATTACAGCACGTTTTCCGAATATCAGGGTACAGGTGGTGGCGGTTCGCAATGACTTTTTCGGCGAGACCATCACGGTTTCCGGCTTGATTACGGGGCAGGATCTTCTTGCTCAGCTTTCGGAAATCCAGAAGCAACCGGAAAATACCGGTGAGCCGGGAAAGGGGCTTGGAGATACTCTTTTAATTCCGTCCAATATGCTTCGCAGCGGGGAGAAGGTATTTCTTGATGATATGTCGGTGTCACAGATATCTCAAGGTCTGGGGATTCCCATAAAGGCAACGGAGTGTGAGGGATGTCATCTGCTGGAGGCGATACTGAATCCGGAGTATGAGATGACGAGAAATAACGAAAATTTTGTCTATGTGAAAGCCTATAATAATTAGCATAGGGTAACTTAAATAAGGGAGGCAGGATTATGAATGAGGTATATGCAAAATTACAGGATTGTTTAAAAAGTGTAAGAGAAAAGACGGATTTTGTGCCAAGGGTTGCGATTGTGCTTGGTTCGGGTCTTGGTGACTATGCGGATGATATTCGTGTCGAGTGTGAAATCTCTTATGCGGATATTCAGGGATTTCCGGTATCAACGGTTCCGGGGCATGCAGGAAAGTTTATTTTCGGGTATGTCGGAGAGGTTCCGGTGGTATGTATGAAGGGACGTGTGCATTATTATGAGGGCTATCCGATTTCAGATGTGGTTCTTCCGACCAGACTTATGAAGATGATGGGGGCTGAAATTCTCTTTTTAACAAATGCTTCAGGCGGGGTTAACCCGAAGTTCTCGGCAGGAGATCTTATGCTGATTACCGATCAGATTTCCGTGTTTGCGCCGAATCCGTTGATGGGAGCTAATATTGATGAACTGGGAACGCGTTTTCCGGATATGAGTGAGATATATGATAAGGAGCTGGCACGGATTGTGCGCGAGACGGCGGAGGAATATGAAATACCGCTTCAGGAGGGGGTTTATATTCAGTTTACGGGACCTTCCTATGAGTCGCCGGCAGAGGTGCGGATGGCGGGAATGCTCGGAGCCGATGCAGTTGGAATGTCAACGACGGTGGAAGCAATTGCCGCCAATCATATGGGAATGAAGATTTGTGGTATTTCCTGCATATGTAATCAGGCAGCCGGTCTTTCGCCGACACCGCTTACCCATAAGGAGGTACAGGAGGCTGCGGATAAGACGGCACCTTTGTTTAAAAAGCTTGTGACAGAAAGTGTACAGCGGTTCTGAAAACGGTGCTTTTTGGGAAAGAGAGGTATGTATGATAGAGCAGAAACAGATTCTTGAACTCATTAAGGAGGCGCGAAGAGCAAGAGAGTTTTCGTATTCGCCATATTCGGATTACATGGTTGGTGCGGCTGTGATGACGGAGGCGGGCGAAATTTATTCCGGCTGCAATGTTGAAAATGCTGCTTACGGGTCGACGAACTGCGGAGAAAGGACGGCGATTTTTAAAGCGGTCAGTGAAGGGAAAAGAAAATTTAAGGCGATTGCCATTGTCGGCGGAAAAAGGGGAGGCGAAGGTGATTTTGCAACACCCTGTGGTGTCTGCAGACAGGTTATGATGGAATTTTGCAATCCGGAGGACATGCAGATTATCGTAGCCAAAAATATGGAGGAATATAAGATATTTACCTTGCAGGAACTTCTGCCGGAAGGCTTCGGAGCGGCGAACCTTATTTGACAGAGGCACTGGATATTTAGAAACTACAGAGAGGATAGAAAATATGAATATACGTTTTTATAATGCGAGAATTCTTACCATGGAAGAACCCCTTGAGCTGCTTGAGGGAGAGCTCTGGGTAAGCGGAGAGAGAATTGTATATGTTGGCAGCCGGGACGGTATAGAGCCGGCCGGGGAAGAAGGAGCACAGATGCCGAAATGGGACAGGGAGATTGACTGTAAGGGAAATCTTCTTATGCCGGGATTTAAGGATGCACATGCGCATTCAGCGATGGTGCTGTTTCGCTCGGTTGCGGATGATGAGCCATTACAGGGATGGCTGGAAAAAAATATTTTTCCGGTGGAGGCGCAGCTTTCGGGAGAAGATGTGTATGAACTGACAAAAATGTCTGTGCTGGAATATCTGACAAGCGGAGTGACGGCGGTATTTGATATGTATCTGACACCGGAGACGATTATTGATGCATATACGCAGTGCGGAATGAGAAATGTTCAGGTGAGCGGAATCAACAATTTCGGTCCGCAGCCGCAGGTGATGGAAGAACGCTTTTTAAAACTGAACGGAAAGAACAGTCTTTCTTCTTACATGCTGGGACTCCATGCAGAATATACCTGTTCCATGGAGCTGCTTGAGACAATTGCAGAGATGGTACAGAAGTACAAGGCACCGTTTTTTGCACATAATTCCGAGACAGAGCTTGAAGTGAAGGAGTGTATTGCGCGCTACGGAATGTCACCGACACAGCTTTTTGATAAATTGGGACTTTATGATTTTGGCGGCGGTGGTTATCACTGTATATATTTTGATGATAAGGATTTTGAAATATTTAAAAAGAGAGGACTTACAGCAGTCACCAATCCGGCTTCCAATTTAAAACTTGCCAGTGGGATTGCGCCGGTTGCAAGATTTCTTGAGGAGGGAATACCTGTGGCAATCGGTACGGATGGAGCAGGAAGCAATAACTGTCTGGATATGTTCCGCGAAATGTTCCTTGTGACAGGACTTGCAAAGTATCTGAATAAGGATGCGGCCAGTGTGGATGCGCATGAAGTCCTCCGTATGGCTACGGTGAACGGAGCAAGGGCCATGGGACTGACGGATAGTGATGTGCTTGCACCGGGAAAGTATGCAGATCTGATTATGATTGATATGCATCAGCCGAATATGCAGCCGATGAATGACATTGTTAAAAATATTGTTTACAGCGGAAGCAAGCAGAATGTCAGGATGACGATGATTAACGGAAAAATTTTGTACGAAGACGGCAGATTTGACATCGGATGTAATCCGGAGCAGCTTTATGAAAAAGCAAATGCCATTGCAGAGAGGTTCAGATAAGTATGGAGTATATCATTTTCGGCGGGGTAATCTGTCTTTTTCTGATTGTGTATGTCGTGCGATGTATACTTGAGGAAAAGAAAAGAAAGAAAAGGTTTCGGCAGAGTCTTTATGAGGGTTACGGAAAAGTATCCGATAAAAAATATCCGCAGGGACGGCTTTTAACCATCGACAGTCATTACCGCAAAAAGATGAGAACGGAGAAACCGCCATTTTCAGTGGATGACATTACGTGGAACGATTTGGATATGGAGCGTTTGTTCATGCGTATGGATTATACCTTTTCGGCGGCCGGAGAGGAAATGCTGTACACGCTTTTAAGGTGTCCCTGCACGGAAGAGAAGGAGCTCCTGAGAAGAGAAAAGCTGATTAAATATTTCATGGAGCATGAGGATGAGAGAGTCAGACTTCAGCTTTTGTATGCGCAGATTGGGAGAACCGGAAAATATTCCATTCATGAATATCTGGATTATTTGAGTAATCTGGGGGAAAGAAAAAACACGAGACATTATGTGGTTCTCACAATGATGGCAGTCGCACTTACCGGCTGTATATGGGATACCGGCATCGGTTTTTTTGCATTTGCGGTGCTTCTTTCCTACAATTTTGTGACCTATTTTAAAGAAAAAAGTGATATGGATCCGTATATTACAAGCTTTGCTTATATTCTCAGGGTGTTGGAGATGGAAAGCCGTTTTTCTGCATGTAAAATTGACGTGATTTCCGATATGGTGACGGATATGGACAACCGCCGGAAAAAATTCAAAAGGTTCAGCCGCTTTTCATCACTTTTTATGTCTCAAGGTACAATGAGCGGAAATCCGCTGGATATTGTGTTTGACTATTTGTGTATGGGACTGCATCTGAATCTGATAAAGTTCAATACAATGCTGGCTGAGGCAAACAGGTATAAAGAGGATATTATTTTTATTATAGAAACGATGGGATATATCGAGAGTATGATTTCGACAGGAGCCTATCGTGCAAGCCTTTCGCAATATTGTGTACCGGATTTTTCTGCACAAGAAAAGGAGATGTCGGCAGAAGAAATATATCATCCGCTTCTTGAAAAACCGGTGAGCAATTCCTTTGAAATAAAAAGAGGAATGCTTTTGACAGGTTCCAATGCCTCAGGTAAATCGACTTTTTTAAAGACGGCGGCATTGGCACAGATTATGGCACAGTCGGTTCACACAGTCTGTGCGTCCGGATATAAGACCGGATTTTACCGCATGTATACCTCGATGGCTCTGAGGGATGACATGAAGAGCGGGGAAAGTTATTTTATTGTCGAGATTAAGGCACTGAAACGTATTATCAATGCCTCCTCCGAAGACGGGCCGGCGGTGCTGTGTTTTGTGGATGAAGTGCTGAGGGGAACCAATACGGTGGAGCGGATTGCTGCTGCATCACAGATTCTGGAGCAGATGACACACAGGGGCATTTTTTGTTTTGCGGCGACGCATGATATGGAACTCACATCACTTTTACAGCAGGATTATCTGAATTTCCATTTTGAGGAGATTATCCTGGAAAATGATGTGTGCTTTCATTATCTGCTTAAGGAAGGAAGGGCGACGAGCCGGAATGCAATCAGACTTCTTGCTATGCTGGGATATGATGAGGAGATTATTAAGAGAGCGGAGCAAAAAGCCAATACATTTATAAATACCGGCGAGTGGAAATAGAATTTTACCGGGAGAAAGAAAGGGCCAAGACCTTGACGCTGCCGGTGTTAAGGTGGTATGATATGGGAGTGATTGGAGGTATGGCATATGAATAATCTGATTTTATTTGTGAATTCATTTTTATCGTATATTTTGCTTATGGTAGTGATTGCTGTTGTGGCGGCACTTGGTTTTTTCGCGGGATCAATCTGGAGAAAATCGAAACAGGCCAAGGACGCAGCGATGCCGGATAAGACGGAGACGACAGAGTCGGAATAAGATATGACGCAGGTGTTCAAAGGAATTTGAGCACCTGTTTTTTTCTTGTGGAAGGAACGCAAATGAGAGAAAAAAGATATGACATTATTTTCTGGGATGTGGACGGAACGCTTCTTGATTTTAAAGAGTCGGAAAAATGGGCACTGAGGGAAGCATTTTTGAATCATGAAATTATGATTGATGAAGAAATTTACAGTGTATATTCCCGGATTAATGATTTCTACTGGAAGAGGCTTGAAAGAGGTGAGCTTACCAGGCCGGAGGTCTTAAGGGGCAGGTTTGATGATTTTTTCAGGACGCTGATGCCCGGAGGAACTTTGGCTCATAAGGGAATAGATGCAGATAAACTGGCGGCTGTTGATAAGGAACAGTTCAGAATGCAGTATCAGAAAAATCTTGGAAGTGTCTATTTTTATATGGAAGATTCCCTTTCGCTTTGCAAAAAGCTCAGGGAGGAAGGCTTTTTGCAATATATCATAACCAACGGTGTTGAGTGGACACAGAGAAATAAATTGCAGCTTGCGGGTTTTGACCGGATTATGGAAGATATTTTCATTTCGGAAACGATAGGCTATGATAAGCCGGATGTGCGGTTTTTTGATGCCTGTTTCAATGCGGTCAAAGAGCTGTCGGATAAGAGGAAGATACTTGTTGTCGGCGATTCGCTGACTTCGGATATGAAAGGCGCGGAGAATGCAGGGCTTGACTGCTGTCTGTATGTGCCTGGCGGTGAGACGGATGAGAACCCTTTTGGGGTAACATATCAGATTTCGCGTTTGTGGGATGTGGAGGAAGTATTATGGCAAAATCAGAGGGACAGAAGCTAAAGCTTCTGTATATTTTAAAACTGCTTGCGGAGCGGACGGACGAGGAGCATGTTATGCCGACTTCAGAAATTATAGAAGAACTGGCAAAGCTGGATATCTGCGCGGAAAGAAAGACGATTTATGCGGATATCCGGGCATTGCAGGAATTCGGTTATGATATTTTGAACTCCAAGAAAAGAGATAATTCCGGATATTATATGGCAAGCAGGGATTTTGAACTGGCAGAACTCAAGCTGCTGGTGGATGCTGTGCAGTCCTCAAAATTTATCACAGCCAAAAAGTCAAAGGATTTGATTGAAAAGCTGGAGAGACTGACAAGCCGTCATCAGGCGGGAAGTCTGAAACGTCAGGTTTTTGTGTCCGAACGGAACAAGACCGAAAATGAAACGATTTATTATAGTGTGGATGACATACATAAGGCAATGCACGCGAATAAAAGAATACAGTTCAGGTATTATGACTGGGGAGTAGATAAGCAGATGCATTTTCGCAGGGAAGGGGCATTGTATGAGATGAGTCCTTATTTTCTTGTGTGGAAGGATGATAACTATTATCTTGTAGCATTTGATGAGAATGAGGGTATCATGAAACACTTCCGGGTGGACAAAATGGCATCTCTTTCCGTGATAGAAAAAGAAAGAGCCGGAATGGAAGAGGCAAAGAAAATCAATCCGGCGATTTATACCCAACAGAATTTTGGGATGTTTGCAGGCAGGGAACAGATGCTCACTCTTCTGTTTCCGGAAAAACAGATAGGAATTATTATTGACCGCTTCGGAAGAGATATTGATATAAGGAAGCGAGATGAAGATATGTGCAGTGCGAGAGTAAAGGTGGCAGTGTCAAACCAGTTTTTCGGATGGCTTACGGGACTGGGCGGACAAATCCGGATTTATAAGCCGGATGAGGTTGCCGGTGCATATCAGGAGTATCTGCAAAGTATATTGGACGGATACAAAAAAGATGACGAAACAGGAAAGGCGGATTTATAAAAAAATGAAAAGATTATCAGACAGAGTCAGTCAGTTGGAAGAGGGGATTTTTCAGGTCTTAAATGAAAAGAAAAATGAAAGAATAAAACAGGGCGGAAAGGTTTATAATTTTTCAATAGGTACACCGGATTTCAAACCGGCGCAGCACATTATGGATGCGGTTGCGCGCGAATGTCTGAAACCGGAGAATTATAAATACGCGCTGGAAGATTTACCGCAGCTTACAGAGGCGGTTATCAGTCGTTTTGAAAAGCGATATGGTGTTTCACTGAAACCTGAGGAGATTACATCCGTATACGGTTCACAGGAAGGAATGGCACACATCGGATTTTGCATGTTTGATCCGGGAGATGTGGTGCTTGTACCGAATCCGGGATATCCGATTTTTGAAATTGGTCCGTCACTTACGGGAGCCAGGGTGGAAACTTATGATCTGATAGAGGAAAAGGGATATCTTCCGGATCTTTCTTCCATTCATCCGGAGACAGTCAAAAAGGCGAAGGCAATCATTGTTTCATATCCGCTCAATCCGGTTTGCAAGTGTGCACCTCCTTCCTTTTATGAAGAATTAATCGCATGGGCAAAAGAAAACGAAATCTGGGTTATTCATGACAATGCATATTCGGATATCATCTATGACGGAAGAGAAGGAGTGTCCTTCCTTTCTTATCCGGGTGCAAAAGAAATCGGAGTTGAGTTTTACTCATTGTCAAAGTCATTTAATTATACCGGTGCAAGAATGGGATTTCTGGTCGGAAATTCACAGGTTGTGCAGGCATTTAAGAAAATCAGAAGTCAGATAGATTACGGAACCTTTCTTCCGGTACAATACGGAGCGATTGCGGCATTGACCGGACCGGTTAAAGGGGTTGAGGAGCAGTGCAGACAATATGAGGCAAGGAGAAATGCCCTCTGTGACGGATTTACACAAATCGGATGGGATTTTGAACGCAGTGAAGGAACGATGTTTGCATGGACACGCATTCCGGAAGCCTATGGCACGGATGATGTACAGTTTGTTATGGAGCTGTTTGAAAAGAGTGGTGTTCTCTGTACGCCGGGAAGCAGCTTCGGAAGTCTGGGAGCAGGACATGTCCGCTTTGCGCTCGTGCTTCCGGTTGAAACCATCAGGGAAGCAATCGAATCGGTCAAGAACAGCAATATGTTTTAAGAACATCGGTCAACTGTAATGCATACAAAAGGGAATCGTAATTTGACACAAATCGGACTCCCTTTTTTTGTGCATATTTTCAAGAGCGTTTGAGTTGACACGGACACATTTGTCTTTTATACTTAGTAACTGTACACCACAAGATATTGTGCTTTGCAGAAAGCTAAATCACGATATAGCGTGCTTATATAAAAGAAAGGAATTGTAGGTTATATGGGACAGGATGTAGCGGAAAAAGGAACGGAAACCATCAATTACGGCGAAATGTTTCAGCCTAAGAAAGATGTAAAGGTTATCAAGAAAGACGGAAGTCTTGAGAAATTTAATGTCCAGAAGGTAATTGATGCGGTTGGAAAATCAGCATACCGTGCACTTACCAAATTCACAGAAGAGGAAAAGAAGCATATCTGCCGATATGTAGTGGAAAAGGTGGATTCTCTTGAGACGGATGAGATTCCGATTCCGATTATGCATAATATTGTGGAGAGCGCACTTGAGGATGTAAAACCGGTGGTTGCAAAATCCTACAGGGATTATCGTAATTATAAGCAGGATTTTGTTAAGATGATGGATGATGTTTATAAGAAGAGCCAGTCGATTATGTATGTCGGTGACAAGGAAAATGCCAACACGGATTCAGCTCTTGTGTCAACGAAGAGAAGTCTTATTTTCAATCAGTTTAATAAGGAATTGTATCAGAAATTCTTTATGACAACGGAGGAAATTCAGGCTTGTCGTGACGGATATATTTATGTTCATGATATGTCGGCGAGACGTGATACGATGAATTGCTGTCTTTTTGATGTAGCAAATGTGCTTAAGGGCGGCTTTGAAATGGGAAATATATGGTATAACGAGCCAAAGACGCTGGATGTTGCATTTGATGTAATCGGCGATATTGTTCTTTCGGCAGCAAGTCAGCAGTATGGCGGCTTTACGGTGCCTGAGGTGGACAAGATTCTGGCTCCTTATGCGGAGAAATCATATAATAAGGCGATAGCGAAGTATACCAAGCTCGGCATTGATAAGGAAACAGCAGAAGCGGAAGCTTACGCAGACGTTGTGCGCGAGTTTGAGCAGGGCTTCCAGGGATGGGAGTACAAGTTTAATACCGTAGCTTCCAGCCGGGGGGATTATCCGTTTATCACAGTGACCGCGGGTATCGGTACAGAGCGTTTTGCAAAGCTTGCGACAATCTCCCTGTTAAATGTGCGCAGACGCGGACAGGGAAAGAAGGAGTGCAAGAAGCCGGTATTGTTCCCGAAGATTGTATTTTTATATGATGAAAATCTCCATGGACCGGGAAAAGAGCTTGAGGATGTGTTTGAAGCGGGGGTGAAATGTTCTGCCAAGACAATGTATCCGGACTGGCTTTCACTGACCGGAAAGGGATACATTGCAAGTATGTATAAACAGTACGGAAAGGTGATTTCCCCAATGGGATGTCGTGCGTTTCTCTCACCATGGTACGAGAGAGGCGGAATGCATCCGGCTGATGAAAATGATTCTCCAGTTTTCGTGGGACGTTTCAATATCGGCGCGGTTTCACTTCACCTGCCGATGATTCTTGCAAAGGCAAGACAGGAGAGCAAAGATTTTTACGAGGTACTTGACTATTATCTCAATCTGATACGTCAGCTTCATATTCGGACATACGCATATCTGGGAGAAATGCGTGCGTCAACGAATCCGCTTGCGTACTGTGAAGGTGGTTTCCTCGGAGGAAATCTTCAGCTTCATGATAAAATCAAGCCGATTTTAAAGACGGCGACAGCTTCCTTTGGTATTACGGCATTTAATGAATTACAGGAGCTCTACAACGGAAAATCGCTTGTTGAGGACGGAGCGTTTGCGCTGGAGGTTCTTGAGCATATTAATAATAAGATTGCAGAATTTAAGGAAGAGGACGGAAATCTTTACGCCATTTACGGTACACCGGCAGAAAATCTTTGTGGTCTGCAGGTCAAACAGTTCCGTGCAAAATACGGAATTGTGGAAGGGGTATCGGATAAAGAATATGTTTCCAACAGCTTCCACTGCCACGTGTCAGAGGATATCACACCGATTGAAAAACAGGATTTGGAATATCGTTTCTGGGAGCTTTGCAACGGCGGTAAAATTCAGTATGTAAAATATCCGATTGATTATAATCTGGATGCAATTAAAACGTTAATACATCGCGCGATGGAGATGGGATTTTATGAGGGGGTAAATATGTCTCTTGCGTACTGTGATGATTGCGGTCATCAGGAATTGGAGATGGATGTCTGTCCGAAGTGCGGAAGCAGAAATCTTACCAAGATTGACCGGATGAACGGTTATCTGGCATATTCCAGAGTACATGGAGATACCAGACTTTCCGAAGCCAAAATGGCGGAAATCGCAGAACGTAAGAGTATGTAAAGGAAGAGAGTTATGAGGTATCACAATATTACACATGATGATATGTTAAACGGAGACGGACTGAGAGTTGTTTTGTGGGTGGCCGGCTGCACGCATTGCTGTAAGGGCTGCCAGAATCCGCTCACATGGGATCCGGACGGCGGACTGGAATTTGATGAAGCTGCAAAGCAGGAAATTTTTGAGCAGTTGGCGAAAAGTTACATTTCAGGTATTACTTTTTCCGGCGGTGATCCGCTTCATGCGTCCAACCGTGTCGGTGTCCGCTCGTTAATGGCAGAGATCAAAGAAAAATATCCGGATAAGACAATCTGGCTTTATACCGGAGATGTCTGGGAAAAAATTCTTCATTATCCTGCAATGCAATATGTGGATGTGCTTGTAGACGGTGAATTTGTAGAGGCGAAAAAAGATGTGAAGCTTCTCTGGAAAGGAAGTGCGAACCAGAGGGTAATCGATGTACAAAAAACACTTCGCCAGACGGATCCGACCATTCCGGTACTGCATTGCGGAGATTATGCGTAGTTTTTAAGCATTATGGCTCATGTTCAGGTGGAAGCTTCCTGAATGTGAGCTTGTTTTTAGCCTTAAAAATTTTGTACACAGAGAGGTATAAACAAACATGAATGAACAAACATTATTTGAAAAATTTACGAGTCAGCTTTCAAGTTGGTCAAAAACAGGAAAGGAACCGGAGCTTGGCGACTGGAATATACGTGCATATCTGGATTTACAGGAACAGAGGTTAAAAGAAAAGGGACTGGAAAGAAAGTTTGATTATACGATAAACGGCAAGGTATATAAGGTTGGAAATTTTGCACTCGGACAAATTCTGAATTCGTATAATAAGAGATTGAATTATGCATATGGTTCAAGAACGATCAGCTATGAAAAGAATGGGAAAATACTTTATAAGGAGAAATCGAATGTTCCGTTGTATCAGCTTGTGAAGTGGCCGGAAACAGACAGAGGAGACTGGAAGAAAGAAACCTATGTCTGTCCGAACTGCAGTAATATTGAGACGGTGGAGTCCTTTGAGGAAAATGGCTGTCAGTATTGCGGAACACACTTTACCGTATCGGAGATGTATCCGAAGGTAACTAACTTTTACACGCTGGATAATGTTGCGGACAAAAAACTTAACTTTGACAGGCTGTGGAGACTGGCTGCAGGAGCACTTCTTCCGGCACTTTTAATCGCACTGTATATTGTGTTTACGGAGGCGGGAAGCGGTTTCGGAATGACTTTTCTTATCTCGTTTATCATTTGCTTCCTGCTTGGATTATGGTTTTCACCGATGATATTTTCTATGGTGGAATATGTTCCGGTTTCTCTGGGGATTACGGGAGCAAAAAACAAGATTACATCAGCACTTAAGAAGTATGATGAGACGTTTAGCTATGACTATTTTGAGGGCAAGGCATTGTCGCTTCTGCGAATGATTATTTTTGCAAAAGATTTAAAGGATTCGGTGCAGTATCGTGGAGGCGAGTTAGTACCTGCTTACCGGGATATTGTCGATATGAATTACCGGGGCGGTCTGAATGTGACGAAGATAGAGAAAAATGGTGAATACATTGAGGTGACACTCAAGGTGTATATGAAAAATACATATTTCGTGAAGGGAAAATGTCGCAAGAAAAATGACACGATGTATGTGCATATGAGACATAATTGTGAGTGGAAAGTAGAGCCGGATTTCTCGATTGTTAAGGTGGCATGTCACGGTTGCGGGGGAAGCTTTGATGCAACAAAGCATCGCTGTTGTCCGTATTGTCAGAATGAATATAATGCAGGCCGTGATGACTGGGAGGTTCTGGAAATTTATGGCGATAAATAATGACAGGAGGCATCCGGAATGAAATATGTCAAACAATTTTTGATTATTCTTATAATTTCCTTCGCGGGAGAAGTGTTAAATTATCTGCTCCCTCTTCCGGTTCCGGCGAGCGTTTACGGAATGCTTCTTCTGTTTCTGTGCCTTATGACAGGTATTCTGCGGACGGAGCATGTGAAAGAAACCTCGGGATTTTTGATTGAAATTATGCCAGTAATGTTCATTCCCGCAGGAGTAGGACTTATCAATGGCTGGGAGACCTTAAAGGAAATTTTGATTCCGGTCAGCATTATCACAGTGATTACAATTGTCACGGTGATGGCGGCGACAGGAAGAGTGTCACAGGCAATTATCAGAAGGGAATGTAAGGAAAATGAATGAATTTTTTCAGACATCCGTGTTTGCGGGCAGTGTTCTGAGCCTGACCGCATATATGGTTGGAAGCTTCTTGAAAAAGAAGTGTAAGCTGGCTGTTTTTAATCCGCTTTTAATCTCGAGTGTGATTTCGATTCTGGTCGTTGTTACGGGAGGAATTGATTATGAAACATACAATGAAAGTGCAAAATATCTTAGCTGGCTGCTGACTCCGGCAACGGTATGTCTGGCGGTTCCTTTGTATGAACAGTGGGAATTGCTTAAGCGAAGCTATAAGGCCGTGCTGGCAGGGCTTTTGTCGGGAACGCTGACGAGTCTGACGACAGTTCTTATTCTGTCAAAGATATGCGGTCTGTCTCATGAAGAATATGTAACGCTTTTGCCAAAGTCAATCACAACGGCAATCGGAATCGGTCTTTCAGAGGAAATCGGGGGATATGTCACGATTACGGTAGCGGTCATAGTGATTACCGGTGTTTTGGGAAATATGTTCGGAGAGCTGATTTGTAAAATGTTCAGAATCACTGAGCCGGTTTCCAAGGGCCTTGCGCTGGGCTCGGCTTCTCATGCAATCGGAACGGCAAGGGCAATTGAAATGGGAGAAATTGAAGGGGCCATGAGTGGCCTTGCAATCGCCGTATCCGGGATATTGACAGTCATTCTGGCACCATTATTTGCAGGCCTGTTGTAAAAAAACAGACCTGCATTATTTTCCTTAATTTTTCCCGGTGCTTCCGATTCCGCCCCGGTTACTTCCGGCTAATCTGTCTACCTCGTCAAATACAAGAGTTGGCTGATTTTCCATAATGCGAAACTGGCAGATACGGTCGTTTTTGTGAATTACGGTATCTCGCAGAGCGTATACAGGCATGTACCACCAGTCATCCGGACCACAGTAGGAACAGTCGATTATTCCGCAGTGGTTGGTCTGGATGATGCCGAAATTTTTATAGGTAGAGCTGCGAGGCACAACATGCGCTTCATATCCTTTTGGAAGCTGCATGGCTACACCGAGATGTATCAGTTTAAACTCACCGGCCTTCAGTTCTACATCCATAGCACTTCTAAGGTCAATCCAGTCGGATTTACCGTCTATGTAAGTTAATTTTTCAATTGTGTCATCTAAATACTGAATGCGAATCTGTTCCATTATGAAATCTCCTTGTAAGTTATTTAATCTTTTCCAAGTATAGCACATGTGCGCCGGCTGCACTAGCACAATATTTCAGGGGCATGAAAAGGTGTATAAAAAAACTGCTTATTCAGCAAACTAATCTTTAAAAAGAAATAAACAGATATGGAGGCGGAGCAGTTTGGAAGCAATTATTTTGGAGAGCAGAATCAGTAAGCATATCGAGGAAAACAGGAAGTATTTTGACGAAAAACTGAATGTGGATGTCAACTTTGATATTTTGTATCGTGATATGGTCATTGGCGGTAAGGACAGTGTCTTTTACTTTATTGACGGATTCTGTAAGGATGAATTAATGATGAAAATACTTCAATATTTTATCGGCCTTAAGGAGGATGATTTTCCGGAGGATGCAACGGGAATGCTTAAAAGGAATATGCCTTATGTGGAGGTGGATCTGGAAGAGCGCAAGGATAAGATTGTGACGGCGATTCTGTCCGGTCAACTGGCACTTTTTCTGGATGGTTATGATAAGTGCATATTAATCGATGCAAGGACATATCCGGCCCGTAGTGTGACAGAGCCGGATAAGGATAAGGCACTGAGAGGCTCGAAGGACGGGTTTGTCGAGACCATCATTTTTAACACCGCCCTGATCCGACGGAGAATCCGCGACACGGATTTGTGCGTGGAAATGCTGCAGGCAGGTACAGCTTCTAAAACAGATATAGCCCTTTTATACATGGGAAAAAGAGTCAATGAGAATTTCCTGATGGAAATTAAAAGCCGCATCAAAGGTCTGAAGGTAGATGCACTCACTCTGAATCAGGAATCTCTGGCAGAATGTCTTTACGAAAAACGTTGGTTAAATCCGTTTCCTAAATTCCGGTTTACCGAGCGTCCGGATACTTCGGCCGCACAGATTCTGGAAGGAAATATTGTGATACTGGTGGATAATTCTCCGCAGGCGATGATTCTTCCGACTTCGTTGTTTGATATTACGGAGGAGGCGGACGACTATTATTTTCCGCCGATTACGGGAACGTATCTGCGACTGGCAAAATTTCTGATACTTGTATTTTCCTATTTTGTGACACCGCTGTATCTGTTGCTGTCAAACAATCCGCAATGGATTCCGGAAAGTTTTCTTTTTATACAGATGAAGGACCCTTCCAACATTCCGATATTCTGGCAGTTTATTATTCTTGAGGTCGCGCTGGACGGTCTACGTCTGGCCGCAGTCAACACACCGGATATGCTGAGCACTCCTCTGAGTATTATGGCGGCTCTGATTCTGGGGGATTTTTCCGTCAGCAGCGGATGGTTTAATGCAGAGGTTATGTTATATATGGCATTCGTTGCATTGGCCAATTATACGCAGACCAATTATGAGCTTGCTTACGCGGTCAAATTTATGAGGATTTTAAATCTGGTTCTGACAAGTCTGTTCGGAGTCTATGGCTTCATAGCAGGAATCGGCATTCTGATTTTGTCGCTCATAAATAATAAACTCATTTCAGGAAGAGCGTATCTGTATCCGCTGATTCCTTTTCATTACAAAGAACTTAAAAAAAGAATGGTGCGCAGAAATATAAGAAATGTATAAAGAATATGCCCGGCATTACGAAAATATGTCATAAGACATGCAGTGATGACCGGGAAATTTTTTTGAAACGGTGTCAATCCGACAGAAAGCTACATACTATGATAATAAAAAAACAGGAGAAAATAGAGATGAAAAACTACTATGAGCAGATGCGTATCGAAGAATTTCCGCTTGCCATGGCATATGTACCGTGGCAGAGACTTGATAAGATATACGAAGATCTGGATGATGCATTTCATGAAGGGACAATTTTTCCTGAACTGAATAAACCATTTTGCGGAAGGAGATGTGTGAAATGATGAGAAATAATAATATGTCAAGGACAGCTTTGCTTCATGAAATCAGCAAGATTGATTTTGCGGTCGTGGAAATGACGCTGTATCTTGACACACATCCTCATGAGCGTGAAGCCATTGCGTATCTTAATCATTATGTAAAACTGAAAAACCAGTTGGAAAAGGAATACAGCTACAAATATGAACCTTTATCTGTTTCATGTGCAAATGAAAGCGATGACAACAAGTGGCTGTGGGCTCTGGCACCGATGCCGTGGGAAGGAGGATGCAGATAATGTGGAGTTATGAGAGAAGATTACAGTATCCGGTAAACATAAAAGATACCAATGCCAAAATTGCACAGATTATTATCAGTCAGTATGGCGGTCCGGACGGTGAACTTGGTGCATCCATGCGATATCTTTCGCAGAGATATACGATTCCTTACAATGAGGTCGCCGGACTTCTGACAGATATAGGTACTGAAGAACTGGCACACTTTGAGATGATAGGAGCGATTGTCCATCAGCTCACCAGAGACCTGTCCATGGACGAAATTGAAAAATCAGGGTTCGCTCCTTATTATGTGGATCATACGCTGGCTCTTTGGCCGCAGGCAGCCGGAGGAATTCCTTTTAACGCTTGTGAATTTCAGTCTAAGGGAGACCCTATCACGGACCTGACGGAGGATATGGCTGCGGAGCAGAAGGCGAGAACAACGTATGACAATATTCTCCGTATGGTGAAGGATCCGGATGTATGCGATGCCATCAAGTTCCTGCGCGCAAGAGAAATCGTTCATTTCCAGAGATTCGGCGAGGCACTCAGAATAGTGCAGGATAAGCTTAATGAAAAGAATTTTTACGCATTTAATCCGGCGTTTGATACGTGTAATGTTAAGGATGCAAAAGAAAACTGACTGAAAACAATGTGTCACAGGCCTGACACTTGACATAGATTGCGAAAGGGCGTATGCCGGTCCGGTGTACGCTCTTTTTGCAGAATTGGTTCGTTTTGCGACAGAATTGGTCGCGCAGGTATGTTGCTATTCAAAACAAAGCATGATAAACTAAAGTTACAATAAAGAACAATCCTGTTTTAGGAAATATTGAGGTAATGAGGAGTGTGAAATTATGAAATGTTTAATTTGCGGAAGTGATTCATCCAGTGAAGTATGTAACAAGTGTATTCGACTTGAAAAGATTATTTATCAGAAAGAATGGGTTTCAAAGGAAGGCGGACTCATTAAGAAGAGTGAAGATTTCCGAGTGGCAGTTTCTAATCTTCGTATCAGTGGACGTGTATCTGTTTCTGACAGTCCGAAGGGTACGAATGCCAAACTTGATAATTTCTCATACTATTTAATGAACGTAAGAGAGTGTTCACAGGTTACATATGGCGGTAAGAAAACTTTAATGGTTACAGTAGAGCATAAAGGCGAAGGTGCTTATACGAAGTATTGTTTCCTTCCTGGATTTGATGAGGGAGATCAGTTCGTCAATGCAATTTTTGATGCTAAGACAAAAGCAGCATCGCTCACAGAGCGTATCCGTCAGAGCAATGGTATGGCAAGCGCACCGGTTGAAGTGACACAGACGGTAGCAAGCGCAGATTTCAATCTGAATGCAGCAGCGGTTGCAGCATCTTCAGCTCAGAAGGTGGCAGCTCCGACACCTGCACCGGCACAGGTAGCACCGGCAAGTTCCGATACAGTGGCACTTGCAGGTATCGCATCTGATATTTCAGAATTTGAGACTAAGATTAAGAAGCTTAAAGTATTACGTGACAATGGTATTTTAAGTGATGAAGAGTATGAAGCAGAGAAGAAGAAATTAGTCAGCATTTTCTAATCAGTTGATGAAGGTTCATGAAAATGATATATATAAGGGCTGTTTGATATCAGACAGCTCTTTTTTTGTGCAAATTGGCTTGATTTTGCATGGTATTTTGTATAAAATGAAAGTTGGTTTAAGTAACGATAATTTGGGAGGACAAAAATGCGGGGTATTGACACAGAAGTTCGTAAAGTGCGCAAACGCGTATTTAAAGAAGTTGCCAATCTGGCATATAATTCAGATAATCTGATAGATGATATGGAAGCACTTCCGTACAAGATTGTAGATAATGAAGATACGGAATACTGGGAGAGCTTTTACAGGGAAAGGGCGGTCGTCAGAGAGCGTATCCGTCTTGCCATGGGAATGTCTCTGCGTCCGGAGGATGCACCTGTGCATGTTTCACAGGGAGTTGAGGAAAGTAATATCGCAGAGAAATATTATGAGCCGCCTCTCATGCAGGTAATTCCGTCAGCATGTAACTCATGTCCTGAGAACAGATACGAAGTGACGAATAAGTGTATGGGATGTCTTGCACATCCTTGTAATGAGGTTTGTCCGCGTGGTGCCATTAAGATGAAGAACGGCCGTTCCTATATTGACCAGGAAAAGTGTATCAAGTGCGGAAAGTGTAAATCGGTCTGCCCTTATGATGCCATTTCACATCAGGTGCGCCCTTGTGCGTCCGCCTGTGGTGTGGGAGCAATCAAGAGTGATGAGAGAGGAAGAGCGAAGATTGATAATGAACTCTGCGTTTCCTGCGGACAGTGTATGGTAAGTTGTCCGTTTGGTGCAATTGCGGATAAATCACAGATTTTCCAGTTGATTCGTGCAATGCAGTCAGGGAAGAAGATTATTGCACAGGTAGCACCGGCGTTTGTCGGACAGTTCGGGAAAGAAGTGACACCGGATAAGTTTAAGACCGCGTTAAAACAGCTTGGCTTCGCAGAGGTTTATGAGACGGCGATAGGTGCTGATTTAGGCGCGATGGCGGAGGCTGAGCATTATGTAAAGGAGGTGGCTACGGGTGAGTTGCCGTTCCTTTTGACAAGCTGCTGTCCGTCATGGTCGGTTCTTGCCAAGAAGTTTTTCCCGGAAACCATTGACAATATTTCAAATGCACTTACACCGATGGTAGCTACGGCGCGTCTGATCAAGGAAGAACATCCGGATGCAAGTGTTGTATTTATTGGTCCGTGCGCGTCTAAAAAGCTTGAGGCTTCACGCCGTACAGTGCGTTCGGATGTAGATTTTGTTATTACTTTTGAAGAACTTGCCGGTATGTTTGAGGCTAAAGGAATTCTTTTAGAAGAAATTGAAGAAATGGATAAGATGAATGATGCAACAGGAGCCGGACGCGGTTATGGTGTGGCAGGAGGTGTTGCATCGGCGATAGAAGATGTGATTCGTGAGAATTATCCGGATGTAGAGGTAAATATTGAGCATGCGGAGAGTCTTGCTGAGTGTAAAAAGATGCTGATGCTTGCCAAGATGGGCAAGAAAAACGGCTGTCTGATAGAGGGCATGGCCTGTCCGGGCGGCTGTGTTGCCGGCGCAGGAACGAATATTGCTGTGGCACTGGCGACCAAAGAGGTCAATAATTTTAAAGCGAATTCGGAAGTACAACTTCCAAAGATGGAGGGACATGATGAGTAAGACCAGAACAAGATTTGCACCGAGTCCGACAGGACGTATGCATGTCGGTAATCTTCGTACGGCACTTTATGCGTATCTGATTACCAAGCACGAGGGAGGAGATTTTATCCTCCGTATTGAGGACACAGACCAAGAGAGACTGGTAGAGGGTGCTGTTGATATTATTTACAGAACACTGGATAAGACAGGACTTGTGCATGATGAAGGTCCGGATAAGGATAAGGGCTTCGGACCGTATGTACAGAGCGAGAGACAGGCAAAGGGTATTTATCTGGAATATGCCAAAAAGTTGATAGAAAAAGGGGAAGCCTACTATTGCTTCTGTGACAAGGAAAGACTGGATTCTCTTCATCAGGTGATTACGACAGCGAGCGGTGAGACAAAAGAGATTAATGTCTATGACAAGCACTGTCTGTCACTCTCAAAGGAAGAGGTGGAAGCCAGACTGGCTGCAGGCGAACCTTATGTTATTCGCCAGAATGTGCCGAGAGAGGGAACAACGACATTCCATGATGAGCTTTACGGAGATATTTCCGTCGATAATGCAGAGCTTGATGATATGATTTTAATTAAGTCAGACGGCTATCCGACATATAATTTTGCAAACGTTGTTGATGACCATCTGATGGAAATCACACATGTTGTCAGAGGAAATGAGTACCTTTCATCTTCACCGAAATACAATCGTCTTTATGATGCATTCGGATGGAAGGTTCCAAAATATGTTCATTGTCCGCTGATTACGGATGAAAATCATCAGAAGCTGTCCAAGAGATGCGGTCACTCTTCCTACGAAGACCTGATTGAACAGGGATTTTTGACGGAGGCCATTGTCAATTTTGTCGCACTTCTCGGATGGAGCCCGGCCTCAAATAAGGAGATTTTTTCACTTGAGGAGCTGATTGAAGAATTTGATTATCTTCACATGTCGAAATCACCGGCTGTATTTGATTATACGAAGCTGAAATGGATGAATGGCGAATACATCAAGAAGATGGATTTTGATAAGTTTTATGAAATGGCACTTCCGTATATCAAAGAGGTGATATCGAAAGAGCTTGATTTTAAGAAAATCGCCGAGATGGTCAAGACAAGGATTGAAATTTTCCCGGATATCAGGGATTTGATTGATTTCTTTGAATGTCTTCCGGAATATGATCCTGAGATGTATGTACACAAGAAGATGAAAACGACAAAGGAGTCGGCACTTGAGGTGCTCAGAGAGCTTCTTCCGATATTTGAAGAGCTTGAGGATTACAGCAATGATTCTCTGTATGGAACGCTTGTTGCATATGTAGAGAAAAAGGGCTGTAAGAACGGATATACGATGTGGCCGGTACGCACGGCTGTGTCCGGTAAACAGATGACACCGGCCGGTGCGACGGAGATTATGGAGGTTCTTGGTAAGGAGGAATCTCTCGCGCGTATCAGAAAAGGAATTGAGTTATTAGAACAGAATTAAATGCAACTCCTTCGCAGAGGGAGGCAATTACATTCGCTTCCGGGATTATGCTGGTTCAGGCCGGTCCCGGAAGCGGAAAAACTTTCGTGATTGCGGAGCGCATCCGATACCTGATTGAGGAGAAGAACGTGGCTCCGGAGCATATCCTTACCATCACATTTACGAAGGCAGCGGCCGAAGAGATGAAGAACCGGTGCCGGAAACGATGCCCACGTGCAGACAGGGCAGTCTTTGGGACATTTCATTCCGTTTTTTATCACATTTTACGCACATCAGAAAAATATCAGAATTTTTCCGTTATAAAAGAGTATGAAAAGAAAGAAATTATGAAGAGGATTCTTCCGAAAGGTGACAAAACCGCGCAGCAGCATAGTTCTGCCTGTGAGATGATGCTTCGGAAAATCAGCAGATATAAAAATAACTGGCCGTATGAGACGGAGGATGATGAGTTGAAAGAACTGCTTCAAAGATACACGAAGGTGTGCAGGGAGCAGAGAAAGCTTGATTATGACGATATGCTTGTCTGCTGTCATGAAATGCTGACAGGTGATTTGGAGGAACAAAAACGCTGGCAGAGCCGTTTTGAGTATATTCTTGTGGATGAATTTCAGGATGTAAACGGACGACAGTATGAGCTTGTGAAGATGTTATCCGCAAAGAATCGAAATTTATTCGTGGTGGGTGATGATGACCAGGCCATTTATTCTTTCCGGGGTTCAAATCCTCTCTATATGAAACAGTTTTTAGAGGACTATCCGCTTTGCGCTCAGGTTAAACTGGAGGAAAATTTCCGGAGCGGTGCTAAGATTGTCACACTGGCCGGAAGGTGTATTTTAAACAACAAAAACCGGTTGCAAAAGACAATCAGAGCGGTGCCAGGAATCGGTGATGAGGTTCTGATGAAAGGCTTTGAGGATGAAATAAAAGAAATCGAATACATTGGACAGCAGGTAAAGGGGGAGGGAGACAGGGCTGTGCTTGTAAGAACAAACAGACAGGCAGAGCTGGCTGCTGAGATATTTTATAAGATGAAGATACCGTATATTATGCGTGAGAAAAGCAGGTGTTTTTATGAAAATCCGTATGTACATGATATTATGGCGGCTCTTCGTTTTGCGGTTCTTGGGCAGAAACGGGGGGATTTTATGACATTTATGAATAAACCGTTTCGCGGAATTACAAGAGATATGTTGAAGGAGGAGACGATTGATTTAAAGAGGCTCGGAGGGCTCATGAGAGATATGGGGATGAGGGAGGAGGCTTGTGAAATAGAAAGAATGGAACGTTTTACGGCTCTTATAAGGGGCATGGATGCATATGGGGCAGTTATGCTTGTGTATCAGGGATTCCGGTATAAGGAGTATATGGATGGTATGACGGAAGACGGGGAACTGAAAAAGGAGGATTTGGACAAATTAATCCGTGAATTGTCTGAACGGGCGAAACCGTTTTCGAGTACAAAAAGATTTGTCTGCTTTGCGGATGAGTATATACGAAAAAATTCATCCGGTCATATGTCCCGCGATGCACGCCGTGAAAAGACAGAAATTTCGGAGGAGGCGGAGCCGGGGAAAGATATGAAAAATCCGCTGCAGATTATGACATATCATGCTTCCAAAGGACTGGAATTTGAAACGGTTTATCTTCCTATGCTGTGTAACGGACTGGTTCCGCACGGGCATATGCTGACAACGGAGCAGATGGAAGAGGAACGAAGAATGTTCTATGTTGCGATGACGCGGGCAAAAAGAGAACTTGTTTTGTCATGGCATGGAAAGGAAGAAGAAATGTCGGTTTTTCTAAAAGAAATATTACTTTGCGATTTGGACTTGAAAAAAAGCGATACAGATTGTACCATGAAATAGATGACAAAAAGTGAGGTTTTTTATGAAAGAAGAAAGAGTGAGTGTTTATGACTGGCTGCGCCTTATTGCAACCGTATTGGTTGTCATCGGTCACAGCAGATACATCAGTATGGATGCGGCAAACGGCAGCGTGCATTATGTGATGCCGGAATTTACCAATCCTGCATTTTATTCTTATATTGTGTCGTTTTTTGGTTTGATGGTCAGCTATATATACAGTTTTCATATGCCGTTATTTTTCTTCCTGTCAGGGGCAGTTCTCAGACTGAAACCGATTAAGCCGTTTGATGAATTTTGCATGGATAAGGTCAGACGACTGATTATTCCGTATTTTGCCGTGGGATTTCTTTATATGCTTCCCGTAAAATATATTGCCGGCTTTTATACGGGAGAGGGATTGCACAGCGCGTACCGTATGTTTTATAACGGTTCGGACAGCGACCATCTGTGGTTTTTGACAGCCTTGTTCTGGTGTATGCTTGTGTTTGTCATTCTGCGTAAGATTATGGAACGGTGTCGTGTGACAAGCGAGCTGCTTCCGCTTTTTATATGTATGATAATGCAGATGTGCGCCGGGCTGCTTCCGTTTGATATTCTGGCAATGAAGCAGGGAATCGGCTATATCGGATGGTTCGCACTCGGTTACTTTTTTGAGCGAATCCGGAAAGAAAAACTGGCACAGTTGTCTGCGGCTAACAAATGGCTTCTGTGTATTCTGACGGGAGTTTTGTTTGTCCTCAACATCAAGGTCGGTATTTTTGAGGACAATATGAATGTAATCTGCGGATGTCTGTTTGCATATTTCACCGCAGAGGTCTGTGCAATTGTGTTTAGGAGACTGGAAACGACCGGATGTTACCGGGTGGTAATGCGCAATCTGTTTGCAATCTATCTCTTCCACAATCCGCTGGAGTTTTTGATTCTCAGAGTGTTTATGACAACGACACTGCTTGCTTCTGCATGGGGATGCTACCTGTATCTTTTCCTTCGCATAGTCGGTGTTATGATTGTCTCAGTGATTATCGGTGAGCTGGTCCGCCTGCTCTTTGGAAAAAATAAAAGAAATACAGTCGCTGGCTGATAAAAATAAAACCCTCCGTCCGGATACTGAGTATCTGAAGGGAGGGTTTTAGAATTGGGAAAGCTACAGAAGCTCATCAAATTCCGCATTGTCGAGATATTCATCAAATGCATCGGAGACGGTTTCGTATTCAGCCTCGTCCTGAATAAAGAGAAGCTCAGGTTCTGCATCCGGATTGTTCGGGTCTTCCCTGTAGCCGTAAATCCATACCTCTCCGTCCTCGTTTTCGCCGTTTTCATTCAGAGGGAGAAGGACGATGTAATCCTTTTCATCAACGGTGAGAATGGTGATGACTGCACAGGTGACTTCCTCGCCGTTATCAAGGGTCATGGTTACGGTCATTTCTTCATCATTATCCGTGGTTAATAAATCCTGATTTGGGTTCATATGTCGTTTCCTTTCTGCTGTTAAAGAATGAATAGTTTTTCTGTCTGTTATAGTAGCATGTTTTTTTAAAAAAGAAAAGGAAGAATGGGAGATATGATTGAATTGTCAGAAAATTAGTTCAAAAGCACTGCTTTTTTGTGCAAATTGTCGGACAAACATTGACAGTACAAGTGAAAATATATACAATATTGAAAAGGGAGATGGTTCTATGATGAAACAGAATAACCAGACGGAGATGTGGAGTCTGAATGAAAAAATAGAATATACCAAGCGTGTGATTTCAGAATCTGACAATGTGGTATGTCTGTCCGGAATAGGTGTGGTAATGGAGTGTGGGGCACTCAATTTTAACAGAGATGATGTTGCATACCGGATTGAAGATGAGTATGACAGGTGTCCGGAAGAGATTATGGCTTCTGTTTTTTATAATGTCAGAATGAAGCAGTTTTATGATTTTTATAAAAAAGAGCTCCTGAATCAAAAGCTTGTTCCGACGGCAACCTATGATGCTTTATATAAGCTTCAGGAAAGAGGGAAGCTGAAGGCCTGTATTACATACAATATATACGGCCTGGAAGTGAAGATGGGCATTGAAAATGTATATGAGCTTGACGGAAGTATTCACAATAACTGGTGCAGCAAATGCGGAAAAACCTTTCCGATGGAATATCTGCGTGACAGTGAAGGTGTTCCGCTCTGTGATTCCTGTAAATCGGCGATACGTCCGGGAATCCGTCTGCACGGTGAGCGCATGAGAAACAATCTTTTGACGAAGGCGGCCAATGCGTGTGCACAGGCGGATGTACTCCTTGTCCTGGGAACGAATTTGTTTGATGATATGGTACAGTTTGCAGTAAATCATTACCAGGGAGATAAACTGATTCTTGTGACGGCACATGAACATTTCACGGATAAAGCAGCAGATATTGTGATTCATGAGCATGTAAAAGATGTTCTTCCAAAGATTGTACCCTGAATGTTTTTATGATACAATAATGCTATAATTTTTTACCGACAGGGAGAAAGTAATGAAATCAGAATATAGCACCAAGCTTGGTTTTTCATATCCGATGGGGTTATCGATGCGCGATGGCGCGATTAATATAGTGATTGAGTTTCCGCATAGTCCGAAACGGGTTTGTGGCATCATTTTGTATACCACAAGTCACGAGGCTATGCGGATTCCTTTTTGCGAGGAGTATCGCATAGGAAATCTGTACTGTGTGCGTCTGGAGGGAATTCGTGTCTCCAGGTTTTCTTATCAGTTTTTCGTGGATGATGAGGTGTTTTGCGATCCGTATGCAAGACGAATCGTCGGAAGGGAAAAGTGGGGGAAACCGGTGGGTAACAGTGAAATTCTTAAGGCAGAATTTTCGGTGGATGAGCCGGTATATAATTGGGAAAACGACAAGTTTCCATGCATTTCCTATGAAGATACGATTTTATACAGTCTTCATATGAGAGGCTTTACCAGACATCCTTCCTCGGGTGTCAAAATGAAGGGCACG
>CAZFLR010000023.1:0-35972 GCA_964519385.1 uncultured Kineothrix sp.
AATCCAAATACAAGTCCGATGCCAAATGTGAATAATACCTGTACAACATTTCCATTGATGATATGCCACAATCCGAACAGGAAAGAGGCAATTACAACACCCAGCCACTTGTGTTCTTCAAAGAAACTTACAAAAGTATCTTGTAAATATACTCGAAACACAAATTCTTCTACAGGACCTATAATTAACAAATAGAAAAGCAAATCATAGATGAGGACGAACCACGAAAAATCCATATGATTTCCTACCAGCGAAAAACCGCTAAGAGCAGGTATAATAGCAATCACGACGCTTAGAATGAGTGCAATCGCAGCACCAATCCTATATTGATGTTTATTTTTGAAGTTAATATTGACTTTCATCCCTGTTAATTTCATTGCAATCCATGCAATAAGACCATTCAGCAGATAGAGGACCGCTTGAGAAACAATTTTAAATATAGATACGTCTATGTGTTTGATGAATCTTGCAGTAAATGTGACTGCACATATCATTGCAAGTGAACAACATAAAATAAGAATATTTCTTTTTGTCAGCTTCATATATTGCACTCTCCAAATTCAAATTCTGTCTCCTATTTTACCACGTAAATTCGTGAAAGTATATTATCAAATGTGGTTATATCAGTACTACTGCAGTATTGGTGATATGTGTGATATGTGAGCGGGGCGTAATGCTCCGCAGTTACAAGTTCTTAATGCAAAGAAATTGTTGTTATGATATAAATGAGAATCATATAGGCAAGGATATGTAATGATTATGAAATTCTTATTTTTAGAGCATTGAAAGCATGCAAGAATTTAACGAATAGAGCAGGTGAAATACAATGAAAAAGAAAATAATAGAATCCAATCGTTATAACTTTACATGGGGGACCTGGGGCACCGATTCCTTTTTCTGTTGGATGCAGAGGGTTGTTTCCGGTATTTACGGACGAGTTCATTATGGTTTATTGGGATCAGATGGGATGTGGAATAAATAATCATGTGATTGATGATTCGTTTTCCGTTGATACATTTGTTCAAATGACAGAGGAATTAATGGAATTATTCGCCTTGTGTTGCAGTGGCGGAGGATCCTCGTTGGGAAAGAACCTATGAAAGCTATTCCTCCAATGCGGAACTGGTAAAGACAATCAGCTCATCATATGCACAGGGGCTTGTAGATGGTGGTGTAGTGGCCTGTGCCAAGCATTTTATTGGTGATGGTGGAGTTAGTTACGGAACCGGTGAGAAAAGCGAAGGATATGAGCGTTTGATTGATCGTGGAAATGCGGAGCTCAGTGAAGATGAGATTGCAGAACAACTGGCCATCTATCAGAGTCTCATCGAAAAGGGAGTCCAATCTATTATGGTCAGCCACAGTGCTTTAAATGGAGTGAAGATGCATGAGAATACCCATTATCTCACAGATGTGCTGAGAGGTGAGATGGGGGTTGAGGGCGTGATTGTCAGTGACTGGAATTCTGTGCAAAACATAACGAGCACTACAGATTATAAGCAGCAGATTATTACCTGCGTAAATGCCGGTGTCGACTGGCTCATGGATGAGGCGGTTACACGTATTATTCAGCTTAAGCTGGATGCGGGACTTTTCGATGACCCGTATCTGGACAATATTTCTACGGTACAGAAGGAAACCGGGTCGCAGGAGTATCGGGAACTGGGAGATTCATTGGGAAAACCAATTGTTACCCTTATCGTGGCAGGCAGAAATGTTATTATTGACGAGTACAAAGATAAATGGTCTGGCATTGTTATGTGTGGACTTCCCGGCTCTGAGGGAAGCGGAGTCGCTAATGTACTTGTAGGAAAAGCACCATTTACAGGAAAACTTCCTATGCCATGGTATGCAAACGTAAATGATATTTCTAATGGCAATGTTTGGCTGGAACAGGGATTTGGTCTTGAGTAGTAATATGGCAGGAATATGACGACAGGATGTACGGATGCCCCAAGTAGTAGAAATACTACTTGGGGTGTTTTGCTTGTTGTGGTCAAGTTTTGCAGATGATATAATAAGGGAAATACATCGGGAGTCGTTCCCTTGGTACAACTTCTGCGAAAAGGAGATAGGTATGTTTGCAAGAACGATTAAAATTTCCACAATAGTTTTTGTGGTGTTAACAATTATTTTTACGTTAATTTATCAATGCAGTTCCAATGCTGTGATACTGAGCATAGCGATTACATTTGGTACGATTAGCTATCATTTTTTGATGCGTTTGGCTGTGGGATATGTTGTGGATGGAATTTTTCATAACAGATTTAATTATAAAAGAAAATGGTTTCAAGAAAAGAAATTTGAAAAGCGCGTGTACGAAGTATTGCGAGTGAAAACGTGGAAAGATAAAATGCCTACTTTTGCACCGGAAATGTTGGATTTAAAAAATCATACATGGGAAGAAATTGCAGGAGCAATGTGTCAGTCGGAAGTGGTTCATTCGATTATAGTGGTATTATGTTTTGTGCCAATATCAGCTACTTTGATTTGGGGGTCATTTTGGGTATTTTTTATCACTTCTGTTTTATCCGCTTGTGTGGAGAGTATGTTTGTGATAATGCAACGATATAACAGACCAAGGGTAATAAGGATGATTGAGAAAGAAAAAAATCGGCAAAAACTTTTTAGGGGAAAATGATGTCATCTTGACAAGCAAGACTACTGCTTGTGGGCTATTGCTTTTATGCGCTTACTGGTTCAATCCTCTTTGCTGGATTGCATATATTATGCTGTACAGGGATATTGAACTGGTCTTTGGAGAAGTGGGAGTGAAAAAACGTGTAAAATCAGTGCTGAATTAATAAGAAACCGGCATTTTGGATTACCATACCTGCGATTATTAAAATGGCAGGCGATGATACGGGATGGTTTGAGATTTATGACATCATGAGCGCAAAATACGGAACCTGTCCAAAAAGAATGCAGCCCGGTTTGACGTTAACAGTTTATGCATGATATAATGACTGGAATACGATCATGATTTTGTGATATATATACTGTCCTTGGAGAGGGACTATAAAAACTACTACTTTAATTATACGAGGAATGGTGTATTGTTCATGAAACGAGTAAGCAAATTTGCAAAAAAGGGTTCTCTTTTATCGCTGTTGTTATTGACTCTGACATTGATTTTCTGTATTCCGAAACAGGTTTTGGCAGCAGGGGAAACCGGAAGCATAACAATTCAGTTGAAGAATCTGAAGACACAGATGAATAATGTAGAGTTCAAAATTTATCCGGTGGGAAGCTGGGATGCTACGCAGGAAAAGTGGCAATTAGATTCTGACCTGCAGTCTGCGGAAATTGATTTGGACAGTCTGAATGGCGCATCCGAATGGAAGGAGGCAGCACAAAAGCTGTCTGAGCAGTCGGCACTGGCATCGCTTGCATGTAAATCAGGAAAAACGAATGAGAATGGTGAATTGAAAATTTCTGATTTGGAGTGGGGGATGTATTTGGTAGTGCAGACCGACGGGGCGAAATATGGTAAGATTGATCCTTTTATAGTGCCGGTACCTTGTTTAGTAGACGGGCTTCGGGAAAGTGACTGTACTGTTTCTCCAAAGGCAGTATTGGATATAAAACTGGCGGATATTACTTTGTCGGTCGAGAATTGTGCATACGACGGAACGGAGAAGAAACCGGCAGTGACTGTAAAGTTTGCAGGGAAAGAACTGGAAAAGGATAAAGATTATACGGTATCTTATTCCGGTAATACGGACATCGGGACAGCAACGGTGACGATAACCGGAAAGGGAGGCTATGTCGGAACGGTCAAAAAAACCTTTAAGATTAGTCCGGCATTGATAGCGAAGGCTACGGTTACGCTGAAAACGAACAGTTACTATTACGATGGAAAGGAAAAGAAGCCGGATGTAACAGTGCTGTGGAATGGCAAAGAGTTGAAAAAAGGCACCGATTACAGTGTACTTTACAAGAAGAATGTTCAAATCGGAACGGCGACAGTTACGATAACCGGAATGGGTAAGTACACAGGAACCGTAAGCAAGGGCTTTACCATCAAGGTAAAGAAGGGAAAAGCATTCTCTTCCGGAAAAAATAAATATAAAGTGACAGGAACCTCTACGGTTGCGTTTAGCGGAATCGTAAGCAGTAAGACGAAGAGGGTAACCATTCCGGCAACAGTTAAATATGGCGGAAAGACGTTTAAGGTTACCTCGGTTGCCCTAAATGCATTGAAAAATAAGAAAAAGGTTACAAGTGTAACTGTCGGAACAAATGTTAAGAGCATTGAGACTTCTGCATTTTATGGATGTAAGAAATTAAAGAATATTGATATAAAGTCCAGCGGCTTGAAAAAGATAGGGAAAAAAGCCTTCAAGGGGATTTCGGCTGAGGCGACGATTCATGTTCCAAAAGGCAAGCTTTCAAGTTACAAGAAACTGTTGAAGGGAAAAGGACTGGAAAGCACGGTTACAATCAAAAATAAGAAGGCAAAATAAAAAAGAGGAGATATTGAATATGAAGAAAATATTTCTGAAAAAGGCAGAAATGCAGAAAAAAATAAACATCCTTTTTCTGATATGTATGGTTCTGGTGAATAGTTTGCTGTTGGCACAGCCTGTTCTGGCGACAGAAAACAGTACGCAGAAAATCAAACTTATATTAGTGGATGAAGAATCCGGAGAAGCGTTGGCGGGAGGTAAATTTACTCTGGATGAAAAAACAGATGGTTTATATGAAAATATGGAGGGAAAAACAGGGGTAGAGGTTCCGGAAGCCGGCTATGATCTGGGGCAATTGCCTGTCGGAGAATATAAATTGACAGAGAATCAGGCACCGGGTGGATATATTATAGGAACCGAAGCAATAGAATTTCGGGTTACTGACGAAGGTGTTGCTATGACAAGCGGTACCAATGGAGAAATTGTAGCTGCAGAGGATGGTACCTGGGAGCTGGTAGTGGAAAATGCAATATTTCATGTTGCGCTGCCAAGCACGGGAGGAACAGGTACATTACCTTACAGTGTGGGTGGTCTTTTGCTGATAGCTGCGGCTTTGATATCAGGATTCACTTTATCTAAGAAAAAACTCTTTTCTTTTTTATTTACAATATGTCTGGTATTTGCCTTATCCGTTCCTGCCATGGCAGAGACAACGACTGCCAACGTTACGGGAGAGGCTCCGAATGTCGAGAGCAATGGAGGAGATCTTACTTATACATACTATGTCATGATGAAGCTTGCCGAAAATAACGGTGAGATAGAATATTATGTCGAGGATGAGAACTTTGCAAAAGCACTGCTGAATGTAAAAATAAATGAAAAACGTTTCTGCACGGTGACGGAGGTGCTGGGAAAGGACTACTGGCGTGTGGAAATCAATGAGGAAGCAGATTTTACAGAGGCAGAGATTGGAGAGGCACTTGCCGGTGTCAAGGAATATGCTGTTGAAAGTGGTGTAATAGAGGGCTATGAAATCAAAATGGACTATGGAGCTTTGATTTTGATAGAATCCTCTATCGGAACGACAACAGTCATGGAAACATCGGCTGCTATGGAACATCTGACAGCGATATCTGTCAGGAATAAATATGAGGATCCGACAATAAGTTTGACTGCAAACACAACGAACGCAGACATAGGAGGAACGATCAATTATACAATTCAGGCGGAACAACTTTCGGCGTCGTATTCGACCGGGTGTACTATAAGCGGAGAACTGTCAGATGGTCTGACATTGGGTGACACTTATACTTTTACATATGTAAATACCGAAGAAACAACAGTGACAAAAGAGCTTAGTTGGATTCAAAACACAGAAGGACAGAGTGGTGCCGGCAGCTCGGATGATGTGAACGGTACGGTACACACAAATGCTCAGAATGTCACAGAATATACAATTACTGTTCCATTCAAAGTATTGCAGGATATACAAAATAGCGGCGTAGGAAACTCGGTACTAAGATTTGAGATTACTTATGCTGCCACAATGAATCAGAATGCAAAGGTGGGAGAAAAAGAAACCAATACAGCCAAACTGAATGTAGAGGAGTTTACATCTCCGGTTTCAGAAGCGGATGTTTATACATTCGGATTCATGCTCAGCAAAGTAAATGAAGCACAGGAGCCGCTTGAAGGTGTTAAATTCATTTTGACAAAAGAAAACAATGGAAGCAGTAATTATTACACCTTGTCTGATCAGGGAGCTGTCGTCGGATTTAATAGCGAAAGATATGAACTGAGTACGGATAAAAATGGTAAGATTGCCTTTGATGGTCTGGCTGCAGGGCAATATACGCTGACTGAGACGGAAACAGCAGAAGGTTACCTTTTGCTGGAAAAACCGCTTGTAGTGACCATTGGGAACGATGGAAAGGTTTCCATTGGCTCCGGGAAAGTGAAGGGTGCCGAGGCGGTTAATGATGTTCAGGGCAGAACAACGTATTATTACGGCACAATTACGGTGACAAACAGTGAATGGGTAACCATGGCAGACACCGGTGGCAACGGAACAATCCTGTGGTATGTTCTGGGCAGCATTCTCGTGATGACTGCAGGTATGCTCTTTGTGTTCTTTAGAAGAAATGACAGGAGTTTTGTTTCATGAAATGGATGAAAAAGAATTGGAAGGTACTTTTTCCGACATTGCTTTTCTTCATGGGGGTGGGATTATTGCTTTATCCCACCCTCAGTAATTATTGGAATTCTCATCGTCAGGCGGAAGTGATTGCAGGTTATGTGGAAAATGTTGCATTTTCGCATGAAGAAGAGTATCAAAGACTCTGGGATGAAGCGGCTGCTTATAATGAGACGCTTGGTGAGAAGGGGATTCACTGGATTTTATCCGATGAGGAAATGGAACGCTATAATGCATATTTAAAGACAGACGATACGGGAATTATGGCATATATTGAGATCCCGGGTATCGATTGCTCGATGCCGGTTTATCACGGTACCGGAGATGCGGTTCTTCAGGTGGGGGCAGGACATATAGAGGGAAGCTCGCTCCCGGTAGGTGGAGAAAGCTCCCATTGCGTGCTGACCGGACATTGTGGTCTTCCGTCAGCGAAGCTTTTTACGGACTTAGATCAGATGACAGAGGGAGATACGTTTATGATTCATACACTGAATCGGACTCTCACATATGAGGTGGACCGGATAAGCATTGTGGAACCGACGGATATGTCATTGCTTCAGATTGAAGAGGGAGAGGATTATTGTACGTTAGTGACCTGTACACCGTATGGAATTAACAGCCACAGGCTGTTGGTAAGGGGACGGCGCGTTCAGGATGATTGACAAAGAGCAGTAGTTATGCTATATGTAAAACATAATTGTTTATTCAGAGGTTGATTTGTCAGGAACATACTCCGATTTGAATACGGACGGAATGTTTTTTCAGATGAAATAAGCTTGCGCATTATCTCCTTAACCATTATTTAAAAATAAAGTTAAGGAGATTTTTTATGTTTAAAATAAGAAAACAATTATCAAAATTATATACAGCAACCGTGCTTGGAAATATATCCCTGACGGGTGCATGGGTTGCTATTTTAGCCTCAAGGGGCTATAGTCTTGTTGAAATAGGTATAGCCGAAACGGTATTTCACATAATCAGTCTTATCTTTGAAATTCCGTCGAATTTTGGCGGATGTTTTTGGAAGAAAAAGGATGCTGGTTATCAGCACGCTCATGGGAATGATTTCGGATGCTGTGATGATTCTTTCGACGAATCTTTTTATGGTGTGTCTGTCTATTGCATTCAGGGCTCTGAGCTATAATTTTTCATCGGGCTCGGGCGATGCACTTGCCTATGATTCGCTGAAACAGTTCGGTCTGGAGAGACAGTTTGAAAAATATGAGTCAAATCAGATGATTCTTTATCGGCTGTGCAGTGGTATATCAACGCTTTGTGCCGGCTTTGTGCTGACTCTCGGTTACCGTATGGCATATGGAATGGGGCTGATGCTTTGCAACTCACTGGTTGGTGCGGTTGATGTGCTTCTGCTGTTCTTTTTGCAGGCAAAGCTCCCGGAAAGCGGAATATCAAAATGGTGGCTGGGATATCGATGGATTTTTATGATTTCCATGCTGCTGGTGATGACCGGACTGCTTGCAGAGCACTCTGCGTTTTATCAGGTGATGGTTATTGGGGGCTTCGTTGCAGCAATCGGGGATGATGCGCTGCAGGTGCGGACCAATGCCGAATTGCAGAATATGTTTCCGTCGGAGCAGCGCGCCACGCTCATATCCATTGAATCCTTCAGTTTTTCCATTATTATGATTGTGTTGTCGCCGCTTGCGGGGTTCTTCTTTTCATACTGGTAAGGAGAGAGAATCGCTCAAGTCAGGTTTTTACGGTATTCCTTCGGTGTGCACTGATACTTCAGCCGGAACTGTTTGGTGAAATAGCTCTGATGGTTAAAGCCGCAGGCAAGGCAGATGTCCGTGACCGAAAGGGAAGTGCGTTCCAAAAGCTGCTGGCTGCATTCCAGACGGTATGAATTTACAAAGTTCATTGGTGACTGTCCCATGTATTTTTTGAAAATCTGACAGCACTTGCTGCGACAGATCTTGCCGGAGGCAGCAATCTCCTCAAGTGAAATGACGGACGAATAGTTTTCATAAATAAAAGAAACCATCTGTCGCTGTATAAGAAGCTCTTCGTCCTTTTCCTCCTCGTCAATATAGAGGGAGGGGAGGAGGCGGCGGTACAATTGAATCCAAAGTGTCTGAAACAGGTTTATCACCTCCAGCTCATAGGATGGTGAGGAACCTGTTTTTACATGATAAATGTCGAGAATCAGGCGGAAAATTTCGTCCTCCGAATCAAACAGGAAGTAATCAGGCTGTGAGCTTGCAATCAGGGGTGTGATATATTTCTCATAAAGCTTTTTATTGCTGACAACCAGAGACGGATGTAAAAGCACACAGTAGTATCGGCATTCTGTTGGCTGGTTGGCGCAAGCGTAGTGAAGCCGTCCGGAATTTATCATAATCATATCTCCCTTTTTCAGAGGAATGCTTTTTCCGTTAGCAAAGTAATCCATATCTCCTTCGGTCACATATATAAATTCCAGCTCCTCGTGCCAGTGGCAAAGAAAATTATAATTTGTGACATCTGACAAAAGTCCTTCCTGAATATAGATGGGAATTCCCGGTTCGTTGTATGCGATAATCTCTGAATTGTCCTTGTTTACCCTGATGCCCGGCATAATACACCTCCAAAAATACGATTGTTATAAAAAATAGAGACAAAAATAGTATTTTTTCGCAAAAACAGATACTATAATGCCATTGTAACTGATGATATGAAATTTGAAAAGGTATATAAGTATGAAAGATAAAGGATTAAGAAAACAGTTTATTGCAATTGTTCTGCCTTTGGCAGTGCAGAATCTCCTGTCGGCTCTTGTGAGCGCGTCGGATGCGCTGATGCTGGGAGGTGTGAATCAGGAATCACTTTCAGCGGTTTCTCTGGCGACACAGGTGACGTTTGTCGTGACGCTTTTTTACAACGGAATTATAGGAGGAACGACCGTGCTGGCGGCCCAGTATTGGGGAAATGGAAAACCGGATAAGGTAGAGGATGTTATGGGAACCGCACTGAGGTATGCGATGCTGGTGTCTTTTTTGTTCTGGCTGGGATGTACGTTTATTCCGCAGCATCTGATGCGTATTTTTACAAATGACAGACAACTCATAGAACTCGGCGCACCTTACCTTCAGATAGTGGGCTGGTCATATCTTTGCATGGGAATTACGCAGATTTATTTCTGTGTGATGAAAAATACAGAGAGAACGATGCGAAGCACGGTGTATGCAACGGTTTCGCTTGTCTTGAACCTGTTTTTGAACGTCGTTTTTATTTATGGACTTTTCGGGGCACCTCGTCTTGAAATCAGAGGAGCTGCGCTGGCAACCCTGCTTGCAAGAATCCTTGAACTGTTGTTTGTGGCAGTGGAAAACTTGCAAAAGGACGTGGTCCGGATACGATTTAAGAAGATTGTCGCATGCGATGCCGTGATTGCTGCGGATTATTTGAAATATACGCTTCCTGTCCTGGCTAATTCTCTGACATGGGGAATAGGATTTACGATGTTTACGGTGATTATCGGACGGCTCGGAAGTGATGCAGTGGCGGCCAATTCCATTGCCAACATTGTGAAAAATCTGATTTTGTGTGTCTGCTACGGTATCAGTACAGGAAGCGGAATCCTTGTCGGGAATCTGCTGGGAGCGGACAAAATACAGGAGGCAAAACTTCTGGGAGACAAGTGTACGAGGTTATCTATAATTGCCGGTGCGATTACGGGACTGATTGTGCTGGTATCCAGTCCGCTTGTAGTTGCCGGGATGACGACACTGTCGCCGGCGGCAAAAGGTTACCTGCAGGTAATGCTCGTTGTCTGCTCTTATTACATTATCGGAAAGTCCATCAACTGTACGGTGATTTCGGGAATCTTCTGTGCAGGAGGAGATACCAAGTTCGGTTTTGTCTGTGATACCATTACCATGTGGTGTGTGGTTGTGCCTGTAGGCATACTGGCAGCTTTTGTGTTTGAACTTCCGGTGCTCTGGGTTTATGTTCTCCTGAACATTGATGAAATCATCAAGCTTCCGGTTGTTTTCAGGCATTACAGGCAGTATCTGTGGGCAAAAAATCTGGTAAGAGCTGAGGAAAGCTATGAGCAGAATATGATGCCGGCCTGTAAAAAAACTTGACATTCCGGGCAGGATGAATATAATAAAAGAAGAGCTTTTGACAATTACATATTTTTAAACCGTTGATGTGGAGATAAAAATAAACGGGCACTCACAGAGAGCCGGAGGGGCTGAGAACCGGCAGGACGCTATTTATTAAATGGACCACGGAGGGCATAGGGAACGGAATTTTCGGATTCCAAGTATTCTATGACGTGTGAGCATACGTGAGTTGCTGGGAATATGTTTGTATTCTGTGAGTGTGTGGATTCCACAAATCAAGGTGGCACCGCGGTAGAGATTTTACCGTCCTTGACAATAGAGATACTATTGTCAGGGGCGTTTTTTGTTGATAGGAGGATAAAAAATGGCAAAAGGAAGATATGGTATTCACGGAGGACAGTATATACCGGAATCGTTGATGGATGAGGTATTAAAACTGGAAGAGGCTTACGAATTCTACAAAAAGGATCTGGCCTTTAATGAGGAACTTAATACGCTGCTCAAAGAGTATGCGGGCAGACCGTCACTTCTTTATTACGCAGAGAAGATGACAAAAGATCTCGGCGGAGCGAAAATTTATTTTAAGAGAGAAGACTTAAACCATACAGGCTCCCATAAGATTAACAACGTGCTCGGTCAGGCACTTCTTGCGAAGAAAATGGGAAAGACGAGAATTATTGCAGAGACCGGAGCAGGACAGCATGGTGTGGCAACGGCGACAGCAGCAGCACTTCTTGGTCTTGAATGTGAAATCTTTATGGGGGAGGAAGACACCATCCGTCAGGCACTGAATGTGTACCGTATGGAGCTTCTTGGAGCAAAGGTGCACGCTGTGAAGAGCGGAACCAGAACGCTTAAAGACGCGGTAAACGAGTGCATGCGCGAGTGGACCATGAGGGTGGATGATACATTGTATGTGCTTGGCTCTGTAATGGGACCTCATCCGTTCCCGATGATTGTTAGAGATTTTCAGAGTGTCATCAGCCGTGAGGCGAGAGCGCAGATTCTGGAAAAAGAAGGGAAATTACCGGATGTTGTCATGGCATGTGTCGGAGGCGGAAGCAATTCGATGGGTATGTTCTACGAGTTTATAAAGGATGAATCCGTACAACTGATTGGCTGTGAGGCAGCAGGTCTCGGAGCGGATACAGACAGAACGGCAGCGACGGTTACCACAGGCTCACTAGGAGTGTTCCACGGAATGAAATCTTATTTCTGTCAGGATGAATACGGTCAGATTGCACCGGTGTATTCGATTTCGGCAGGACTGGATTATCCGGGAGTAGGACCTGAGCATGCATATCTTCATGATATAGGCAGAGCACAGTATGTACCTGTAACCGATGAAGAGGCAGTGGATGCTTTTGAATATATTGCAAAAACAGAGGGAATCATTGCTGCGATTGAAAGCTCCCATGCAGTGGCGCATGTGATGAAGATTGCGCCGAAGATGGATAAGGACCAGATTATTATTTGCTGTCTGTCAGGTCGGGGAGACAAAGACGTTGCCGCTATTGCGAGATACAGAGGAGTGGATTTACATGAGTAAAATTAGTGAAGCGTTTCAGAATAAAAAAGCATTTGTCGGTTTTTTGACGGCGGGCGATCCTTCGCTTGAAAAAACCGAAGAATTTATTATAACAATGGAGAAAGCAGGCGCGTCCGTGGTAGAAATCGGAGTTCCTTTTTCGGATCCGATTGCCGAGGCCCCTGTTGTACAGGAAGCAAATGTGCGTGCACTTTCTGCCGAAGGCGGATGCACAACGGATATGATTTTTGACATGCTCAGCCGTGTGAAGGATAAGGTGTCGATTCCGATTGTGTTGATGACATATTTAAATCCGGTATTTAAGTATGGATATGACGCATTTATGAAAAAATGTAACGAGACCGGTGTGGCAGGAATTATTATTCCGGATATGCCATATGACGAGAGAGAAGAGATACTTCCGATGGCGGATAAATACGGAGTGGATATCATTTCACTGGTGGCACCGGCGGGCAAAAAGCGTATCCGCATGATAGCAGGTGACGCAAAGGGTTATATTTATGTACTGCCTTCTCTGGACGCAGCAGACGGACGCAAGGATGTTCTGACGGATATTTCTGATATTGTGACACAGATTCGCGAAGTGACGGATACACCGGTGGTTCTTGAAATCGGAGTGGATTATCCAAAGGCGGAATATGAGACCATCGCAGACGGCTTTGTTGTGGAAAATGCGATTGTAAATCTGATTGCCAAATACGGAAATGATGCAGCACAGACGATTTATGATTATGTAAAAAATACAGTGGAAAACTTATAGAAAGCAGGTAAGAGAGAATGGCGTGGTATGATGAGGCAGTATTTTATCACATTTATCCGCTCGGACTTTGTAATGCACCGAAGGAAAATTCTTATGGTGAACCGGAACACAGGCTCAGAGAAGCTATGGTGTGGATTGACCATATAAAAGAGACAGGGTTTAATGCGATTTATATCGGACCGCTGTTTGAGTCCGTAGGACACGGATATGAGACGACGGATTACAAGAAGCTTGACAGCCGTCTCGGTGATAACGAAGATTTAAAGTTGTTTGTGAAAACCTGTCATGAGAAGGGAATCCGAGTGATTTTTGACGGTGTGTTCAATCATACGGGAAGAGATTTTTTCGCATTTCGGGATATTCTGCAAAACCGTGAAAATTCCCGCTATAAGGACTGGTATTGTAATGTGAATTTCTGGGGCAATAACAGTTATAATGACGGATTTTCTTATGAAAACTGGGGCGGCTATGATTTGCTTGTAAAGCTGAATCAGCACAATCCGGAGGTGAAGGCATACATTGCGGATGTAATTCGTTTCTGGGTGAGTGAGTTTGATGTGGACGGTATTCGTCTTGATGCAGCAGATGTACTTGATTTTGATTATATGAAGATGCTTCGTCAGGTGGCGAACGAAGTCAAACCTGATTTCTGGCTCATGGGGGAAGTGATACATGGTGATTATGCAAGATGGGCAAACGAGAGTACACTTCATTCGGTTACCAATTATCATCTGCATAAAGCGTTGTATTCGGGACATAATGATCACAATTATTTCGAGATTGCCCATACGGTCAAACGTCTCAATGATATGGGTGGCTTAAAGCTTTATAATTTTACGGATAATCATGATGTAGAGCGTATTTATACCAAGCTGAATAACAAGCAGCACTACACACCGGTGCAGATACTCTGCTATACGCTTCCGGGTGTTCCGTCCGTATATTATGGTTCCGAATTTGGAATCGAAGGAAAAAAAGAAAAGTGGTCGGATGATTCCCTGAGACCTGCACTGAATTATGAAGATTATAAAAACGCGATTACAACCAATGCATGTACGGCACTCATTGCAAAGCTCGGAAAAATCCGCCAGAGCGTGAAAGCCCTTTCCTACGGGGATTACAGAGAATTGCTGCTCATCAACAGACAGTATGCATATTCACGTAATCACGAGGGGGTGAGTGTGGTTGTCTCAGTCAACAATGACGACAGCGATTATGTGATGACGTTACCTGCAAGTAACTGCGGAGAGTATGTCGGTGCACTCTGGGGTCAGAAGGTGACTGTGGACAATGGGAATATTACGGTAAATATAAAGGCAAACTCCGGAGAAATCTGGATTCCTGTCACATTGCAGACGGATGTGCCTGCGGAGCCTGTAGCGATACAGACAGTTGCGGAGACGGAGCCTGTAGAGATGCAGCCTGGGATGCCAATTGAGCCTGCAGAGATGCAGCCTGAGACGAGCATGGAAGGGGAAGTACATACCGCGGAAGTCTTGCCGGACAGAGACAGGGTATTTGAAGAAGGAAGGATTGCAGGACTCCAGGAAGCAATTCTTGCCCGGATGGAAAAAAACGGTTATGTGACACAGCAGATGAGGGATGATGTTTATAATCAGACACATATTCCTTCGCTGATTAACTGGATAAAGAGCTTTTAATGAAAAAGGAAGTATTTTGCGAAAGTGAAATACTTCCTTTTTACATATATTTTTTTATTTTGCAGAAACTACATCCAAAGGAGAAATGCAAAATGAAAGATAAAGTGTTTGGAGTATTACAGAGAATCGGAAGAAGCTTTATGCTTCCGATTGCCATACTTCCTGTGGCGGGACTGCTTCTCGGTATCGGAAGTTCCTTTACAAATGAGGCGACAATAGAAATGTATGGACTTGAAATGATTTTGGGAGAGGGAACGTTTTTACATGCCCTTCTTTTAATCATGAATCAGGTCGGCAGTGTTGTTTTTGATAATCTGCCGATTTTGTTTGCCGTCGGTGTGGCGATTGGAATGGCGAGGCAGGAAAAGGAGGTCTCTGCTCTTGCAGCAGTGATTGCTTATTATGTCATGAACGTTGCAATCAATGCAATGCTTCAGATAAACGGAGAAGTTCTGGAGGACGGCAGTGTTTCCGGGAGAATGATGGAAGGAACCATAGCTTCGGTAAACGGAGTGCTTACCTTACAGACGGGTGTCTTTGGAGGAGTGATTGTCGGTCTTGGGGTGGCAGTTTTGCATAACCGCTTTTATAAAACGAAGCTTCCGAACGCGCTTTCTTTTTTTGGAGGGACGAGATTTGTGCCGATTATAAGTACCATTGTGTATATGCTTGTGGGAATCGGGATGTATTTTGTGTGGCCGGCGGTACAAAGCGGAATAGGGGTGCTGGGAAATCTGGTTACGGGTTCGGGATATATAGGAACCTTTATTTTCGGAATCATAAAAAGGGCACTGATACCGTTTGGACTGCATCACGTATTTTATATGCCGTTCTGGCATACGGAGCTTGGAGGAAGCATGGAGATTGCAGGCCGGACCATTGCCGGCGGACAGAATATTTTCTTTGCTCAATTGGCTGATTCTGCAAATGTGGCACATTTTAGTGCTGAGGCCACGAGATTTTTTTCCGGGGAGTTTATTTTTATGATTTTCGGACTTCCGGGAGCAGCACTGGCGATGTATCACTGTGCAAGGCCGGAAAAGAAAAAGGCAGCAGGAGGATTGCTTCTTTCGGCAGCACTGACCTGTATGCTGACCGGAATTACAGAACCGCTTGAATTTTCCTTCCTGTTTGTTGCACCTGTGCTGTTTGTTGTTCAGGTGCTGCTGGCAGGCTCGGCATATATGGTGGCACATATGCTGAATATTTCGGTTGGTCTGACTTTTTCTGGAGGACTGATTGACTTTATCCTGTTTGGTGTGCTGCAGGGAAATGAAAAGACAAGCTGGCTGCGTATTCTTCCGGTCGGCATCCTGTATTTTTTCCTGTATTACTTTATATTCAGATATCTGATACGAAAGCTCAATCTGAAGACTCCCGGAAGGGAAGAAGATGCAGGCGTTAAGCTTTACAGTAAGGCGGATGTACAGGAGAAAAATGAAAAGAAAAAGAAACAGGGAGAGAATATCAGTGCAAAAATTGTCAGGGGTCTCGGTGGTGAGGACAATATCCGGGACGTTGACTGCTGTGCGACAAGACTCAGATGTACGGTAGCTGATGCTAACCGGGTGGATGATATTGTTTTGAAGGAGACGGGAGCCTCCGGCGTTCTGCATAAAGGAAACGGAGTACAGATTGTCTACGGACCTCATGTGACTGTGATTAAGTCGGAGCTTGAGGAATATTTATCAGGGATGGAAAGTCCGAAATCAGGGATTATAATCTCCAGTCCTTTATCCGGTGTTGCACAGGAGCTTTCAAAAATTCCGGATGAGGCATTTGCACAGGGAATGATGGGCGACGGAGTTTTTCTTATACCGGATGAGGGATGTGTGTACGCGCCGGAGGACGGAACTGTGGGATTTGTCTTTGATACCGGACATGCACTTGGATTTGTGACAGAGGATGGAATCGAGCTTTTGATTCATTTCGGAATCGATACGGTGAATCTCAAGGGAAAAGGCTTTGAGGTGCTGGTGAAGGAGGGCGAAAAGGTAAAGAAGGGAACGCTTCTTATAAAGGTCGACCTTGCCTATGTTAAAGAACATGCAGCTTCGGATGCGACCCCGGTAGTCTGTACGAATATGAAGGAAGGAATGCGTATCAGGCTGGTCAAAGAAGGCATGGTAAAGGCGGGGGATTCACTGATGGAGATTAAGCAGATTAAGTAGAAAAGTGAAAGGAAAAATATGGACTATGAAAACATTTGGGTATACAATTACAGATGAAGTGGGGATTCACGCAAGACCGGCGGGGCTGCTTGTAAAAGAGGCAGGAAAATTTAAAAGCAGCATTTTCGTGAAAGCAAACGGAAAGAGTGCGGACGCAACACGGCTGATGGCACTCATGGCTCTGGGAATCAAGTGCGGACAGCAGATAGAGGTTTCAGTTGAGGGCGAAGACGAAGAGGAAGCTTTTGCAGGTGTGAAGAATTTTTTTGAACGAAATTTGTAAAGGAGAATATAGTGCGCAGTTATAAAGGAAAATCCGTATATAAAGGAATAGCGATGGGACCTGTCTATGTTTTCCGAAAAAAATGCAGCCGGGTGAAAAGAAGAACAATAGAAAACACGGAGGAAGAGCTTGAACGCTTAAAACAGGCTCTTACGGCTGCGGAGAAAGAACTCTCAGAATTGTATTCCAAGGCACTGGTTCAGGTGGGGGAGGTCAGTGCAGCTATATTTGATGTACACAGGATGATGCTCGAGGATGAGGATTATCTGGATGCAATTCGCAACATGATTCGCATAGAGCAGGTAAATGCCGAATATGCGGTCACGATGACCGGAGATAATTTTTCGGAAATGTTTTCCGCGATGGAAGATGATTATATGAAGGCGAGGGCGGCCGATATTCTGGATGTTTCCGCGCGCCTTGTCCGCAATCTGAATGGTGACAGCGAGAATTATGCGCAGATGGAAGAAAAATCGGTAATTCTGGCAGAGGATCTTTCGCCGAGTGAGACGATGCAGCTTGATAAAAGCAAAATAGCAGCACTGGTGACGGTGAGGGGCTCAGTGAATTCACATACGGCAATTCTGGCACGGATGATGAATATACCGGCACTTGTATCCACCGGTGTTCCGATAGACGAGATGAATGACGGTATGTTGGCGGTTGTGGACGCGTTTTCCGGAACTTTTATTTTGGAGCCCGATGAGGAAGTTAAGAAGACGGCACAGAAAAAAATCCGGGAAGAACAGGAAAATGCTGCTTTATTACAGGAACTGAAAGGAAAGGATAATGTGACTCCGGAAGGCTACGGGCTTAATATTTATGCGAATATAGGGAGTGTTTCGGACATTGGACATGCACTGGAAAATGATGCCGGGGGCATTGGACTTTTCCGCAGTGAATTTTTATATCTCGGAAGAGAAACGTTCCCGACAGAGGAAGAGCAGTTTGAAGCATATAAACAGGCTGCCCGGATGATGGCAGGGAAGCCTGTGATTATTCGGACACTTGATATCGGTGCCGATAAGCAGGTGGAGTATTTCGGACTAGATAAGGAAGAAAATCCGGCGATGGGATACCGTGCAATCAGGATATGTCTCAAGCAGCCGGAAATTTTTAAAACGCAGCTCAGGGCTCTTTTGAGAGCTTCTTATTATGGAAATATTTCTGTTATGTATCCGATGATTATTTCGGAAGCTGAAGTAAGAAAAATTTATTCGTTGGTTGAGGATGTGAAGCAGGAGCTTGAGGAACAGGGGATTTTATATCGTGTGCCTGAGCAGGGCATCATGATTGAGACACCGGCAGCGGTGATGATTAGTGACCGGCTCGCCAAAATTGTTGACTTTTTCAGTATAGGCACCAATGACCTTACCCAGTACACACTTGCAATTGACCGTCAGAATGAAAGACTTGATGATTTTTATGACCCGCACCACGAAGCAATTCTGCGAATGATCCGACTGGTGGTTGAGAATGCCCATGCCTGCGGAAAGTGGGTCGGAATATGCGGGGAACTGGCAGCGGATACGGAGATGGCCGGAGAGTTTGTGAAAATGGGTGTGGATGAGTTGTCGGTTGCGCCGTCCATGATTCTCAGGCTCCGCAAGGCCATTCGGGAACCGGAAAGGTGAATCCGTTTACACATGTTATTTCGTGTGATACGATGAGGATGAGATGTAATAAATAGAGGTACACAAATGAAGGATTTAGTATTTATAGGTAAAAAGAGTAATACACATAGAGAGACTCTTGAGATGCTCAAGGAAGTTTTTGAGGTTTCCGTGGTCGAGCCGACGGCGGATGCCCTTCGCATACGGATTCAGATTTCCACCCCTGCGCTGATTCTTGTCACGCTCGGCAATGATCCGGTGGAAGAGGCGAAGATAATGACACTTCTCAATATGGATTTTATAAATATACCGGTTGTAACGATAGGAACAGAATATGAAACGCTGCCTTACAACCGCTATTACGAGACGGAGCAGTTTGAAAAAATTATACCGCCGATTACAAGGCGTGTGCTTCTTGACACCTGCTGTGATATGGCAGGTGTGGAGAGGACCGTCTGTGATGACGATTCTAAGAAACACATACTGATTGTTGACGATAATGCACTTACGCTCCGCAATATTAAAAAAATGCTTAGTGACAAATATTCTGTGGCTGTTGCGGTGTCAGCAGTACAGGCATTTACATCTATTGGCAGAAAGAAACCGGATCTTATTCTGCTGGATTATTCAATGCCTGTGGTGGATGGCAAAGGAATGTTTGAAATGCTGCAGGCGGATGTAGAGCTTGCCAAAATTCCGGTCATATTCCTGACGAGTATGGCGGATGAAAAGGTGGTTGTCGATCTTCTTGCCTTAAAGCCGGCCGGATATTTTTTAAAACCTGCAAAACAGGAAAAGTTACTGGAAACAATAGAGTCGATTATATAAATGGGTGATGTCAGTGTTTAAGTTACAGATTTCTTGTATCATTATTATATGCTTTCTTTTTGTTCTGTTCGCAGCGGAAAGAAATTTAAAGAAACAGACACGCAAGCTGTTTGCTGTCACATTGTTTGTATCGGCACTTGAGATTCTGTTTGAAATTCTGGCTCTCTGGACTGTGCAGAATATGAGCACTGTTTCGCCGTTTTTATTTAATGTCGTACATAGAATTTATCTGACGATGGTGCTGACCTTTTTCTACCTGAATTACCGCTATAAGTCAGCTTTCATCAAAGAAGAAACCGGTTTTACGGATAAGGGGCTTGTGTTTATTCATACGGTGCAACTGATTTTGTATATAGGAATATTTCTTCTGCCTCTCGGTTATGATGCGACGGAAAACGGCGGAGAGTTCACATACGGACCGGGTGTCTGGGTCGTTTATGTCGGGGCAGCATTTTATCTGTTTGTCACATTTTCCAATTACTGCGAACAGGGCAGACGAATTGCAAAAGAGAAGCTGCTTCCGCTGATACTGGGAGTCGGAACGGGAATGTGTATCTGTTTCTTTTACATGAGTGTTCCGTCTTCTGAGATTTCAAGCCTTGGAATTGCGATAATGAACGTTGCATTTTATTTGTCGCTAAGGTGCCGGGAACAGGAAAAGACTTTAGAGAAAAACTGTGAGAAAATTGAATCCATGCAGAAGCCGGAAGAAGATATGAAATATCAGGTATCCTTTGAGGCTCCGGGAGCAAGGGTACTGATTGTGGATGATAGTGAAATAAACCGCAAGGTTGTAAGGAATCTTTTGCATAAGACAAAGATGCAGATAGACGAAGCTTCCGGCGGTCGGGAATGTCTGGAGCTCGTGAGGAAGAATTTTTACGATCTTATTTTTATGGATCATGTTATGCCGGAGATGGACGGCATAGAAACTTTTGAAATCATGAAAAAAGAAAAGATCTGCAAAAACATGGCGGTGATTGCCATGACAGCCGGTACGACACAGTGCGTGCCTGAGGATTATCGGAAGCTCGGGTTTGCGGCTTTTCTTTCAAAACCCGTTATTCCGCAGGAACTGGAAACGACGGCTTATGGGCTGCTGGATAAAGAAAAAATAGTTTGTTGTGAGAAAAGCGAGATGCCGGGAGCGCAGCAGAAAGCGTGCGCAGAGAAGGAAACGCCGGAAGATGCGAAGAAGGATATATCGGAGGAAAAAGAGGAGTGGAATACACTTCCGTCTCTGGATGGCATGGATTACAATTATTCAGCACTGCATTTTAAAACCCCGGAAGAACTGAAGGAAATGATACAATTTTTGACGGCTGTCATGCCTTCGGATGCGGAAGAGGCAAAGAAGTATTATGACCGTATATATGACCGGCCGGCACTCAGAGATTTTCAGACAAAGCTTCACAGCATGAAGAATTCGGCAATGACAATCGGGATTATACCTCTTGCAGGGCTGGCAAAGACGCTGGAGGATGCTGCGAGAGAGAACCGTATAGAACAGATTCATGCGCTGATGCCTATTTTTGTGGAAAAATGGGAAAGCTACAGAATTTTGCTGACGGAAAAGTTTGGAGAACAGACCGGTGACAGAAGTCAGGGAAATCCGGATTCGCAGGAGATACAGGAGCTGTTTGACAGTCTTCGCAGAGCGGCGGAAGAGATGGATATTGATGAACTTGACAGTTGCATGAAGAAAATAGACCGGTACATATTTCCGCCGGAATATGAAGATAAGCTTCAGAAGATACGGTTGGCGGTGCTGAACTTCGATGTGGAATATCTGCAGGAGGAAGGGTATCTGTCAGAGCGGGGAGTGATAAAAGAGTGAAAATAGTTACATTGATAGAAAATCATACAGAAAATGAATTGAAATGTGAGCACGGACTATCATTTTATATTGAATACGGCGGGAAGTCTTATTTGCTGGATGCAGGTCAGAGCGAGTTGTTTGCGGCTAATGCTGAAGCACTGGGAATTCATCTTGCGGACGTGGATAAGGCGGTGATTTCCCATGCACATTACGATCATGTCGGCGGATTCGGAGTGTTTACGCAAATGAACTTGGATGCAGCGATATATATGCAGACAGAGGGGAAAAGACAGTGTTTTTCCAAAAAGTCAGACGGATTGGAAGATATTGGTATTCCGGACCATATCCGAAGCGCGCTTGAAGGCCGTGTTATTTATGCGGACGGCGATATGAAGATTGCGGACGGCGTATATCTGATTGCCCATCATGTGGAAGGACTGGCAGAACGCGGACGGCAAATGAACATGTTTTCAAAGACACGGGAAAAAGAGGAATATGATGATTTTTCGCATGAACAGAGTCTTGTGTTTGAACTGCCGGAGGGACTGGTGGTTTTTAACAGTTGTAATCACGGCGGAGTGGATCTGGCTATAGAGGAAGCTTCGGCGGCGTTCGGAGGCAAGAGGATTCTTGCAATGCTTGGAGGCTTTCATCTGATGGGAAGCCGGGGACCGGAATCAATGAGAGATGATAGGGAGCAGGTATGCGCGCTTGCCCAAAAACTTTTGGATAGTAATGTGGAGAAAATCTATACCGGGCATTGCACGGGAACTCAGGCATTTGCGATAATGAAAGAGATACTCGGAGATAAGCTTGAGGAGCTTGTAACAGGGAAAACGATAGAGCTTCTGTAACGACAAAACAGTTGGCGAAAGAACCAAAAAACCGGCTGTTTTTTTCGTATCTATATCGGAGGAAGACAAGATGAACAAAAATTCAATAGATGAAAATAAAGCGATACAGGATGGTCTGGAGAAGTTTTTGGACCGGGAACTTGACCTTTTCGGAGAGGATGATTGCCGGGAGACGGATTTTTATGAGGAAGAAGCATTTGAAGAGGAAACATTTGAGGACGAAATCATACGGTCGATTAATATAAGCAGGTCGTCCGGAAACAGGGAGAGAGAGCCGGAGCACAGAAGACCTGCTAAAAGCAGTCAGCCAAAAAGAAGACAGCCCAAAAACAGTCCGAAGAAAAGCAGACAACAGAATGACACGCGAAAGAAAAAGCAGAAACGCAGAGCAGACATCGGAAAAAAGGGAGTGAAGAAAAAGGAAAAGAAAAAGTCCAAGTGGAAGAGAGCTCTTTTCCTGATACTTCTCGTTGTGATTGCGGTTTTAATCTGGTGGTATATAACAGTCGGTAAAATCTACAACAAAATGAGCTATGAGAAGACACCGGGGCTGGCTTCGGAAGCCATGAAGCAGGACGGCGTGACGAATGTCCTTCTTATCGGAAATGATTCGCGTGAAGGGGGAGAGGACGGACGCTCGGATGCGATGATTCTTCTCTCAATCAGCAATGAAACCAAAACGATTCATATGACCTCGCTTCTTCGCGACATGTACGTGGAAATTCCGGGACATGACGGGAACCGTTTAAATGCTGCTTATGCATATGGCGGTCCGACACTCCTGTGTGAGACGATAGAGCAAAATTTCGGTATTGAGGTAAACCGGTATGTGCTCGTCAATTTTCAGGCATTTGCAGCGTTGGTTGATGCGGTCGGAGGAATTGACCTTGAAGTGACAAATGAGGAAGTGCAGTGGATTAATGCCTATTTAAATGAATACAATCTGCTGGAAGGGCGGGAAATGACAACCGATTATCTTGATACCTCTCTTTCAGGAGAGATTCATTTGAACGGACCGCAGGCACTTGCTTACAGCCGTAACCGTTATATAGGAACGGATTTTGGACGTACAGAGAGACAGAGAAAGGTACTGAATGCGGTGATTAAAAAATTGCCGCTGGCATTTGCAACCAATCAGAATGAACTGATATCAGAATTGTTTCCTAATCTGACTACGAATCTGACGCAGCCGGAGGTCTTCAGGCTGAGTATGGATGCAGGAAAGCTGTTGAGCTATGAAATCGTGCAGACGGTAATTCCGGCTGAGGGCACATACAGCAATGCAACGATTCGCGGAATGGCCGTTTTGGAAGTGGATTTTGCCGCGAACAAAGCCATGATACAAAAAGAAATTTACGGAAAAGAATAACAACAGATACAGCGGAGGGAGCATATCAATGAATTTTAAAGAAAGATTTCTGGCCGGAGAAATTGTGTTTGAGGAGATTGACGATTACATTGTAGAGTGGAATAATTCAGATACAACACAGACACTTGCGCATTTCCTTGGATTGAACGGCGAGGAAGAGGCTGTCTGGATTGATGAGAGCGATGAGGCTCTTGAAAATATGTTGGAAAAACAGAAAATGGGTTGAAAAAACAGGAAAATAGGACTAATATAATTCTCGGTGCGATTTGCCGGCCGTAATTGGCATTCTACAGCAGATTGCAAGGAGGATTTATGGAAAAATTAAAACCGAAGTTGTTTTCTGTCATGAAAACATACACAAAGGAACAGTTTGTAAAGGATGTTGTCGCAGGAATTATTGTTGCGATTATAGCATTGCCCTTATCGATTGCCCTTGCACTTGCTTCGGGAGTATCGCCTGAGCAGGGAATTTACACGGCAATTTTTGCCGGATTTATCATCTCCTTTTTAGGGGGCTCGCGTGTGCAGATTGCAGGTCCGACGGCTGCATTTGCAACGATTGTCGCAGGAATAGTGGCTGAAAACGGAATGGAAGGTCTGATTGTGGCGACGATTCTTGCCGGAGTATTTTTGATTATTATGGGCTTTTGTCATTTCGGAAGTCTGATTAAGTTTATTCCGTACACAATCACAACGGGATTCACCTCGGGAATCGCCGTGACGATTTTTGTCGGTCAGATTAAGGATTTTCTCGGACTGACGGTTGTGACAGAGGAACCACTGATTGAGACGATGGAGAAGCTGGAGGCGGTATGGCGATTTTTGCCGACGATTAACTGGCAGGCGGTGCTTGTCGGAATGGTCTGCATGGTCATACTGATTGGCTGGCCGCGTATTGAAAAGAGAATTCCGCCTTCATTGATTGCTGTGCTTGTCAGCATAGCCATGGTGAAGGGATTACATATGGAAGTCAACACCATAGGAGATTTGTATGAAATTTCCAATAAGCTTCCGGCACCGCGCTTTCCGGCGTTTTCTTTCGGACTTGTGAAGCATGTTCTTCCGGATGCACTTACCATTGCGATTCTGGCGGCGATTGAATCACTGCTCTCATGCGTGGTTTCTGACAGTATGGTAAACAGTAAACATCGCTCAAATATGGAGCTTATCGCACAGGGAGCCGGTAATATTGCATCGGCACTTTTCGGGGGAATCCCGGCGACAGGTGCAATAGCAAGAACAGCAGCGAATGTAAAAAACGGCGGACGTACTCCGATTGCCGGTATGGTTCATTCGGTAACACTGCTTTTGATCCTCGTGGTGCTTATGCCTTATGCAACACTGATTCCAATGCCTGCCATAGCAGCGATTCTGTTTATGGTGGCCTACAATATGAGCGAATGGCGTGAGTTTGTTCATTTGCTGAAGACGGCACCAAAGAGTGATATCATGGTACTCATTCTGACCTTTGTACTGACAGTTGTATTTGACCTCGTTGTGGCAATTGAGTTCGGTATGGTGCTGGCAGCTCTTTTGTTTATGAAGCGCATGAGCGATGTGACAGAGGTAGAAGGCTGGACGTATGTCGATCCGGAAGATGATCCGGATAATATCGGATTAAAAGTGGTTCCTGCGCATACCTTTGTATATGAAATCAGCGGACCGATGTTCTTCGGAGCAGCAGATAAAATCATGAAAATTTCTCTGAAGGATACAGACACATGCATTATTCTCCGTATGAGAAGTGTAAATGCCATCGATGCAACAGCGATGCATTCACTCGAACAGCTTCTGGAGAAATGCGAGAAGAAAAAAATCAAGCTCATCCTTTCGCATGTGAATGAGCAGCCGATGCGTATCATGGAAAAAGCCGGATTTGTGGATAAAGTCGGAAAAGAGTATTTCTGTGCACATATTGATGATGCGATAGCCAAGGCAGAGACGCTTGCCGGGAAATAGGAGTTTTTGTAAAGGAAACAGAAGAAGTGAAAGAGCGTATCCTTTTGATATACAGCAGAATAGAAAAAGATGTAAAGAATAACAGGACGGGGATTCTGGCATTTGTCGGAATCTTTCTCCTGTTTTTTGTGTTCTTCGGGGAAGTGTGTCCGTCACAGATTTTGTTTGGTTTCCCGTGCCCGGGATGCGGCCTGACACGGGCGGGTATTCTTGTGCTTCAGCTTAAGCCGGAAGAGGCGTGGCAAATGCATCCGTTTATTTATGCATGGATCCTTCTGGCCCTTTATATATGTTATAAAAGATATATAAAAGGGACAGCGGTAAAAGGCCTGATTCCCCTGGTGATAGGGATTACGATTGCGATGCTGGTGTTTTACATATACAGGCTCTGCCGTTATTACCCGGAGGTGGAACCGATGATCCGGCAGAACGGGAGTGTGTATCACACATGCAAAAAACTGTTGGATACGCTGACCTATTGATAGAATGTTTTAAATTGGAATCCATACACTTACGGATCGGGAATTGACAGGAAAATCACCGTGTCCGGTCTGGTCGATGGATATGATGCGTCTGATGTTCATGGTCGCATCAAAAAATTTTCTGTCTGCATGAGATACTCCGACATACATATGTCTGACTGAGGCGCAGCCGGAAGAAATGACACATGCAAGACCGGACTCAGGATGTTCGCTGTCGCCTTCACGTGTAAAACCGATACAGGACGGGGTATCAAAATAGTCATTTTGCTTTCCGTATGCATGCGTCTGGCGCAGACTGAGCATGTTGTTCAGTGCTTTGCCGACCGGATTGACACCATGTGTAGGAATACCGTAATAGTCGCCGTAGAAAACACACGGATATCCGCCTTCGCGAAGGAGAATCATGGCATAGGCCAATGGCTTGAACCATTCTCCAACGAAGGATTGCAATGCCTGCTCGGGCTGTGTATCATGGTTATCCACAAAAGTGACTGCGCGCAGAGGATTGCACGAAACCAGTGTGTTGTCCAGAAGCTTTCGCAAGTCATATGTATCGGGATTATGTGATGCGTGGTAAAAATTAAAATGTAACGGTACATCAAAAAGACTCAAGGCATAGTTCGTTTCTGCCAGATATTCGTTCAGGGCATTTACGTCCTGATGCCAGTATTCACCCACAGTGAAAAGCTCTTTCCCGGAATATGCACGCATGGCGGGAATCCAGTCACGATAAAAATCAGATCTGATATGCTTTACTGCATCCAGACGGAAACCGTCCGCACCGGTTGTATCAAGATACCATTTTCCCCACGCGGTCAATTCGTTTACCACTTCTTTGTTCTCAAAATCAAGGTCGGCTCCCATGAGGTAGTCGTAGTTTCCGTTTTCTTCATCGACATTTTGCTCCCAGGACTTTCCTTCCAATAGGAAAATACTGTTCTTCCGAGCTGTGTTATCCCAGTCTACGCCGTCAAAGTGTCCGGCATTCCATGTAAAATCAGAATATTTGCCCTTTCGTCCCGGGAAGGTAAAACGGGTCCAGGCGGAAATGGTTTCCTTTTGCGAACATATCTGATTGCGTCGAAAACCGCTGCATTCATAGGCATTCAGCGTTTCTGTCTCGTCGGCACCGGTTTTGTGATTTAAAACAACATCAGCATATATGTCGATACCGGCCTTTTGACAGGCTTTGATTGCTTCAAGATATTCTTCACGCGTACCATATTTGGTCGCGATACTTCCTTTTTGTTGAAACTCGCCCAGGTCATAAAGATCATAGGTGGCATATCCGACCCCCTCGGAACCGTTGGCATCCTTATAAGCCGGAGGTAACCAAAGAGCTGTGATTCCGCTTTTGGCAAGAGAGACTGCTTTTTGCGCGAGCTGTTTCCATAAGGAACCGTCTGCCGGAAGATACCATTCAAAAAATTGCATTAGTGTTCCGTTTGTCATGTAAATCCTCCTTATTGTCTGCTCCAGCGTCCGCTTGCTCCGCACGGCAGTACAAGTTTGTTTGTGCGCACGGGGAGTCCGATTTCTCCGGCCTCCACGTTTCCGCCGAATTTAGGACAAAGTACGGTGTTCAGCATGTAAGAGAGTACGGCCGGCTGAAGCCCTGTCGTGTAGGAATTAATGAGGAAAAATTCTGCGTCCTTTGATAAAATTTTCGCGCTCAGTTCAATAAAAGGAAAAATGCTTTCTTCGATTTTCCAGATTTCGCCTTTCGGACCCCTGCCATAGGACGGAGGGTCCATGATGATACCGTCATAGGTATTGCCGCGGCGGATTTCACGTTCTACAAATTTGACACAGTCATCCACCAGCCAGCGGACACGGTCGGAGGGAATGTTACTTGAGACGGCATTTTCTTTTGCCCAGGTAACCATTCCCTTGGAGGCATCCACATGCGTAACCTTTGCTCCGGCTGCTGCGGCGGAAATTGTTGCTCCGCCCGTGTAGGCAAAAAGATTGAGAATCTTCAGTTCGCGACCGGCGTTTTTGATTTTTTCTGCGCACCAGTCCCAGTTGACTGCCTGTTCCGGGAAAAGTCCGGTATGTTTAAAACTGAACGGCTTGAGATGGAAGGTCAGTTCCCGGTAATTGATGGTCCATTCGTTTGGAAGGTGGAAAAATTCCCATTCTCCTCCGCCTTTGCTGCTTCTGTGATAATGTCCGTTCTTTTGTTTCCATTCCGGCGCGTCGTGCGGAGTGTTCCAGATTACCTGAGGGTCCGGTCTCACCAGAATATAATTGCCCCAGCGTTCGAGCTTTTCGCCGCCGGAGGTGTCTATCACTTCATAATCGTTCCAGTTATCTGCAATCCACATAAAATAATCTCCTTAAAATATATAAATAAAGTACGGTATATACAATGTACAATATTTTTATGTAATAGTCAAAACCGGGGCATAACAGCTTTTGGATTTTATACTTGTGTGAAAAAGTGAAGTGTGATAATATGTGAACTGTAGTTGCTTTTATGGGTTAAAGCGTTGAAATGGAAGGAGTAATACATATGACAACGGCAAATATTGCTATTTTGATTACAATCATTGTCTATCTGATTTTTATGCTTGGAATCGGATTTGTGTGTTCAAAACAAAATGAAACAACAGATGATTTTTATCTCGGAGGAAGAAAGCTCGGTCCTTTTGTTACGGCGATGAGTGCTGAAGCATCGGATATGAGCAGTTGGCTTTTGATGGGGCTTCCGGGCGTGGCTTATCTGACGGGAATTGCAGATGCATTTTGGACGGCAGCAGGTCTTGCAATCGGAACTTATATTAACTGGCTGATAGTTGCCAAAAGACTTCGTAAGTATACGATGAAATGTAACAATTCAACAACAATTCCGGTATTCTTCTCTAACAGATACCGGGACGATAAGAAGATTCTTTCTGTGCTTGCAGCACTTGTGATTATTGTTTTCTTCGTTCCGTACACGGCCAGTGGTTTTGCTGCCTGCGGAAAACTGTTTGCAACCCTGTTTGGTTTGAATTATTTCTGGGCAATGGTAATCAGTGCAGTCGTTATTGTGGGATATACGACACTCGGAGGATTCCTTGCTGCAAGTACAACCGACTTTGTACAGAGTATTGTCATGACGATTGCAATTTTCGTTGTGCTTGGCTACGGTGTGGTAACATCAGGAGGTATGGATGCGGTGATGAACAATGCGGAGAGTCTCGCAGGTTATTTCAGTCTGACGGCAATCCATGATCCGGTATCAAAGACCGCAGGAGATTACGGTATCATGTCCATATTTTCAATGCTGGCATGGGGACTCGGCTATTTCGGTATGCCACATGTGCTTCTCCGCTTTATGGCGATAGAAGATCCGGATAAACTCAAATTATCCAGAAGAATTGCCACAGTGTGGGTAGTGATTTCGCTTGCTGTAGCAATTATGATAGGTGTGGTAGGAAATGCAATGACAAAAGCGGGCGTAATTCCGCTGCTTGAGGATTCAGAGACGATTATCGTTGTAATTTCTGATGTGATTAGTAAGCACGGCGTTCTGGCAGCAATTATTGCCGGTCTGATTCTTTCAGGTATCCTGGCAGCAACGATGTCAACAGCAGATTCACAACTTCTGGCAGCATCTTCAAGCGTGTCTGAAAATATCATTAAGGAAGTGTGTTTCAAGAACTTATCTGAAAAAACAGGTATGATTATTGCCAGAGTATCGGTTGTTATTATTTCTGTGATTGCCGTATTCATTGCAAAAGATCCGAACAGCTCCGTGTTTGATATCGTATCCTTTGCGTGGGCAGGCTTTGGTGCAGCGTTCGGACCGGTTATGCTTCTGGCACTGTTCTGGAAACGCTCAAACAAATGGGGCGCACTTGCAGGAATGTTTACAGGAGGAGTGATGGTATTTGTGTGGAAATTCCTTGTAAAACCGATTGGCGGTGTCTGGGGAATTTATGAATTGCTTCCGGCTTTCCTTGTAGCGATTGCAGTAAATGTGATTGTCAGCCTTTTTACCAAGGCACCGTCACAGGATATGATTGACGAGTTTGAAGCTGTAAGGGCAGAATGTAAATAATGAAGTAAAGAAAAGAAGTAAAGTATCGAATTATGGGATTGTATTGAAAAAAATACAAAAAAGTTCTTATTTGTAGGAAATTTTTTAAAAAAAGTGCTTGCAATCCCATAATTCCTAGGTTATACTAATTTTTGCTGTGGCATGATAGCTATGAAGCGTGAGGTTGCTGCAAGAAATTGCAGGTTTTCCGTGGAGCGAATGTCAAGTTAGGAAACTGACGACAAGTCACTGTACCAAGTAAACAGTCTGCGTATGAAGCAGAAACGACGTGTGCGAGCTTAGGACACACACGGGAGAGTGTACAGTCACTACTTGTCGTACTAAGAACCAAAAGTACGAAAAGGAGGGACTTTTTTTATGGCAAATCAGCAGGTGATGAGAATCACATTGAAAGCCTACGATCATCAGTTAGTTGATGCATCTGCAAAAAAAATCATCGAAACAGTGAAAAAGAACGGATCTCAGGTGAGTGGACCGGTACCGCTTCCTACCAAAAAGGAAGTTGTTACTATCTTAAGAGCGGTTCACAAATACAAAGATTCCCGTGAGCAGTTTGAACAGAGAACTCACAAAAGACTGATCGATGTGATTGCACCGACACAGAAAACTGTTGATGCTCTGCAGAGATTAGAAATGCCTGCAGGTGTTTACATCGGCATCAAGATGAAAAACAACTAATTTAATCAGACAGAGATTAGATCCTTAACAAAGGTTTATATAGAAGCAACAAACATGTTCCACTTATATTTACCGATTACCCGGATCTAGAATGAACGACGAGGCGAAAGCTGATGACTCGTTCCGCTGTAGAAACAAGGAGGTAACAAAATGAAGAAAGCTATTTTAGCAACAAAAGTCGGAATGACTCAAATCTTCAATGAAGACGGTTCTTTAATTCCTGTGACCGTACTTCAGGCAGGACCTTGTGTGGTAACTCAGATCAAGACAGTTGAGAATGACGGTTACAGCGCAGTTCAGGTTGGCTTTGTAGACAAGAAAGACAAGATTGTTAACAAAGACAAAGCAGGAAAGAAGGAAGTTTACAACAGACATGGAGTAACAAAGGCTGAAAAAGGACATTTTGAAAAAGCAGGCGTTTCTTCAAAGAGATATGTCAGAGAGTTCAAGTTTGAGAATGCTGATGAATATGCTCTTGCGCAGGAAATCAAAGCAGACATCTTCGCAGAGGGCGACAAGGTAGATGCAACTGCAATCTCAAAAGGTAAAGGATTCCAGGGTGCGATCAAGAGACATGGTCAGCACAGAGGACCTATGGCTCATGGTTCTAAATTCCATCGTCATCAGGGTTCTAACGGAGCATGTTCTTCTCCTTCAAAGGTATTTAAAGGAAAAGGAATGCCGGGTCACATGGGTAGCGTAAAAGTTACAGTACAGAACCTTGAAGTGGTTAAAGTAGATGCTGAGAAGAATTTACTCTTAGTTAAGGGCTCCGTACCGGGACCTAAAAAAGCTTTAGTAACAATCAAAGAAACAACTAGAGCAGAGGCTTAATTAGGATGAAAGGAGGACCATTCAGATGGCAAACGTATCTGTTTATAATATGGAAGGCAAAGAAGTTGGAACAATGGAGCTGAATGATGCAGTGTTTGGCGTTGAAGTTAATGAGCATTTAGTTCATCTCGCAGTTGTACAGCAGCTTGCAAACAATCGTCAGGGTACACAGAAAGCGAAAACACGTTCTGAAGTATCAGGTGGTGGAAGAAAACCTTGGAGACAGAAGGGAACAGGTCATGCAAGACAGGGTTCTACAAGAGCTCCACAGTGGACAGGAGGCGGAGTTGTATTTGCTCCGACACCAAGAGATTATTCTTTTAAATTAAATAAGAAAGAAAAACAGTTAGCACTTAAATCCGCTTTAACAAGCAGATTACAGGAAAACAAATTAATCGTTGTAGACGAGTTAAAATTTGATGAGATCAAAACTAAGAACTTCAAGCAGGTTATGGATAATCTTAAAGTAGAGAAAGGTCTTGTAATCCTTGCTGAAAACGATCAGAACGTAGTTCTTTCCGCAAGAAACATGGCAACAGTAAACACTACTTTAACAAACCAGATTAATGTATATGACATTATGAAGGCCGGAACTGTTGTTCTTACAAAAGACTCCGCAGCAAAGATTGAGGAGGTGTACGCATAATGGCAGCATTAATGTATTATGATGTTATTCTTAAACCGGTAGTAACCGAAAAGAGTATGGAAGCTATGGGAGAAAAGAAATATACTTTCCTGGTTCATCCGGAAGCAAATAAATCCCAGATTAAAGAAGCTGTTGAAAAAATGTTTGACGGCGTAAAAGTAGCAAAGGTTAACACGATGAACAGCGACGGCAAGAAGAAAAGACGTGGCATGGTTGTCGGAAAGACTGCCAAGACAAAAAAGGCAATCGTACAGTTAACAGAGGAAAGCAAGGATATTGAAATCTTCGCAGGACTCTAAGAGGTAAATTTAAACGCAGTAAAGCGTGATGACAAATCGAAATTTGAAAGGAGAAACAACCATGGGAATTAAAACATATAACCCATATACACCTTCCAGAAGAAACATGACTGGATCTGATTTCTCTGAAATTACAAAGAATACACCGGAAAAATCTCTTTGTGTAGCATTACCGAAGAACTCCGGACGTAACAATCAGGGTAAAATCACAGTTAGACATCGCGGAGGCGGTGCGAAAAAGAAATACAGAATGATCGACTTCAGAAGAAATTCTAAAGATGGAATTCCTGCAACAGTAATCGGAATCGAATACGATCCGAACAGAACAGCAAACATTGCTCTTATCTGCTACAAGGATGGAGAGAAAGCATACATCCTTGCTCCGGAAGGACTTACAGACGGAATGACAGTAATGAGCGGTGCAGAAGCTGAAGTAAGAGTTGGAAACTGCTTACCGCTGGAAAACATTCCGGTAGGTACACAGGTTCACAATATTGAGTTATATCCTGGAAAGGGCGGCCAGATGGTACGTTCCGCAGGAAACAGTGCTCAGCTCATGGCTAAGGAAGGTAAGTATGCAACACTTCGTTTACCGTCCGGAGAAATGAGAATGGTTCCAATCGTTTGCCGCGCAACTATCGGAGTTGTAGGTAACGGAGATCACAGCCTTGTTAAGATTGGTAAAGCAGGACGTAAGCGTCACATGGGTATCCGCCCGACAGTACGCGGTTCTGTAATGAACCCGAATGACCATCCACACGGTGGTGGTGAAGGTAGAGCACCAATCGGACGTCCGGGTCCATGTACACCTTGGGGCAAACCTGCTCTTGGTCTTAAGACTCGTAAGAAGAAAAAAGCTTCTAACAAGTTAATTGTAAGACGCAGAGACGGTAAGGCAATCAAATAGTTAAGGAGGAGACGAAATGGCTAGATCACTGAAAAAAGGACCATTCGCTGATGCAAGTCTGCTTAAAAAAGTAGACGCTATGAATGAATCAGGACAGAAACAGGTTATCAAAACCTGGTCGCGTCGTTCTACAATTTTCCCTTCATTCGTGGGACACACAATTGCAGTTCATGACGGAAGAAAACACGTTCCTGTATATGTAACCGAAGATATGGTTGGACATAAACTCGGTGAGTTCGTTGCAACAAGAACTTACAGAGGACATGGAAAAGACGAAAAGAAATCAAGAGTAAGATAATTTTGAAAGGAGGCTTCATCCATGGCAAAAGGACATAGATCCCAAATTAAAAGAGAAAGAAATGCAAACAAGGATACAAGACCGAGCGCAAAATTATCATACGCACGTATCCCTGCACAGAAAGCATGTTTTGTATTAGATGCCATCAGAGGTAAAGATGTGGAAACAGCACTCGCAATTTTAGAGTACAATCCTCGTTATGCTTCTGGAGTAATTAAGAAAATTTTAGAGTCAGCGGTTGCAAACGCAGAAAACAACAACGGAATGAAGAGAGAAAATCTTTATGTTGCTGAATGCTATGCAAACCAGGGACCGACAATGAAGAGAGTACAACCTAGAGCACAGGGTAGAGCTTACAGAATCTTAAAGAGAATGAGCCACATCACAGTTGTGCTTGATGAAAGATAGGAGGAAAAGTAATGGGACAGAAAGTTAATCCTCACGGCTTGAGAGTCGGTGTTATTAAAGACTGGGATTCCAAATGGTACGCTGAGAATGAATTCGCTGACTTCTTAGTAGAAGATTACAACATTCGTGAGTTCTTAAAGAAAAAATTATACAGCGCAGGAATTTCTAAGATCGAAATCGAAAGAGCTTCTGATCGCGTAAAGGTTATCATTTATACAGCTAAGCCTGGTGTCGTAATCGGTAAGGGCGGTGCTGAAATCGAGGTTACGAAGAAAGAACTTGCTAAATTAACAGACAAAAAAGTATTGGTTGATATCAAGGAAATTAAGAGACCGGACAGAGATGCCCAGCTTGTTGCAGAAAACATTGCACAGCAGCTTGAAAACCGTGTATCTTTCCGTAGAGCAATGAAATCATGCATGGGAAGAACAATGAAAGCAGGAGCACTTGGTATCAAAACATCCGTTTCAGGTCGTCTTGGCGGAGCTGATATGGCTCGTACAGAGTTCTACAGCGAAGGTACAATTCCGCTTCAGACATTAAGAGCAGATATTGAATACGGATTCGCTGAAGCCGATACAACTTACGGAAAAGTAGGTGTTAAGGTATGGGTATACAAAGGCGAGGTACTTCCAACTAAAGGAAACAAGGAAGGGAGCGATAAATAATGTTAATGCCTAAGAGAGTAAAACGTCGTAAACAGTTCCGCGGCTCTATGACAGGTAAGGCACAGAGAGGAAACAAGATCGTATACGGCGAATATGGTATCGTGGCTATGGAGCCATGTTGGATCAGATCAAACCAGATCGAAGCAGCCCGTGTTGCTATGACTCGTTATATCAAACGTGGTGGTAAGGTTTGGATTAAGATCTTCCCGGATAAACCAGTAACAAGCAAACCAGCAGAAACACGTATGGGTTCCGGAAAAGGAACTTTGGAATACTGGGTAGCAGTTGTTAAGCCAGGACGTGTAATGTTCGAAATCGCAGGTGTTTCAGAAGAAACTGCAAGAGAAGCATTACGTCTTGCAACTCATAAGCTTCCATGTAAATGTAAAATTGTTTCTAAAGCAGATTTGGAAGGCGGTGCATCAAATGAAAACTAATAAATATGTAGAAGATTTAAAAGCAAAATCAGCTGCAGAATTAGCAGAAGAATTAGTTTCCGCTAAGAAAGAACTTTTCAATTTGAGATTCCAGAACGCAACAAACCAGCTTGACAATACCGGAAGAATTAAAGAGGTTCGTAGAAATATTGCCAGAATTCAGACGGTTATTACAGAAAAAGCTAAAGTTGCAGAATAATTCTCGAAAGGAAGGAGAATAGATCGTGGAAAGAAATTTAAGAAAAACACGTACCGGTAAGGTCGTAAGCAATAAAATGCAGAAAACAATCGTTGTTGCTGTAGAAGATCATGTTAAACATCCTCTTTACAACAAAATCGTAAAGAAGACTTATAAGCTCAAAGCACATGATGAAAACAATGAGTGCAACATCGGTGATACAGTAAAAGTTATGGAAACAAGACCATTGTCAAAAGACAAAAGATGGAGACTTGTTGAAGTTGTAGAAAGAGTAAAATAGTCTTACTATTATTTGGAAGGAGAATAAGCATGATACAACAGGAAAGCAGACTTAAGGTTGCTGATAACACCGGTGCAAAAGAAATTCTTTGTATTCGTGTTATGGGCGGATCTACCAGAAGATATGCAAATATTGGCGATGTAATCGTTGCTACTGTTAAAGATGCAACACCAGGCGGCGTTGTTAAAAAAGGCGATGTAGTAAAAGCTGTAGTTGTGCGTACAGTAAAAGGTGCTCGTCGTAAAGACG
>CAZFLR010000024.1:0-35590 GCA_964519385.1 uncultured Kineothrix sp.
CCACGTATCCAGCTTGGAAGGCTGGTGTTCTACCATTGAACTACACCCGCATGTTGCGTAAAAAATCGGGGTGACAGGATTCGAACCTGCGACCCCCTGGTCCCAAACCAGGTGCTCTAGCCAAACTGAGCCACACCCCGTAATATACTATTATCCGTGACGCAAGTCATATTATATTATATGGCTTTTGCATTGTCAACCTATTTTTTAATTTTTTTAATTTTTCGACTTTTTAGAGATAATTCATGGTAAAATGTGCCTCACCGTTACGGTCAATCTCCATAATCATATAGCTCGGCCTTCTTCCGTCCTGTCTCGGATAAGAAAGGCTTCCCGGATTTACGGCAATCACGTCATCTTCTACCTCAAGCAGCGGTTTATGCGTATGACCAAACATTACAATATCAACGCCCCTTAGAAGTGCCTCCTCCTTAATCCGTTCACTGCCTATAGAAACACAATAAGTGTGACCATGGGTTATCCATACGCGATATCCGCCGATTTGTGTCTCAATCTCTTTCGGAAGCTGAGAAAAGAAATCATTATTCCCCATCACAATATGTGTCTCACAGCCGGCCGCTTCGCTGATTGCATACTCGCTGCCTTCTGTATCTCCACAATGGATAACCATGTCGATATCTTTAATTTTCTCCAACAATTTAAAATAATTATCATTTTTGCGATGTGTATCGCTTATAATCAGTACTCTCATAAACCTTCCTACTTTAATCCGGCAATTTTTTCCTTCATCTGTCTCAACGCTTTTCCTCTGTGACTGATTTCATTCTTTTGCTCCGGTGAAATCTCTGCTGAATTCATTCCAAACTCCGGAAGATAAAAAATCGGATCGTATCCAAATCCGTTTTCGCCCTTAATTTCATACGCAATCCGTCCCTCCATCGTTGCGGTCGTGGTCACAACCGCGCCATACGGCAATGCAAGTGCCATGGAGCAGACAAACCGTGCTGTTCTTTTTTCATCAGGAACTCCTTCCAGCTTTTCAAGAATCATTTTATTCTTGACGCTGTATGACGTATCACGTCCCAGATAACGTGCTGAATAAATTCCCGGTGCTTTATCCAGATAATCAATTTCCAGTCCGGAATCATCTGCAAGTGCGCAAACTCCCAGCTTATCCGCAACCGCTTTGGCTTTTATCACCGCATTTTCTTCAAAAGTCGCACCATTTTCTTCAATTTCATCTGAAAAAGAGGTCTCTGAAAGAGGAATCACACGGATTCCCATATCTTTCACCATCATTTCCACCTCGCGGATTTTTCCCTGATTAGATGTGGCTAACACAATTTCTTTCATTTTTCTATCTCCTCATATCCTGCCAGCACCGCTTCACAGATTCCTTCCGCAATGCGCTGCACATAATCTTCCCGTTCCAAAAGCTTCTGTTCCTGTCTGTTAGACAGATATCCGATATTCAACTGGGTCACCGGAACCATGGCATTTTGAATCAAAACACTCTCACCCGATGCCGGTTCAAATCCGATTGCTTTTTCATTCGTGCTTGCAGCGACCTTCTCCAGAAGAAGATAGGCCAAATCGGCACTCGCAAAATCCGGGATAAAATAGGTTTCATTATATATAGTACGCATTCCGTACAAAGATGTATCCTCCGAAGAATCCAAATGGACACTGATAAACATGTCTGCCTGCACTTCATTCGCAAGAGAAACCCTTTCTTCATCCGAAGGATTATCCTCGGCGCATCTGGTATAATACACCTGAACCCCCTCCTTTTCAAGAAGTCCTCCTGCTTTCCCGACCACCGAAAATGCCAGTTCTTTTTCACTCAGGATTATGGTTTCATCCTCTCCCTTTATGACATTTCCGTCGTCCGTGCCACCATGTCCGGCATCCAGAACCACAATTTTTTCATATTTGTCCCTCGGTCTGACAAGCTGTATGTTAAGGTACCTTTCCCCGGCCTGTTCTTCAAATTTCATCTCCCACTCAAACCCGGAAGCAAACTCTGCCCAAAGAGTAATCGTATTCTCATCTTCCTCAATTTCCATATCCTGCAGAGCTGCACAATAACGCACCGGATTCTGATAAAAATACTCCTCCGTCAGCACAGCTTCCGGTTGTTTGGCTATCTGAATCCGGATTGTCTTATTCCTATAATCGCTCTCAATTGTCACATGCTGCTTCTCTGTCTCCGCAGGCAAAAGCACCTGCAGACTGTTCTCCGCAAGGTCGTCCCCCTCCGCATAAAATCCGGGCTGTTCCTGCGTATTTTCCTGCTTTTCTTCTTCCGGCAGCGATTCACCTTTTTTCGGATTGCCGACTGCTAACATAACTGCAATCGCTCCGGCGCAGGCCAGTATTGTAATCCAAATATATATTGTTGCTAACTTATCTGACATTTTTTAATCCTGTTTTCTTCTCGGGGGCTTTGGTCCCATAAACTGATAAAAATATGTTTTCATCATACCATTGTATATTTTTCTGTTCTTATCTGCCTTCCGTCCGATATACTGCTGCGCCGCCTCATACGAAGTAATCATATATAATGACCAACTGTCAAGCGCACGGTATTTTTCTCCGAGCGCGCCATAGATTGCAGGCAGAGCTGCCTTTTCTTCCAGACGTTCGCCATACGGCGGATTCGTGATAATAAAACCATATTTTTTCGGATGGCTGAGCTGTTCCACCGGTCTTTGCTGAAAATGTATGTACTCTTCCACTCCCGCCAGCTTCGCATTTTCTCTTGAAATACGCACCATCCCGGGATCAATATCATACCCCTGAATGTCCGGCATTTCCGAAAAATCAATCAGGTCATTGGCTTCATCAATACAATCATACCATTCTTTTTTATCTATCAAATGACCCCACGATTCCGAAAGAAATTCTCTGTTCATTCCCGGAGCCACATTCCCTGCAATCAGTGCAGCCTCAATCGGAAACGTTCCGCTTCCGCAAAACGGATCCACCAAAATCCGGGATTTATTCCACGGTGTGAGCATAATCAGTGCAGCTGCCAGATTTTCCGCAATCGGAGCCTTTGCCGTAAGCTTCCTATATCCTCTCTTGTGAAGAGAGTCACCTGTTGTGTCTAAGCCTACCGTCACCTCATCCTTCATCAAAAACACTCTTATCGGGAACCTTTCTCCATCCTCCGGAAACCACTCTACATGATATCTGGCCTTCATCCGTTCTACCATCGCTTTTTTCATGACAGACTGAATGTCGGATGGGCTAAAAAGCTTACTTTTTACACTTGCAGCCTTTGCCACCCAGAATTTACCATCCTTAGGTATCCATTCTTCCCACGGCAGAGCTTTGGTTCCTTCAAAAAGCTCATCATAGGTCTTTGCCTGAAACGAACCGATTTTAATCAGGACTCTTTCTGCTGTACGCAAAAAAACATTGGCACGACAAACAGCCTCCGCATCACCCAAAAAGGTAACTCTTCCGTCCTCGACCGATGTTATCTCATATCCAAGATCTGTAATTTCTCTTTTTAAAACTGCTTCCAGCCCAAAATGGCACGGAACAATACACTCAAAATTTTTCATATTTCTATCTTAAATTGATTTTGATATACTGTCAATCCTTTTCACTTGATACAGATATATGTAAAAGGGGCAATCGCTCTGCCCCTTTTTCCGTCCTGCCGGATTACTTGCAATTACTCTCGTTGTTTGAAGAGTTTTTAGAATTGTTATCATTGTTTGCATTTTTCTGGTTGTTATCCTGATAACCGTTCTTTGAATTGTTTTTGCAATCCTGATTATTCTGTGTACTGTTCTTTTCATTGTAATCATTTTTTGCCATTTTCTATTCCTCCTTATTCTCTGGTTACAGGAATAGTATTTGAAGAATTTATATTTTTATTCATTTTATTTTAGGAAAAAAATACTTGCTAAATGACATCAAATGACCTATAATTTACTTACAACAGCAATCCCCAATTGCTCTGTTGTAAAATCGTATTTTTATTTATACTCCCCAAAAAGAGTTCATCACCCCTGATGAACTCTTTTACTTTTTGTCTTTTTATTTTTTTGAACGATTTATAACTGACAGGATTACACACACAAATGTGACCGGAATCAGAATCGGCAAAAGAATTTGCGCGACAGCCAATACAAGGCTTAGAACAATAAACAAGATAATCAAAACTGCCAAAATAACCAGTGGTAAAGAAATATGCACGCCTCCCGGCTGCTCCTCACGGTCCGTAACGGCTTCGTTCTGTACCTCATGCCCCTTGGCCGCGATAATACTCTTAGCAAGCAGTCTGGGGTCGCCCAGTCGCTCCAGAACTTCCTGCTCCGTATTTCCCTTCCTTATTTCCATATCAATATAGTCTCTGTAATACGCTACCGTATCCTGTAATTCCTGCGGACTCACTTTCCCTGCAAGAGCCCTCTCTATTACTTTTACATACTCTGTTTTATTCATTCTTCACTTTCTTCCGGGAGTTCCGCTTCATCTGACACGCTTTCTGTCTGCGCTCCCATCATTGCACGTTTTCTAATCGCTCCATGTGTATTGCGTTTTTCTTTCTCTGCCTCCGCTCTCTCAATCTTCTCTTCCTTCACTTCACCGACACGCTCAAAAACTGCGAGCAGGGAATGCGAGGTTCCGTAAGCTATCAGACCAAATGCAATCACAAGCCATAAATACCATGTATTAAAAAAGACCTTCGGCTCTGCAACTGACAACGCAATCGGGGCAAACCACGCAACAAAAATCTTAATCCATTTTCCGAAATTGCTCACTGACAGCAAAAACGCATTCCGAAACGTATTCCAAAGCGTATTTTCATAGCGTGCAATAAGCGGAAACAGAAACGGAAGCACAAGTGCCAGCGCAACAATCTCCAAAACCACTACCACTGTATAAACCCTGGTCAGCATTCCTGTGAAATTAGCCATATAGAAGATTTCTCCCCAGATGGCAACACAGGCAAGCACAACGATAAACCACGCAGCCGTGCCCTGCTTAAAATTACGTTTAAACTCTCTTAAAAAGCTCTTGGCAATGGATCCCTCTTCACGATTTACCATCTTTATGCTCACAGCATACAAAGCACAAAGAGACGCTCCGATTGTCACAATCGGAATCGAACAAAGGACAAACATCACATTCAGCATAAAAATGTCGCCGAAAATCTCCCATGCCTTCAGAAGGAAATTTCTTTTATCCACATTTTTTTTGTTATTCATTCTAATACAGACCTTTCATCTTCAACACGTTACAAATTGCTTTTGCATCAATATTTTTCACAGCTTCTTCATCCACGACCACTTTGTCCAGACCTGCCTGTTCAGCCCATTTTTCCTGCATCTTCGGGAGAAGAGACTGCGCCATCTGCTGGGCAGCATAAGAAATCATATACTCCTTATACTCCTCATCATTCTTTTTATCCATGCGCGCAATCATATAACCTGCATCTGTAGTTATAACATCGGAAATCTCGCCTTCCTTCAAGGCTTTCACAATCTCATTAAGTTCTTCCTCATATGCTCCTTCATAATTTTTTTCCACTCCGGAGCAATGAGCAATGCCATATTCTTCAATCAGCTCTTCCATCGTTTTTTCACCGGAAACCGCCTTTTTCTGAAGTTCTTCCGCCTTTGCAAGCTGTTGCTGCATCTCGGTCTCAGATAAAGTAACATTGCTTCCGTCCTCATTGGCAACAGCTTTTCCTTCTTCATCATACTTTATGCTCGGGAAAAGAGCATAGGTGATGCTGTGGAAGTTCATATCCTTGTATTCTTCTTCATACTGTTCCTTATTGCTCTCCGCAAGGTCTGCCACTGCCTTATTCGTCACAGCAGCCACATATACCTGCTTGCGGAAAAGTTCCTCAACCGTCTCTTTATCCACGCCAAAATTCTTCAATGTGTCATCACTGAAATAGTTATAAAAATTTTCCGCCGAAACCTTGGACTGTTCCAAATCTTCCTCTGAAATCTCCAGTTCGTCCATCTGAAGTGCAAGCAGATACTCAACGGTATCTACCATCATCTGACTTACCACTGTCGAATCCAGCTCAGCCTTCTTGGCATCATTCATCTCTTCCGGTGTCACCTTGTTGTTAAACAGATACTGGATATAGTACAAATACATTTCATCCAGTGTGACTTCTTCATCCTCGACTGTAAAGATAACCTTCTCTTTGGCATCCTTAACAGAAACAATTTCTCCTCCAATCAGTTCCACTCCATCCCCCTGCGAAACGGATGAATCCGAGGAACAGCCGGCCAGCAGACAGACCATCATTATCTGTATGATCATAAGTGCAATTATTCTTTTGGTTTTCATAATTATCCTCCTAATGTGCCTTGTTGCCATTTACCACGCAACAATAATCATTATAATACATCTCTCATATCCATATCAATAAAAAAGTGCAATTACACAAAATTTTAATAATTTGCGTAATTGCACTGTTTTTAACTTTATGAAAGAATAAATATTATTCTTTTACACCACCGAGTGCTACACCGGCAACGATATACTTAGATAAAAGTAAGTATGCAATTAAGATTGGAAGAACAGTAATTAACATACCTGCATAAATCTCACCAAAGTCACGCTGCTTATCGTTTGATTTCAAACCTTCGATGAACATTGGCATTGTAGCTAAATCTCTTTCTGTAGCCAATAAGATTGATGGTGTATACAGGTTGTTCCATGATGCTACGAATGCGAAAATAGCCTGTGTAGCCATAGCCGGCTTCATAAGCGGAAGTGCAATCGTATTAAATGTCTTAAACTCGCCGGAACCATCAATACGTGCAGCCTCAATAATTTCAACCGAAAGACCGGATGCCATATACTGTTTCATGAAATAAACAGTCGTCGGAGCAGCCATAGCCGGAAGAATTAACGGCCAGTATGTACCATACATATGTGTCAGGTTACATACCTGAATCAAACCGATGATAGATACCTGTGTAGGAATCATCATGATTGCATAGATAAATGCCCATGCTGTATCTCTGCCTTTGAACTGGTATACTGTAAGACCATAAGCTGTCAAAGTTGCAAAATACACCTGAAGTACTGTTGTAGGTACTGTTACAATCAAGGAGTTAAACAATGCTCTCCACAGAGAAACTGAAGATGTCACACTTGATTTTATCATCAACGAATGATAATTCTTGAAGAAGTAACTTCCAGGTATCATATGAAGACCCTGTTTAATCGTATTTGACGGTAATGTTGAGTTAATAATCAATATATAAAATGGGAAGATAGCAAGGATACATAATAAAATACAAACTACATATCTGAAAATCTTTGTTCCCGATACTTTACTTTTAGAACTAATCATCTTTTATTATACCTCCTATCCTTAATTTTTTTCTGATGTAAGTTTGTAGAATACCATACTTACAACGAGAGTTATAATAAACAGAACAACTGAATATGCCGCAGCTCTACCATAATTCTGACCTGCTCCTGCATTGATATAGGATTTAATCAGCATAACGATAGTTCTTGTAGACTGTACATTAGTACCGGCAACGTTGACAACAGGTGATCCTTCGTTGAACAACTGCGGAATATCGTACATCTGTAAACCACCGATTGCAGATGTTACCATCGTAAACTGCAAAATCGGTTTCAACAGCGGAACTGTAATCTTGAAGAACTGCTGTCTTGCAGTTGCTCCGTCCACCATTGCTGCTTCATAAAGAGCCGGGTTAATACCCATGATACCTGCGATAAGCACGATCATTGTATTTCCGTACCACATCCAGAACTGGATAAATGCGATAATAAGGAATGACCACCAGCCTTGTGTCAGTACACCCTTATCTCCGCAAAGCCCTAAAGCTTTTAAAACAGCTGTCATAGAGCCATGTACATCAAATAAACTGTAGAACAATACGGCGATTGTAGCTGCCGTGATAATGTTTGGCATATACATAATAACTTTATATGCACCCTGACCTCTTAACTTGTTATGGGTATCTGTAAACCAGGCTGCCAATAACAGAGATAAAAGAATCTGTGGGATAAAATTCAATAACCATAAACCAATTGTGACAAGAATTGCCTGCCACACTTCACCGTTTCCGGAGAATACATAATTAATATAGTTTCCAAAACCGAATTCGGTTGTCATATTATTTCTGCCTACTTTATGATCATACAATAATGATTTATAGAAAGTATACAGAAGCGGATAAAACTGGAAAACTAAAAACACTACAAAGAACGGCGCGATAAAACGAAATCCGTACTTTCCGTATTCAACTGTTTTTCTTTTATTATTCTTCACACCTTCACTCCCAATCTGTAATATTTCAATCCAAGAAGAGCATACTTCCTCAAAGAAATATCTTCTTTTTTAAAACTATGCACCAATGTGGCAACCACATTGGTGCATAGCCATTTTAAGTGTTATTCACTTTGTAATCGAATCAGATTATTCTACTGTGATATAATCATAAGTAGCAGCAACTTCATCTTTTACATACTGAACAGCTTCGTCTGCTGTAGCAAGTGTTCCAGCATTGTAAGCTTCAGATGCTTTATCCATGATAGCTTTAAGGTTAGCATCAAGGTATGTAGAGTTGCTTAAGTCGATGTTAAGTGCAGCGTTAGCCCATGTTTCAACCGGGTTCTGTCCGCCAAGTACGCCTGATGCGCCTTCGCCGTCAGCGATGATCTGAGCAACTGCTTCTTTGTTGTTAACGAAGTCGAATGTATTCTTCTCGATTGTGTACATTACGTCTGCGTTACAGCATAACTGATACAGTAAGTATGCACATAATTCTGGGTTAGGTGTATCAGCACCTACAGAAACGTATGTACCACCCCAGTGATATCCTACAGGACCTTCACAAACTCTCCAGTCACCGTATGTGCTGTTTTCTGAATCTTCAGAAGTAGCGATTGACCAGTATACGAACCATGTACATCCGAAGTAACCGAATACGTCACCTTCAAAGTTAGCTGACCATCCGTCAGACCACATAGATGTCTGATCTGTGTATCCGCCATCGTATAATTTCTTAGCTGTCTCGAAGTAATCTGTTACACAAGTATCAAGTGTTAATTTCTCAGAACCATCTTCTGCTACAGTAACCCAAGGCTGTGTCTGCTGATCCCAAATAGCGTATTTAACATCATCAGGACCTGAAAGCATCTTGTATCCAGCTTCTTTCATCTTGTCAGCTGTTGCGAAGAATGTATCCCAATCTTTAACTGCTTCCTGAACGTCAGCAGGTTCGCCAGAGCCAAGAACTTCCTGAGCGATTGAGTAACGGTATGTAAAGTTACCAGCAGCTGCCTGCCAAGATAAAGCCTTTAACTCTCCGTTGTATGTAGCGTAATCTTTTGTGAACTGATATGCATTTGCATACATTTCATCTGTGATACCGATTTCAGAAAGAGCAAGTGTTGCATCGCTTTCTGTGTAGTATTTAGCTACATCGTTATCTGCAGGGATTAATGAAGGATATTTGTCACCAGCTGTCATAGCTGTGTCAACTGCTGTCTGGTATGTACCGTCTGTACCAGAAACTGCAAGGTTAACATACTCAACATAAGGAGCTAACTCTGGGTTAGTTGGTGTAACATCATCCGGAAGCTCTGTTAATGTGTTTCCAGCTGCATCTGTCTCACCAATGATGTAAGCAAGACGTGATCCTAATTCATCATTCCATGAGTAAACATAAATTTTCTTAGAATCATCCCATCCGTCTGTTGAAGGAGCATCCATTGTAGCTGCTTCTACAACTGTAAGATCATCTTCTACAGGTGCTTCAGCATCATCTGTAGCTGCTGCGTCATCTGCAGGTGCTTCTGTTTCTGTTGTGTCTGTTGTGTCTGTTGTTGTTTCATCAGATCCGCCACATCCTACTAATAAAGATGCAACCATAGCTGTTGAAAGCAATACACTTAATAATTTCTTTTTCATTCTTTTTTGTCCTCCTCTAAAAAAATGTTTGAAATAAGTGTTGGTTAATAGTTTTGCATTTATGTAATTATCGCCGAAACGATATAAATGCCTTTTTCGGCACGCAAAAGCACAATGTGTCTCTCGCTTTTCTTAATATACAACAATTTGGACAGAATGGCAATAATTTTTTTGTATTTATTGTACACTTTTTATATTTTTGTCACTATTTCACAATTTTAGAATTGTATTTTTGAACCAAACGTACATATTCTGTTCACATTTTGTTTACATTTAAAAATATACCATTTATACACCCTCAGTGCAATCAGTAATTTTCCTCTGCGCGCGCATGTATTTTTGCTTGCTTTTATACTCTTCATTGAGTATAATTTTAAGTACATATTTATATTACGAAAGGACATGAAAAGGTATGAAATTTGGTTTTTTCGATGACAACAATAAAGAATACGTCATCACCTCACCTAAAACTCCATATCCATGGATTAACTATTTGGGAACACAGGATTTCTTCTCCCTGATTTCCAATACGGCAGGCGGTTACAGTTTCTACAAGGATGCCCGTCTTCGCAGAATTACACGCTACCGCTACAACAACGTTCCTATTGATATGGGAGGCCGTTACTTCTATATTAATGACGAAGGAACCATCTGGAATCCGGGCTGGTCACCGGTCAAGACAGAGCTTGACAGCTATGAATGCCGTCACGGTATGGGTTACACCATCATCACAGGTAAGAAAAACAATCTGAAAGCAGAAGTTACATTCTTCGTTCCTCAGAATTACACCGGTGAAGTACAGCAGGTCGTATTAACCAATGAAGGAAACACAGAAAAGAACTTCTCCCTCTACTCATTCGCCGAATGGTGTCTGTGGGACGCACAGGATGACTGTACGAACTTCCAGAGAAACTTCAGTACCGGACGTGTGGAAGTTGTAGATTCTACCATTTACCACAAAACAGAGTACAGAGACCGTCGTAATCACTTTGCTTTCTACACTGTAAATGATACCATCGACGGATACGATACAGACAGAGATGCTTTCATCGGTCTTTACAACGGCTTCCACAACCCACAGGTAGTTGAGGCAGATAAAGCAAGCAACTCCTTCGCCGACGGCTGGTCACCAATCGCATCTCACTACAAGAAGATTACATTGGCACCGGGCGAGACTAAGACTCTGGTATTCATTCTCGGTTATGTCGAAATGCCTGAAGATGAAAAATTTGAAGCTGACGGCAAAACAATCAATAAAGTAAAAGCTCTCAGTCTAATGGAGCAGTATAACACACCTGAAAAGGTTGCTGCCGGACTTGCAGAATTAAAAGAAACATGGGACAAATTACTCAGCATCTTAAACGTAAACACACCGGATGATAAGGTTAACAGAATGGTTAACATCTGGAACCAGTATCAGTGTATGGTTACATTCAACCTTTCACGTTCTGCTTCTTACTTCGAGTCAGGTATCGGACGTGGTATGGGATTCCGTGATTCCAACCAGGACGTTCTCGGATTCGTACATCAGATTCCGGATCGTGCAAGAGAAAGAATTATCGATATTGCCTCTACCCAGTTCCCGGACGGCGGATGTTATCATCAGTACCAGCCGCTTACCAAGAAGGGTAATGCCGATATCGGCGGCGACTTCTCAGATGACCCGTTATGGTTAATCCTTTCTGTGTCTGCATATATTAAGGAAACAGGCGATTGGACCATCTTAGATGAAATGGTTCCTTACGACAACGATATGAGCATCGCTCAGACAATGCTCGACCACTTAAAGGTTTCTTTCTACCACATCGTAGAGAACCTCGGACCTCACGGTCTTCCGCTTGCAATGCGTGCTGACTGGAACGACTGTATCAACCTTTCATGCTTCTCAGATACACCGGGCGAGAGCTTCCAGACTTATACCAATCCTAAGTTTGCCGCTGAGGGTGGTTATTCAAAGGTTGCAGAGTCTGCATTTGTTGCTGCTCTCTTCACATACGCAGGTCCTAACTACGTGGAAATCCTGAAACACTTAGGCAAGGATGATGAAGCTGCCAAGGCACAGGCCGAAATCGACAAGATGATGGCAAACATGATGGAACATGCATGGGACGGCGACTGGTTCCTCCGCGCATACGATGCAAACGGAAACAAGATGGGTTCCAAGGAATGTGAAGAAGGACAGATTTTCATCGAGCCGCAGGGATTTGCCATTATGTCAGGTCTTGATGAGGATGTTACAAAGAAAACCCTCAAAGCTATCGACGAGAGACTTAACACAGAACACGGACTTGTACTTAACAATCCTGCATTCACAAAATACTATGTTGAATACGGTGAAATTTCTACATATCCGGGCGGATATAAAGAAAACGCCGGTATCTTCACACACAACAATGCATGGATTATCTGTGCTGCAGCCTATGCCGGCGAAGGAGATCAGGCATTCAAATACTATTCTGAAATCGCACCTGCATTTACAGAAGAGACTTCCGATCTTCATAAGACAGAGCCATATGTATACGGTCAGATGATTGGTGGTAAAGACGCAGGTTCTGATATCGGTCAGACAGGCAAGAACTTCGGTCAGGGCAAGAACTCATGGCTGACAGGTACTGCTGCATGGAACATGGTAGCAATCTCCCAGTACATCTTAGGTGTACAGGCTGATTTCGACGGATTAAAGATTGATCCTTCTATCCCTTCTGCATGGGACGGATTATCTGCAACACGTCAGTTCCGCGGAGCTACATACGACATCAAGGTTTCTAACCCTAACCACATCAGCAAGGGTATCAAGAGTGTAGTCGTTGACGGAAATGCTATTGAAGGAAACATTATCCCTTCTTTCGGCGACGGAAAAACACATACAGTTGAAGTTGTTATGGGCTAATCCATTCACAAACAAAAACTCAGAACCCCCGCACCATACGGTGCGGGGATTCTTTTTCTTTTACATTTTCAAATCATTCTGTGTTCATTATACCAGCGGACCAAAGAGCCTTAGCACATGTCCCGTGATGCGATACCACCACGGCAAATCTATATAATACTGATAGTCAACCTTTCTGCACTTTTTCAACGTCGCCTGAAAATCCTTTTCAATTTCATTCACAACCGGATTTTTATAGATATAGGTTCCGCACTCAAAATGCTCATAAAGACTTCTAAAATCCAGATTAATCGTTCCAACTACAGCTTTACAGTCATCTGAAACAAACTCTTTTGCGTGGACGAATCCCGGAACATATTCATAAATCTTTACGCCGGCCGCCAAAAGCTGCGGATAATACGTTCTGGCAATGGCATAAATTGCTTTTTTATCCGGTATTCCCGGCAAAATAATCTTTACATCCACGCCGCGCCGCGCCGCAAACTCCAGTGCTGTTACCGTCTCATTATCAATAATAAGATACGGAGTCATAATATGAACGTATGAGGTCGCCCGGTTGATAATATCCAGATAAACGCTTTCTGCCACATCAAGCCGGTTCGTAGGATCGTCATTATACGGAATCACAAATCCGGCCCCCAAATTCAGTCCCGTTGGCGGAAGGATATATTTTTCATAATCCTCTTCTCCCCGCTCAGCCAGATTCCACATCTGAAGGAACATAAGAGTAAAGCTCTTTACCGCATCCCCTTCCAGCTTGACCGCCGTATCTTTCCAATGTCCGAAACGTTTTTTCCGATTCATATATTCATCCGCCAGATTGATTCCGCCATTGTATGCAATTTTTCCGTCAATCACAAGGATTTTCCGATGGTCACGATTATTTTGATGGGTCGAAAGAAACGGTTTAATAGGCGCGAATACCTTTGCCTGAATCCCCTTCTCCCGAAGCTCCTTCGGATAATTGTGCGGAAGTGCCACAAGAGAGCACATGCCATCATACATCACTCGCACTTCTACGCCCTGTCTCGCTTTTTCTTCAAGCATCTCAAGCACAGAATCCCAGATAACTCCACGATTAATAATAAAATACTCAATGAAGATAAATTTTTCCGCCTTTTTCAGCTCTTCCATAAAATCTTCATATTTTTCTTCTCCTGTGGAAAAGAAGCTCACTTTCGTATGGTCATAGGTAGGAAAATTATTATACTTCTGGATATACCGTCCCAGATTCTGTATTCCGCTATCCTCTTTTTTTATTTTTTCAATCACCCTGTACTCTGTCTGCAGATACGGCTTCGTCTCATCAATTCTCATCCCCAGTGCCTTCTGTATTGTCCGGTTCCCCGGATTGAGCATAATAAAAAGGTAAAGTGCTACGCCGAACACCGGAAACATGCAGATTGGCAAAATCCATGTTAATTTGAACGCCGGATTTTCTTCACTGTTGATAATATATATAATTGCCACAGCACCGAGGAAATCAAAAATATTTTTAAAAATTCCCGCATACTGTACCCGGCTGATAACCTCATACATAAAATATATCTGCACCAAAATCAGCGCAACCGTGACCATGGTCCGTCCAAACAAAAGCTTAAATAACGCGTGCTTTCCTTTTTCATGAGCTCGCCTGGCTCCGGCTTTAAAACGCAAATTCAGTTTTTCTTCCGTTCTCTCTTCGTACTGCATAGTGTTTCCTCTATCACTCCTAAACAAATTCCTATATTTTATATTATCACTTTTTAACTGCAAAAAAATTATTTCATTACATTTTTAAGATTGTTTTTATATTTAAATTCCGTATTGTTGTTTTTTATCGTTTATGTCATACTTACATATAGAAAAAGATATTTACAGCACTTTTAAGCATGCGAGGTACCTATGAAAGGATATTTATCCATCGGAAAAGTTTCCAAATTAAAAAATGTAAGCATTAAATCGCTCCGTTATTATGATGAAATTGGCATTTTAAAGCCCGCCTACATCAACGAGGCGACGAACTACCGCTATTACAAGGAAGAGCAGCTTTTTCTTCTCGATGCAATCACACTCTGCATTGAGTTTGGCATTCCTTTGAAAAGCTTTCCAAAATATTATGACACCAACGGAAAAATCAATCTGCAGAACCTTCTGTTTGACGGCAAAGCTCTGGCAGAGGAAAAAATCAAATCCATGCGCAGCAGTATCGACACGCTTCAACAGACCATCCGTATGCTGGAACAGTCTCCAGGCAGTGTACTTCCTTCCCGGAACATTGAAAAACGTCAGATTTTAACCATTCCGTTTGACGAGGTCACAACCTCTGACCGCTACAACCACAAGCTTCTTGCCCTGTTTGTGGAAGCGCAGAGAAATGGTATTACCGCTTCCTATCCATCAGGACTATTATATGAAGGCATCGGTAAAAAGGTGCAGAAATATGTGTTTGTTCATGCCGATTTTTCTACCGCATCACCGCAGGCACTCGATAAACTCGGTGCTCGCACTCTGCCGGAAGGTTCCTATTACGTAAAGAAGGGTAATAAGCACCGGATTGAGCAGGCTGATTCCGTTTTCCCTGCTTTGTTAAATCTGGAGAAAAAGGATCATTATCTTCTTGTGGAAACCGATTTACTGAAAGAAGTTCTTCAAACGGATGACTCGGATGCTTCTCTTGAAATGCAGCTCTTATTTTTAAAACGATAAAAAAGAAAGCCTTGAATACACAAGGCTTTCTTTTCTCAGCGTGCGTGAGAAGATTCGAACTCCCGACCTTTTGGTCCGTAGCCAAACGCTCTATCCAGCTGAGCTACACGCACATTCGTTACGGTTTATTACCGACAACATCATGTATTTTACAATGTAAACTCCCGTATGTCAAGAGTTTACATTGTATTTTTTTAACTATTTTCTAAAAGATGCCCGAAAGGCATTTGAAACCTAATTTCCAAGGCTCTTCCACTTTAAATATTCATTGATAAATTTATCAATATCTCCGTCAAGAACTGCATCGACATTTCCTGTTTCAGCACTTGTTCTTGTGTCCTTTACCATCGTATACGGCTGCATAACGTAAGACCGAATCTGATTTCCCCAGCCGATTTCCGTCACTTCACCGCGAATGTCCGAAAGCTTTTCAGCATTTGCCTCCTGTTTGAGCATATAAAGCTTTGCGCGAAGCATCTGCATCGCCTTGTCCTTATTCATATGCTGGCTTCTCTCGTTCTGGCACTGAACAACAATTCCCGTCGGCAGATGAGTGATTCTTATCGCCGAAGATGTCTTATTGATATGCTGTCCACCGGCACCGGAGCTTCGATATGTGTCAATACGAAGATCCTCATCACGAATCTCAATATCCACATCCTCTTCAATATCCGGCATAACATCCAAAGAAACAAAGGATGTCTGTCTCTTTCCCTGTGCATTGAACGGTGAAATGCGTACCAGTCTGTGTACACCTTTTTCGGACTTCAGATAACCATAAGCATTTTCTCCGTTTACCTGAAAGGTTACGGATTTAATTCCCGCTTCATCACCCTCGAGAAAATCCAGTTCTTCCACCTCAAAGCCTTTTCTCTCCGCCCATCTGGTGTACATGCGATAAAGCATGGATGCCCAGTCGCAGCTTTCCGTTCCGCCTGCACCTGCATTCAGTTTCAGAATCGCATTGCACTTATCATATTCACCCGACAAAAGGGTCCGGATACGAATGTTTTCCAGAGTCTGCACGAAGTCTACAAATTCTTCTCTTGCTTCCTCTGCAAGCTCTTCATCATTTTCTTCATAGCCCATTTCGATAAGAGTCCGGATGTCATCAAACTGCGTAAACAATTTAGCGCACGTTTCCACGTCATCCTTGAGGCTTTTGAGCCGTCTCGTCTTATCCTGCGCCGCCTCGGCATCATTCCAGAAATCCGGGGCTTCCATCTCTCTTTCTAACTCTTCGATACGCTTTTCCTTATTAGCGATGTCAAAGTGAATCCCTTACTTCCTTAAGTGGAGATTCATACGCGCCAAGTTCCTGTTTTAACTGATCAAGTTCTACCACTTTATTCACCACCTTAGATAACAAACAGGCAGCGTGGCACTGCCTGTATGAAGTTTAATCTTAATTTAATTTTCCACAGCAATTTTTATATTTCTTGCCGCTTCCGCACGGGCACGGTGAGTTTGGATACACCTTTGCAGCGTCGCGTCTGACCGGTCCCTTCTGCAGACTGTCGTCTTTGTTTGTTCCGGTTACCTTGGCAACCTGCTCACGCTCAACCTTCTGCTCAATCTTGATATTAAAGAGCAGGCGCACAGTCTCCTCCTGTATGGTTGCCGTCATCGCATCGAACATATCGTAGCCAGCCAGTTTATACTCTACAAGAGGATCTCTCTGTCCATATGCCTGAAGGCTGACTCCCTGACGAAGCTGCTCCATATCATCAATGTGACTCATCCACTTGCGATCAATCACCTTCAGGAGAATTACACGCTCTACCTCACGTACGGCTTCCGCCTGCGGGAATTCCATCTCCTTGCTCTCATACATCTTCACTGCTTCTTCCTTCAGCATGTGCTTGAGCTCATTTTTCTTCATTCCTTTAACGCTGTCACGAATCACAAGCTGAATCGGGATAATCGGACGAAGAATCTGATTCAGTTCCTTCAAATCCCATTCCTGACTCGGTTTATCATCAGAAATGCACGTGTCCACAGCATTTTCCACTGTATCCGTAATCATCTTATACACGACATCCCGCATGCTTTCCCCATTCAGCACGCGAAGACGCTCTGCATAAATAATCTCTCTCTGTTCGTTCATAACCTGGTCATATTCAAGAAGACTTTTACGAATCGCGTAGTTATTGCTCTCAATTTTGCTCTGAGCCGTCTCAATCGCCTTTGTCAGCATCTTATGCTGGATTTCCTGTCCTTCCTCAATACCAAGTGTATTAAACATGGTAATCATTCGCTCGGAGCCGAATAATCTCATCAGGTCATCCTCAAGCGAAATGTAGAAACGCGACTCACCCGGATCTCCCTGACGACCTGCACGACCGCGGAGCTGGTTATCGATACGTCTTGATTCGTGACGTTCTGTACCGATAATCTTAAGACCGCCGGCTGCTCTTGCTTCATCATCAAGCTTAATATCCGTACCACGTCCGGCCATGTTGGTTGCAATTGTAACAGAGCCATGAATTCCCGCATCTGCAACAATCTCTGCCTCCATCTCATGGAACTTCGCATTCAGCACTTTATGGTGAATGCCTTCTCTTGTCAGCATTTTACTGATTTCCTCAGATGCTTCGATTGTAATTGTACCTACCAGAACCGGCTGTCCCTTGGCATTTGCTTCTTTTACAGCTGCAACCACTGCGCGAAGCTTCTCTTTTTTCGTCTTATAAACTGCATCCTGTAAATCGATACGCGCTACCGGACGGTTCGTCGGAATCTCGATAACGTCCATATAATAAATATCACGGAACTCTTTTTCCTCTGTGAGGGCTGTACCCGTCATACCTGCTTTTTTTTCATACTTGTTAAAGAAGTTCTGGAATGTAATCGTAGCAAGTGTCTTCGTCTCGCGCATTACCTTCACATGCTCTTTGGCTTCAATCGCCTGGTGAAGACCATCGGAATAGCGACGACCCGGCATGATACGTCCCGTAAATTCATCTACGATACATACCTGATTATCTTTTACCACATAATCCTGATCGCGGAACATCAGATTGTGTGCGCGAAGAGCAAGTATTACATTGTGCTGGATTTCAAGATTCTCAGGATCTGCAAGGTTGTCAATCTGAAAGAAACGCTCTACTTTCGTAACACCCTCTGCTGTCAGATTGACAATCTTGTCTTTTTCATTCACAACAAAATCGCCATCCTCTTCCTGCTCAATACCGAGGATGATATCCATCTTCGACTGTTCTTCCTGATCCTTACCTCTCTTCAACTGACGGGCAAGAATATCACACGCTTCGTAAAGCTTGGTAGACTTTCCGCTCTGTCCGGATATGATAAGTGGTGTACGCGCCTCATCAATCAGCACTGAATCCACCTCATCGATAATTGCATAATGAAGCCCACGAAGCACGAGCTCTTCCTTATATATTACCATATTGTCACGCAGATAATCGAAACCAATCTCGTTATTGGTGACATATGTGATATCACACTCATATGCTTCCCTGCGTTCCTCTGAGTTCATGGAGTTAAGCACAACGCCAACTCTGAGTCCGAGGAACTCATGAATCTGTCCCATCCACTCCGAGTCACGCTTTGCAAGATAATCGTTGACCGTTATGATATGAACACCTTTTCCTTCCAAAGCATTCAAATATGCAGGCAGCGTGGACACGAGCGTCTTACCTTCACCGGTGCGCATTTCAGAAATACGTCCCTGATGTAAAATCACGCCACCGATGAGCTGTACACGGTAATGCTCCATATTAAGGACTCTTCGTCCGGCTTCTCTTACTACCGCATATGCCTCCGGAAGAATATCATCCAGCGTCTCGCCTTCTGCAAGGCGCGCCTTAAATTCCTTGGTCTTTTCTTTTAACTCATTGTCAGACAGAGCCATCATAGAATCTCTTAATGCTTCAATCTTATCTACTATCGGCTCAATTCGTTTCAGTTCCCTTTCGCTATGGGTTCCGAATACTTTTTCAAACATTCCCATTTTTACTTTTGACTCCTAACATATCGTTTTTTCGTCTTAAACTATATCATTGTAACAGATTTAATAAGAGTATTCAATAAAAAAGCCCCTTATAGAAAGTTAAATTTTTGTTAAGATTGATTTTCCTATTTATAAGTGTTATTATTTTATCAAATGGGGTTTTTGCATGCAAAAGCCTTGGTAAAAATAATACAAACGAGGTGCAAAGAAATGTCAAAAAGTTTTGATGATTTATTAGCAAAAGTCAGCACCTGCTCCAAGAAAAAACTTGCCGTTGCCGTAGCGCAGGACAAGCCGGTGCTTGAAGCAGTAAAGGCTGCCAAAGAAAGAGGCATCGCAGATGCCATCCTTGTCGGTGATGAGAACGAAATCAAAAAAATCGCCGATGAAATCGGTATGAATCTTGCCGATTACGAAGTTATTCATGAAGCAGATGTCCAGGAAGCTGCTCTGATAGCTGTAGGTCTTGTACATGACAAAAAAGCCGATATGTACATGAAAGGTATCATTGATACCAAATCCTTCTTAAAGAGCATTTTAAATAAAGAACGCGGACTCCGCACCGGAAGACCGCTTTCCCATGTAGCTGTATTTGAAATCAAAGGTATCGATCACCTTTTATTCTTAACAGACGTTGCCTTTATTCCATATCCTACCTTAGAAGACAAGGTAAACATTATCAACAGCACTGTAAGTGTATGTCATGCCTGCGGTATCGATACACCGAAGGTTGCTCCGATTGCTGCAGTAGAAGTTGTTAACCCAAAAATGCCTTGTACGGTAGAAGCTGCAGAGCTTACCAAAATGAACGAGGACGGCGAAATCACAGGCTGTATCGTGGACGGTCCGCTTTCCATGGACCTTGCAATTGAACCTGAAGCTGCACTTCATAAAGGTGCAACAGGCCGTAAGATTGTCGGAGATGCTGACATACTTCTCTTCCCTGACATCCATGCAGGTAACCTTGTATACAAGACCATCGTACATACAACAGAATTTAAGAACGGCTGTATCTTAACAGGAACTTCTGCTCCTGCCATTCTTACATCCCGTTCCGATTCTTTTGAAACAAAAGTTAATTCTATCGCACTTGCAGCAGTTGTTGCGGAAGCGATGGCTAAACAGAACTAATATCATCAGGAGGAAGGGTATATGTCAATCAAAAGTTTAATCATTAACCCGGGTTCCACTTCTACCAAAATCGGTGTATTTGAAGATGAAACCTTATTATTCGAGGAAACCTTAAGACATTCTACAGAAGAAATCGCACAGTACGCTTCTATCGTAGACCAGAAAGATTTCCGCAAAAATATTATTGTAAATCTGCTGGCTGAAAAAGATTTCGATATCAAATCCCTGAATGTCATTGTAGGACGCGGCGGTATGTTAAAGCCGATTCCGGGTGGCACATACGCAGTCAGCGATGAACTTCTTGAGGACTTAAAAATCGGAAAACAAGGACAGCATGCATCCAATCTCGGTGGAATCCTTGCACGCGAAATCGGTGATTCCATCGGCGTTCCTTCTTACATCGTCGATCCGGTCGTTGTAGATGAGCTGATGCCTACTTCCCGTTATTCAGGTGTTCCTGAGCTTCCGCGCACCAGTGTCTTCCATGCACTGAATCAGAAGGCTGTTGCAAAACGCTATGCCAAAGAGCAGGGTGTACCATATGAATCTCTCAACCTTGTTGTTGTTCATATGGGCGGCGGTGTTTCTGTAGGTGCACATCAAAAAGGCTGTGTTGTAGATGTGTTCAACGCCCTTGACGGCGATGGTGCTTTCTCTCCGGAGAGAGCCGGTGCAGTTCCAAGCGGAGCATTGATTAAAATGTGCTTCAGCGGACAGTACACTGAAAAGGAAGTTTACAAAAAAATCGTGGGCAACGGCGGTTTCAACGCATATTGCGGAACAAACGACATGCGCGATGTTGAAAAGATGGCTGCCGACGGCGATGCTCATGCAATCGAGGTTCGCGATGCCTTTATCCAGCAGATGTCCAAGGATATCGGTTCCATGGCCTGCGTTCTTTCCGGAAAAGTGGATCAGATCATCGTTACCGGTGGTATCGCATACGATAAGAATGTCGTTGCCGGATTAAAGGAGCATTGTGAATGGATGGCTCCGTTCACTGTATATCCCGGCGAAGACGAACTGCTTGCCCTTGCACAGGGTGCTCTCCGCGTCATGAACGGCGAGGAAGCTGCAAAAGAATATTAATCAGATAATCAGAAAGGGTACCGGTCAAAATGACCGATACCCTTTTTATTTATAAATATTTATACAACCATTATTTTAAATTCTTAAGCGGTGTCAAATACTGTGCTTTTCGATTCTCCTGCTCAGCGAGATAAGACTGGTCGGATGATGTATGGAGTTCCTGCATATACAGGTGATGATTTTTTGAAATTTCCTCATCATTTTTTCCAAGGAGCAGCATTGCAATATTCGAGCACTGATCCGCTGTACGCTCCAAATAAGTAAGGATATCCATAAAGATAAGTCCTCCGTTAATAGAGCAGACTCCCTTGCATAGGCGGTCTGTATGACGATTTTTCAGGAGAAGAACCATGTCATCAATGACCTCTTCAAGCGGTTCAATACGTCTTGCCACATAATCATTCTCATCTGTCATTGCTTCTATCGTGAGACGCAGAATCTCTGATATTGCATCTTCAATAATATTAAGCTCTTTCTTTGCCGTCTTGGAGAAGGAAACATCCTGCTCTGCCTTCTTCCTTGCCAGCTCATCAAAATTGGTTGCATAATCTCCAATCCGTTCAATGTCACGTATACACTGCATAAGCATGCTGTGCTGGCGTTTGTCATTCTCTGATTTAATATGAGTAGAAAGATCAATCAGATAATGGTCGGAGCGGTCCGTAAAGCAATCCAGTTTATCTTCCGAAGCATTAATTTTTACGGAACGTTCTGCGTCAAACTCCTTAAACTGTTTGAGGCTCAGTGCAATATTTTCCTGCGCGATACTTGTCATATTGACCGCAATTTTAGTCACTTCTGCAAGCGCAAGTGGCGGTGTCATCATAAGCTTTGAATCCAGTGCTGCCAGCTCCGGATACTGTACTTCGACTTCCACCTCATCATCTTTGACTATTGCACATGCAACCTTAACAAGCGCGCCTGTAAATGGCAGAAGAACAATTGCTGTCACCAAATTGAAAATCGTCTGGAAATTGGCAATAATACCGCTGTCTACCACACCGTCCCAAAGTTCCGGCATAAAACCTGCCTTGCGGAGGATTGTCATCACCATCATAAATAAAATAGTTCCGATGGTATTAAACACAATGTGCACGATACCTGTACGCTTTGCATCCTTGGAAGAACCGATGGAGCATACAAGAGCCGTAGTTACACATGTACCAAGATTAATACCCATAATAATCGGATATACCAGTTCAAAGGTCATGACTCCGGTAGAAGACAATGCCTGTAAAATACCGACCATCGCAGAAGAACTCTGCACAATAACCGTCAGCACAAGTCCCGTCAGAATACCGAGAAGCGGCAGATTCGTAAAATACGAAAGAATATCTGCAAATGCTTTTGAACCCGAAAGCGGCTCTACAGCATTTGTCATGCCGAGAAGACCCATAAACAAAATACCAAATCCAAGGGCTATCAGACCGACATTTTTGGTACTCTCTTTTTTAAGGAACATCACGCAGATAATACCTATAATAAGTGCCACCGGAGCAAGTGTATCCGGTTTAAAAAATGCCAGAAGTGAATTTCCTGAAGAATCCACATCCATCAGACGAATAATCTGTGCCGTCACAGTCGTACCAATGTTGGCACCAAGCACAATGCTGACCGCCTGACGAAGATTCAGAATACCTGCGCCAATCAGACCGACCGTGAGAACAATGGTTGCGGTAGAACTCTGAATAACCGCAGTTACAAGAGTACCCGTAAGAAGTCCCAGAAAAACATTCTGTGTCAGCTTGCCAAGTACATTCTTAAGTGTGTTTCCCGAACCCTGTTTGAGTCCGTCTCCCATGATTTCCATACCATACAGGAACATGGCAAGACCTCCGAGGAGTTTGATAATCATTAAAATCGTGTCCATACTTTTTTCCTCTTATAAAAAATGTAGCGGAAAGTCACTATGACCCCCACTACATAATCATACTTTATTTGACAAAAACCCACAAGATAATTTTTTACATAAATATTACTTTGATTTTACATTATTTCTAAACGGATTGTACAAATTTATACTACACCGTACTGAAAGCAGGCCAGTAGGTCAGCATCGCATAGCACAGCAGTGACATCAGTATAATTACCATAACCGACATCTTCCAGCCCTCTTTTAACATATACTTCGGCTGCAGTCCGTACCCAACCGGAATTGCACGAATCGAGGTTGGAAGCATATATGATAAGTTTACACCAACCGACGCAATATATACATAAGGAATCGGATTTTGCCCGGCTCCCTGCATAATCGATATTACAATCGGAATTGCTACCGCCGCCGTCGCTGTATTGGAAGTCACATCCGACATCAAAAGCGTCACGGTAATAATCACAATCACCGTGATGAATCCTCCTGTAAGATTGAACTGTGAAACCATAGTTCCGATGGAATCAGCCGCTCCTGATTCTTTAATCAGTGTTCCTGCAGCCAGACCGCCTGCAAAAATGTATATCATTTCCCATACAATCTTCGTCTGTACTGATTTCCAGACCATAAGACGCTCTCCGTCCTTATTGGTAATCAAGAAGGAAATAATCGCACAAATCACAAAGGCATAAGCCGGTTTCAATCCCGGAAGATAGTCCTGATACAACTGTCTTGTGAAAGACAGCACCGTCGCAAGCACAAATAAAAACAATGAAATCTTCTCTTCAAATCCCATCTTCGGAAACTTGTTGTACTGTTCAATAAAATATTCCTTGGAACCGCCAAGTTCTTCGTTTTTCTTTACGTTCCGGATCATAAAAAGGATATTACTCAGCAAAAGCACTATCATAATCGGCAGGAAACGAATCACCCACGAGCTGTACATGTATTCTTCACCGGTCAATTGCTGTATATAATCCACCGTAACCAGATTCATTGCGCCGCCAAGAGGTGATGCAAGTCCTCCCAGGCCGGATGCATATGCAATTGTCAAAAGAATCTTTGAACCAATTTTACTGTTTTTGATATCGCCTTCTCCTATATAATTGAGCATAGAAAAAGCAATCGGTGTTACCGTCGCACAAACAACCGCATTCGGAAGTACCGAAGACAGAAGTGCTGAGAGCAGAAACCAAAACACAAGTTGCATGCGGAAATTGGTTCCCACAAGTCGTAGGAAAGCTGCTGCAATTCGCTGATCGAGTCCTGTCTGTTCCCATGAAACCGTCAAAATCGATGCCCCGAGCAAAAGTAAAATTGTCTCTGACGCATAATTAGCAATCACAGAGGACATCGGTGTCATCTGTAAAATCGCGTTAATTGCAATTGGCAGAAAAGCCGTCACCGCATAATCCACCGGACCGGTTACCCACCAGTATGCCATCCACGCCACGGTTCCTACTGCGGCCCTGCTTTCAAAGCTTGTAAATACGGTTTCCGGTAAAAACGCCGCAAACAAAACCAAGAGTATCGGTCCGATTATTAAATGTATAAATCGTTTTTTATCCATAAATCGCTTTCAATTCCCTTCTGTAATATACTATTAAAGTTATATCACAAACAAAGGGGCTGTGTCAAAATCCGGCGATTACTCTTTCCTTATTGCAATGATAGCAGGTATTATAAGACATGCACACAATAACACTCCTGCAAGTATTACCCACTTTCTCCATGTTACAAGGTCATCAGTCGCTTCATTTTCCGTTAGATTCTCCGCTTCCTGTTCCACTTCAGCTCTTTCTTTTGTTTTTCCAAACGCTCCCCTTCTTTATGAATCTGTTCCTCTTGTGAAACTTCCTCTGCAAACACATCAAGCACGGTCGTCAATTCTTCTCCCGTCTGATTTTGTGACACCGTTTTCTTTTCATTAATCACCGATGGCAAAGCCTTAGTCTGTTCTTCCACCTCTTTTTCCGACGAATTTGGCTGCTCTGCCTTTTCTTCTGACCCCTTCGGTTCTTCTGCCTTTTCTTCCGACACACCTGGCTCTTCTATAGACGCACTGATTTCCTCTTGCGTATATGCATAAGTTGAGACAACACAACATTCCAACCCCAAAAAGACACCAAATACAAGCAATATTATGAAAACTATTTTTTTACACATTGTGCCAATCATATTCATTTTCTTCGTCACTCCTTTTTCTTCCCTCAAAATGAGCACCTTCGATTCTACGTTACACTTTATTACATTTCAATTCTATTTCATTTCAAAGGATGTTCTATATGAACAACACTTCATCAAAAAGCTACTCTCTCACTGACGTTTTCGGTCCTTCGCGTTCTAAACAGGAGGTTCTCTCGGAAATTCTGAATGACAAGAAGCTGCGTCTGCGCTACTTTGACTTTCCTGAGCAACCGCAGGAAGAACTGGTTGGCTTCCTCATGGGGAAAAACGGTCTCTGCATCACCTACGATACGTTTTTCAGAAAGATTTTTCATCCTGATGACCATCCGGAACAGCTGGAGGCTCTTCTTGGTTCCATCCTCGGACAGTCATGTGCAAATCGCCGAACTTTCAAATATCATCTACATATCTCTCGACACCTTCCATAAGGTCGTTCAAAATATAGATACACCACTCCACGCTTGGCTTACTTTCCTGAGCGCGTTGAAGGCTGAGGACATTCTGAAACTCGTGAATGCCTTCCCTCAGTTTGTGGAACTCTACCAGGGACTTGCCGCCTTCAGGACGAGAACGGAGGATATCATGAGTTTTTTCTCAGAAGCTTTATTAATGATGGACCATGGCACAGCCGAATACATGTGCGAGGAAATGAAGAAGGAAATCGCCCAGCTTAAAGAATCCCAGTTATTGCTTGAGAAATCTCTGTTGCAGCATGAAGACGAGAAGAAACAGCTCCAAGAGGCGATTGCCGCTCTGCGTGAACAGCTTGCCCGGCTTCAGCAGCAATAGCTTACTCTATCTCTTCTTAAACTCTATAAACCCCTTTGTATTATCCGCAATTCGGTACCTAGTTTAAAACCGGTAACCGACATATCCGGATTATCGTCCTGGTTGTATAGACACATAATGTATAAGGTAACTATCAAAAGCTCTCTCCCACAAATAAGATTAGAATGGAAGAGCGCATGCTTGTCTTGTTGGAAGAGCAGGAAAATCAGTAATTAAAAAGGATTATCGCATATCAACCTCTGCGATAATCCTTTTTTAATTAGCTAGTGAACAAAAAATTAATGGTGGAACAGACGAATTCCTGTAAAGCACATTGCCATATTATATTTATTACATGTGGCAATAACATTGTCATCACGGACAGAACCGCCCGGCTGTGCGATGTATTTCACACCACTCTTATGTGCTCTCTCAATGTTGTCTCCAAACGGGAAGAACGCATCTGAGCCAAGTGCCACATCCGTCATACCGTCAAGCCATGCTCTCTTTTCTTCTCTGGTGAATACAGCCGGTTTTTCTTTAAAGAATTTCTGCCATTCACCTTCAGCAAGCACATCCATATAATCCTCACCGATATATAAATCAATCGTGTTGTCCCTGTCTGCTCTGCGGATGTTATCCACAAACGGAAGGTTCATTACCTGCGGAGACTGACGCAGATACCAATTGTCTGCCTTAGAACCAGCGAGTCTTGTGCAGTGAATACGTGACTGCTGTCCGGCTCCGATTCCGATTGCCTGTCCTCCCTTTGCAAAACATACAGAATTGGACTGTGTATATTTCAAGGTTATCAGTGCAATTGCCAAATCAATTTTAGCAGATTCAGGAATCTCCTTATTATCTGTTACCATGTTGGAAAGAAGCTCATCATCAATCTTAAGCTCGTTTCTTCCCTGCTCGAAATTGATACCAAAAACCTGCTTGATCTCTGTTTCTGCAGGAACATAATTTTCATCAATCTGAATCACATTGTAGTTGCCGTTCTTTTTCTCTTTCAGGATTGCCAGTGCCTCATCCGTATATCCCGGTGCAATTACACCATCGGAAACTTCCCTTTTGATAATTCTGGCTGTATCTTCATCACAGACATCAGAAAGTGAGATAAAGTCTCCGAACGAAGACATTCTGTCCGCGCCTCTTGCTCTCGCATATGCACATGCAAGAGGTGACAGTTCTCCAAGGTCATCCACCCAGTAAATCTTTGCCTCTACTTCCGAAAGAGGAAGTCCTACCGCCGCACCGGCCGGAGACACATGCTTGAATGAAGTTGCTGCCGGAAGTCCGGTCGCTTTCTTCAGTTCCTTTACAAGCTGCCAGCCATTAAATGCATCCAGAAAATTGATATATCCCGGCTTGCCGTTTAATACCGTGATTGGCAAATCCTTTCCATCCTCCATATAGATTCTGGAAGGCTTCTGATTTGGATTGCATCCATATTTTAATTCAAGTTCATTCATCTTTTTTCCTCCGTTATATGACCTTTGCGGGCTTAACTGCCCGGCAGATTACTGATTTTTGTTTACTATTTTTGTCCGGTATTCACCTGTCTCAATATCAATATAGCGAACAAAGAGAGAAACCTTATTCTCTTCATTCAGACTGTTCCAGAGAAGTTCTGTAAAGCTTTCCATATCATCCGGAACGGAGATAAGCTCCGGCTCACCCTCAAAACTCGGAAGCGGATTTCCGTCTCCCATATAGGTGTGAATAAAATGTCCTTCTCCTGCCACCGGATTCTCATAAGCGAACGTGTATCTGTTACATGCAGACGGATTCCCGTTATTGCTTTTCAGAATGGACATTGCATAATTGTATCCGCCGTTTTCCAGATGCATAATTCCTGAAATACGAGGTGTATAATTCGGTGCATCCGGTTCAAATTCTCTGGTGCGCAGAGACTGTTCAAATGTCTGCTGCTTGTCCATCAGTTCGTAGATGGTATCGGTCTGGTCTCCGTTCGTCACAATAGTTTTATTTCCGAGTACACGAACCGGCGCATAGATAATAAGACTCGGATCGCTGAGCTTGGACGGGTCAAATGCCTGTGTACGGATGCCCTCACCGTCTTCTACGAACACTCTGTTACGGCTGTTCTCACTCCTGCCCATAATGAAATAAGCAGTTACCGCATACTTACCATTCGGACTTTTTCCGATAATAATTCCGCGTCCCGGATACGCATTGTTCCGAAGTTCTGTTTCAATTGATCTCATCTGCATGCTTGTTTCCTCCTGATATTAAAAAATCACTCTTTTATTAATATAGCATAATTTCCCTGACTCGTATATGAACTTATTGCGCAAAAAGGAAAAAAATTCTATAATCATTTTAGGAAAAATGAACGAATTTATACAATTTTTACTTAAGAAAGGATTTTAATCATGACAAAAAAAGAATTAGCGATCACACTTCATGACAAAAAATACAATTGTGCGCAGGCTGTTGCCTGTGCCTTTGCTGACGAAGCCGGAGCAGATAAAGAAACCTTATTCCGCATGATGGAAGGCTTCGGACTCGGCATGGGAGGAATGCAGGGAACCTGCGGAGCCATCTCAGGTGCCGTTGCCCTGGCCGGTATAAAAAACAGTGATGGCGACCTTGAAAATCCTGCCACCAAAGCTGCGACTTATCAGCTCTCCCGTGAAATCATTGCAAAATTTGAAGAAAAAAACAAGGGCTCTCTGTGCCGTGACCTCAAAGGCGTTGAAACCGGTAAACCTCTCCGCTCCTGTCCGGATTGCATCATGGATGCGGTTGAAATCGTAGAGGAAGTTCTCGGATTATAACACCAAAAGGGATTTGCCCTACACAGCAAATCCCTTTTTTTATATTGTCACCTTTTACTCATGAAAGCCAAATTTTTCTGCAATCATCTCATATTTTGGCATCAAGACACCGTATTTTCTTCCCATACGCACCGGTTCAAATACCAGTCCCTCCATCTCGGAAGGATTTCCTGCCCATAAATCTCTCTGCATAGATGTCGATGCTTCCGGAGATAAGGCATCGAGAATCTCAAGATTAGTTTTTACAATATCGACCAAAAACGGAATTCCCATGGCATCTGCAAGCTTGCTGATTTCCTCCATGCACTCCGTCAGAAATTCCCGTGCATCACCTGCCTGCTGAAAAAGCCCGGCTTTCGCATCAAAATACAATCCGCATGCAGCCATCGGTGCAACATAGGAATACTTCTGGAATGCATCTCTTGCAATATTATCTGAAACACGGGCATCTATTCCGCTTTTTTTCATCTCCTGTGCAATTTCCAACATTTCCCGACACAGCTCATCCTGCTCTCTGACTCCGTAGACAACACGAAAGATGCTTCCCTTTTGCTGTATGACACCGGGAGCCTTCTTTTCAGCCGCGATATAAATACAACCGTCTGTGACCAGTGTTCCCGGCAGTTCTTTCTGCAGGTTGCTTCCCGTTCCGTAAATATTCAGAAGCGGAATCACAATTGTATGGGAATCCGTATGTTGTTGCAAAAATGGAATAATCTCCCGAAGGGAATACCCCTTTACGCACACAAAAATCACATCAGGAATCTCCGTATACTCTCCGGCTTCCGCCGCTTTGATATTTTTCGCTGTAAAGCCTCCCCTATGTGGTGTCTCCATCGTAAGTCCGGCTTTTTTTATCACTTCAAGGTGCTCTCCCCTTGCAATCAAAGTTACATCACAGCCGGCATCTGCCATGTACGCAGCGATACTTCCGCCGACACCTCCGGCACCAATAATACAATATTTCATACCCATAATAATCCTACCATTTCGTCTGTCGTTAGCCTGCAAAGTAGAGGCCGGTTATAATATCCTGCGGAGCTTCCTCAACTCCGTCTATCCTTCCGTCTGTAATATGGATATATCCCTGCGTTCCGTCTTTTCCTTTTAACTTAATCCACTCTTTTCCGTCCGTCTCAAGGAAAAACACCTGCTGCGGTTTCAGCGTTACCTTATCTGCCGTCACATCTCTGGCTCTCAGCATCTCTATATCCTTCTTCAGCTCATAGTCTCCTCCGGGAACCATTTCATACATATCCCCCTGTGAAAGAACAAGTTCTTTGTTTTCATAGTCATAATACCAGTTCGCATAAGAAAAACATGTATGAATCAGATCCGTGCGCATAGTTCCTTGAACGCATCCCTGCTGTGCACATCCGTCAAGCTCCATATACTTTTTAAACGGAAATCCTCCTATGGTTCCGATATAATGCAGCCCATCATCATAAGTATAAAAATGTGTCACAAGGTCATCGCTCATCCCATAATCCATCACTGCAATTTCAAGTCCCGGAAAGTATGGCGAAATATCCGTAATATAATATTCGTCTGTATTCGGTGCAAAATAGTAAACCTCCTCCGAAGACAAATCCAGCATCATATCTCCATCCAGCACCATTGACACCTCCCAAACTTCAGTCTCATCTTCTGCTGAATATCTCAGAGAGAATTTTTCTTCTTTTCCGTCTCCATCCAGGTCATAGAAATACTCTTTTCCAAACTGACAGCTTTGCGGATACAATGTTGCTTCTTCTATTTTTTCTCTCTGCGTTGCAATTTTTTCCAGATTCCGGTTTTCCGTCTCCGACAATACATTTTCATTGAAGTCATCTGCCTTGACCGAAGGTTCATACCAGCTACAAGAAGTAAAATAATTGTTCAGATAGTTGTTTTTAAACTCTCTTCCGTGTCGGGCAAATATTTCGTTTTGGGCAATCCAGAGATCGTTTGCCGGCATATTTTCAAGAATCCCTTCCGGAATTTCCTTTAACTCGCTCATCGGCAAAATATATTCCGACGCATTATATCTGACATTGTCACCTGCTATCATCAGGGAAGCCACTACCGTCTCCTTTTGCATCAGCATTTCACAGTATTCTTTTGCTATCGCCTCATCTTCATACCAGTAGCTTACATCCGTCACTTCCTGCACGTAGTAGACACAATCGTCTGTATAGGCAACCTGACAGGCTCCCATTGAGGTATCAATCATTTCCGCTGATTTATAAAAGCCAAATAAAAATCCCATGCCTTCTTCTTTTTCATAAGAGGCTTTCTGCATAATTGCAAAGCCGTCCTGTCCATCCTGTATCAGATATTTTCCTTCCCAAGAAGCCGGAAGAGTAATTATCATGTCTTCATAAGTATAAACATCTGCTTCTGTCTGAGTTTCCTGCGCAGATGCCGTCTCCTCTGCCTCCGGCAGCGTTTCCTTTATCGCCGATACATTCTCTTCTGCATTCTGTGACGAACCCTCTGTTTCTTTGGCACATCCGGTTATTAACAACCCCATCAACAACAAACATAATAGTTTTTTCATACGCAAAGACCTCCTTTTCATTTCCCTTCCCACAACAAATGGCATATAAAATGTCATAAAATACGGTATTGCAGCATTTCGTTTATAAGTCTGCTCCCTTCGGTAATTTCCATCGGAAGAAGAGCTCTTGCCACAAGCTTAAGTTCCTCGCCGATTACCTCTCCTTTTTCATCCGTAAGACGCAGATTTGCATAATCACCATCAATATTTTCCACTATATAGTAAAATGTATTCATAAACGCTCCCTTCGCAACATGTGTTTTTCTAATTTTACCATAAAGGTATATAAAAAAAAAGAGGCACCACCCAAATGGGTAGTGCCTGCTTCGTTTCATTGTACTGACAAACTTATTTGTTAGCCATAGCAGCCTTGATGTCTGCTGTAAGCTGCGGAACAATCTTGTTCAGGTCGCCTACGATACCGTAGTCAGCTACATCGAAGATAGGTGCATCTTCATCTTTGTTGATAGCAACAATGATGTCTGATTCTTCCATACCTGCAACGTGCTGGATAGCTCCTGAAATACCGATTGCGAAGTATACGTTAGGACGAACTGTCTTACCTGTCTGTCCAACCTGAAGGTCTCTTGGTTTCCAGCCTGAATCAACAACAGCACGAGAGCAGCTTACTGTTCCTCCGAGAACCTCTGCAAGCTCTTCAAGCATTGCAAAGTTTTCAGGAGAGCCGACTCCACGTCCGCCGGATACTAAAATCTTAGCATCCATGATATCTACTGTATCTGAAACTGCCTTAACAACCTCTTTGATTGTCACATATCTGTTGTTCGGAGTAAATCCAGGATTGAACTCAATTACATTTGCCTTTGCACCCTTAATCGGCTCAATCTTCTGCATAACACCAGGACGAACCGTAGCCATCTGAGGACGTGTATTCGGGCAGGCGATTGTAGCGATTGTGTTACCGCCGAATGCCGGACGAGTCATGAGTAACTGATTGTGCTTCTGCTCATCTTCTTTTCCAGGAATAGCAACTAACGGGAAGTCACCAATCTCAAGAACTGTACAGTCTGCTGTAAGACCTGTAGCTACTCTTGCAGATACTGTAGGACCAAGGTCACGACCGATGGCTGTGGCACCTACTAACATGATGTCAGGTTTGTACTCATTGATAACAGATGCAAGTGCATGTGCATATGGCTCTGTTCTGTAATCTTTTAACTCCGGATCATCAACAACGATAACTTTGTCTGCACCATACTCTGCAAGCTGGTCTGCAAGGTCTTTTACACCTGATCCGATTAATACTGCTGTAACGTCTGTATTCAAAGGAGCTGCTAACTCTTTTGCCTTACCAAGTAATTCAAACGCGATGCCGCTGATTTCATTATCAACCTGCTGCGCGAACACGTATACGCCTTTATATTGTTCTAAATTCATTTTGTTCACCACTTTTCCTTTATTTTAGATAACATGTTTTTCCTGTAACTTTTCAACAATGTAAGCTGCTGCTTCTTCCGGAGAATCAGGAGTAACCTTCACACCTGCTCCCTTACGAACTTTGTCAGAAGCTTTTGCAATCTTTGTAGGAGAACCTGCAAGACCTAAGTTGCAATCTTCAACATCTTTCAGATCTGCTCTTCCCCAAGTTGTAATCTCTGCTTTACAAGCATCGAAAATTCCACCCGGAGTCATGTAACGTGGCTCGTTTAATTCTGCAAGTGCTGTTACGAGACATGGCATCTTAGCTTCTAATACATGATATCTGTCATCATACTGTCTCTGAACAACAACCTTGTCTCCATCAACCTTAATATCCTGTGCATAAGAAATAACAGGAAGCTGTAAGTGTTCAGCAATCTGCGGACCTACCTGAGCTGTATCACCATCGATTGCCTGACGGCCTGTGATGATAAGATCATACTCAAGATTGCGGATTGCACCGGCAATTGTTGTAGATGTTGCCCAAGTATCAGCACCACCTAAAACTCTGTCTGTAACAAGGATTGCTTTGTCAGCACCCATTGCTAATGCTTCGCGGAGAACATCTGTTGCTTTCGGAAGTCCCATTGTAAGAACCGTAACCTCTGCACCATACTGATCTTTTAATCTTAAAGCTGCCTCTAAACCTGCTTTGTCATCTGGATTCATAATAGCAAGCATAGCTGCTCTGTCTAATGTACCATCCGGATTGAACTTAACTCCACCCTTTGTATCAGGTACCTGTTTAATACAAACTATGATTTTCACGCTTCCGTACCTCCTTATTTCAATAAGCTTCCAGAAATAACCATACGCTGAACCTCTGAAGTTCCTTCGTAGATTTCTGTAATCTTAGCATCACGCATCATACGTTCTACATCATATTCTCTGATATATCCGTAACCACCATGTAACTGAACACATTTTGTTGTAACTTCCATAGCTACTTCTGCAGCCATCAATTTAGCCATAGCAGCTTCTACAGAGTATACCTTCTGTGTATTCTTTGCAACTGCAGCTCTGTAAACCATAAGCTGTGCAGCCTGTACCTTTGTAGCCATATCAGCAAGCTGGAACTGTGTGTTCTGGAACTGTGCGATTGAACGGCCAAACTGTTTTCTTTCTTTTACATAAGCGATAGTTGTCTCTAATGCGCCCTCTGCAATACCAAGTGCCTGAGCTGCAATACCGATACGTCCGCCATCAAGTGTATGCATTGCGATACCGAAACCTTTGCCCTTTGCACCCAGAATGTTTTCTTTCGGAATACGGCAGTCTGTGAAGATCAGCTCGTATGTAGAAGAACCGCGGATACCCATCTTTGCTTCTTTTGTTCCGAATGTGAAACCTGGTGTTCCTTTTTCTACGATGAATGCAGAAATTTCTTTTGAAACACGGCCACGTTTCTCAACTTTACCTGTAACAGCAATTACGATGTATACATCAGCTTCTTTACCGTTTGTGATAAAGCACTTAGATCCATTAAGAACCCACTCGTCACCATCTAAAACAGCTTTTGTCTGCTGACCCTGTGCATCTGTTCCTGCGCCCGGCTCTGTAAGACCGAAAGCACCGATTTTTTTACCGGAAGCAAGATCCGGAACATATTTCTGTTTCTGCTCTTCTGTACCGTATGTCAGAATCGGATCGATACAGAGAGATGTGTGTGCAGATACAATAACACCTGTTGTACCACAAACCTTTGAAAGTTCTTCTACACACATAGCGTATGTTAAAATGTCACATCCCTGTCCGCCGTACTCTTTCGGAACCGGGATACCCATGAAGCCGTTCTTTGCCATTTTTTCAACTGTGCCTCTTGGGAATACTTCTGTCTCATCTACCTCCTGAGCGAGAGGTTTTACTTCATTTTCAGCGAAATCTTTAAACAACTGTCTCGCCATTTCATGTTCTTTGCGTAAAGTAAAATCCATGATTGTCTTCCTCCATTAAATTTATATCACTTATTTGCTGTAGTTAAAGAAGCCTTCGCCTGTCTTCTTACCAAGTTTGCCATCAGCAACCATTTTCTTAAGAAGTGGCTGTGGAGCATATTTCTCATCTTTTGTCTCGTTGTAAAGAACTTCCATAATTGCAAGACAAATATCAAGACCAATCAGATCACCAAGGTGAAGAGGTCCCATCGGATGAGAAGCACCAAGCTGCATAGCAACATCAATATCTTCTGCAGAAGCTGTACCTGCATCAAGAACACCGATTGCTTCATTAATCATCGGAATTAAAATTCTGTTTACAACGAATCCAGGAGCTTCCTTTACTTCTACAGGAGTTTTTCCGATTTCA
>CAZFLR010000025.1:0-34995 GCA_964519385.1 uncultured Kineothrix sp.
TCCTGTCGTTTTTTTTATAAAAATAGATTGACATATAATATTATACATTGTATAATATGTTTTCTGTGTCATATTATATGTTGTATAATATTGTTTGTCAACTAATTTATATATTTTTTTCATTTTTCTATTTTTACCGAAAAAAGCACAAAAAAGTTCCGGTCACAAAATCGTAACCGGAACTTTCAATCTTCCTGTTTTTAATTTTAAAGCTGCATACTTGCTACCAGACGACGTTTCTCCTCGTCAAATTCAGCCTGTGAAATAATACCGTTATCAAGCAATATCTTCAGTTTCATTGCAGCCTTCTGGAAATCATCAAGAGACATTGCTCCGCCGGATGAAGCATTGGATGATGTTGCTTCCTGAATTGCTTCTTCCTTCGTCTGTTTCGCAGAATCCGGAGCCGGTGCTGGTGCCGGTGCCGGTACTGGTGCTGGTGCTGGTGCCGGAGTCGGTGCCTTCATCGCCGCAACTGCTGCTGCCGCTGCCGCGCTCACCGGTGTTGGTGCCTCTGCAGCTTTTGCTGCTGCCTGAGCTTCTGCTGCCTTCTGTGTCTGTCTCATGGCTTCTTCCTGATATTTACGGAATTCAAGAGCTTCAGCGGCCTTTCTTGCCTTCTCTGCTGCTTCTGCCTTTGCTCTCGCCTCTTCTTCTTTACGACGTTTTTCTTCCTCGATACGTCTCTTCTCAGCTTCTTCTGCCTCTTTGCGGGCACGCTCTTCCGCTTCCTTACGCGCCTTCTCCTCAGCAGCAAGTCTTGCCTTTTCTTCCTCAGCACGACGGATCTTCTCTTCTTCCATCTTTACAATAGCATCCTTTGCAAACTTCATGGCTACTGTATTTGCTTCCTTCATGACAATTTCTTCTACTACTTTTACATTCTTGGCATCTTCTGCTTTCGCAGCTTCAACCTCTTTTGCTCTCGCCTCTGTTCCAACCTTGGTAACTGCGGCTTCAATCTTTTCATTAGCCTTTGCTTCCGCCTCTGCGCGAACAGCCTCTACCTTCTGCTCTGCCTCTGCTTCTGCTGCTGCCTTGGCAGCCTCAATCTTCTTCTGAGCATCTTCCTTTGCTTTGCGAAGAATCTCTTCTACTTCCTTGTTCGCATCCTCTTCAACCTTCTTGAGCTTCTGCTCCATCTCGTCCTTCGCCTTATCTTCAGCCGCTTTTACAGCCTCTTTAATGGCCTTATCCTCTTCCTCGCGGACTCTCTGTGCCTCTGCCTCTTTTAACAGCTTCACACGCTCATCGGAAGCTTTTGCAAATTCCTGAGCCTTTTTGATATTCTCCTCCGCATGCTTTCTGGCCGCCTCTTCAGCAATCTTACGTGTATGCTCGCTGGCTGCCTTGCGGATTGTCTCTTCTTCAATGGCACGTCTCGCCGGATCCTTCTCGGAAGATGTTGCCTCTGTCACTTCATGAGCAGCCTTTCTTGCTGCCTCATCAGCAATACGGAATGCAGACTCAATCGCTGCCTTCTTCGCATTTAATCCGGCCGTCTGACGAATCGCATCCTCAGCCGATTTAATCGAATTGTCTTCCTTATCATTATTTGCAGATGAACTCTGCGCCTTCTCTGAATTTTTAAATGTTGCTGCTGCAGCTTTTCTTGCAGCTTCCTCTGCAGCTTTTCTCGCTGCTTCCATACCTGCATTTTGCATCTCTGTTCGCCCCTGTTTCTATAGTTTTGACTGATACGCCATAAAAATTACTGTACAAAATTCAGTATAGCATAATTATTTATACATTTCTACTAAAAAAATGCCAAAAAATCGAAAAGATTTATTCATTTCTTATTGCTGCCAGCGGACTGAGCTTCATCGCACGAAGCGAAGGGAAGAATCCTGCTGCCATACCGACAAGCACCGCAAAGCCGAGCGAGACAAGCGCGAGCCATAACGGTATATAAGAAATTCCGACCGTCATATTCATTCCCAGTTCAAGCTTCTTTACCACCGCATTGATAATGGCCGAAAGACCGTAACTGAGTGCAAGGCCTGCAACTCCGCCGATAAACCCGATATAACCGGCCTCCAGAAGGAACATTCCCTGAATATTCCGCATATCACAGCCGAGCACCTTCATAATACCGATTTCTTTCGTCCGTTCATAAATTGACATCATCATGGTATTGGCAATACCGATGGCTGCGACAATCAGGGAAACAGCACCTATACCGCCAAGAGCAAGCTGAATGTATGTATATTGTCCCTGCATGGACTCCACCCATTCCGCATTGGAGCTTGCCTGATATCCCATGGCATTAATTTCGCTCTGTACCTGCTTTACATTATCCATATCATCCACGCTCACCTGGATGGTCGTGTAATAAATCTCCTTGTACGCTTTTCCCGCCGCTGTGGTCGGCTGTCCGGGAATCGCCTTGTTTTTGTATTCTTTTTTCAGTATTTTCTTTAATTCATCAATATCGCAATAAACATAATTGCTGTTGCTGTTATAGTCCTCAACGCCGCCTTCAATAATCCCTGCCGTCTCCACAATACGCTTCTTCGGCATAGGTGCTGCCGTACCGTCCTCCTGTGTTCCGCCCCAGAGGAAGTTATAGTACGCATCCACGTCAAAAACATACATAATTGTGTCCGTCATCAGGTCTATGTCCGGCATACTGCCGTTGTACCAATATCCTTCACCGGTCTTTTCATTATAAAAATCGGCTATAATCATATTTCCGTATACCGCCTGAAGCTGTCCTGCATCTTTCTCGGGAAAACTACCCTGCCCGAGCTTAATGCCGATTTCTCCCATCTTGTCAGCATCCACACCACGGATGGACAAATAGCTTTGAAAACCGCCCTTCAGTGCAAGTGCCTCTGTCTCCAGAAGCGGGTAAGCATCCTTTACATGTTCAATCTGGCGAATCTGTTCTACCACATCATCATCAAGATGATTCTCATTGGCCTCCACCGCATTTTCCGAATCACCCATATCGCCCATATAGCCGCCCTGTTCTGACACGGTAATGGTGGTAATTCCACCATATTGCTCAATCTCTGCCATGGATGCCCTTGACAGACCCAATCCTAAAGAAATCATCACAACAATCGATGCAGTTCCGATTACCACGCCAAGCACTGTCAATATCGTTCTGACCTTTCTTTTCCAGAGACTGCTTCCGCTCATACGGAGCATATCACGAAATTTCATCCGAATCGTCCTCTCCTTCAAGCTCTTCTAACAGATTGATTCTCTCGTCATCTTCTTTTTTTTGTTTTCTTTTCTTAAGGAAAACCACCAAAGCTGCAATCACTGCCGCAAGTACCACCAGGACAACAATCACGATGACAACCGGTTTCTTATTTCCGCCTTCATACTCAACCGCTTCCATATCATCCATGTACATCATGTCATCCTCCATGTACATTTCTTCCGTAACCGTAAGGTTGATATCCTGTTCATAGGTTGATTTCTTTCCGGACTCATCCTCATACTCAACGACTACCTTTACAATGTCATCATCTACAGAAGCAGCAGCTCCTGTCACAAGTGCATCCACGGAGCCTGTTCCGCCGGCATCGATTTTGCCTAGGAAACACTCACCGCCCGTAACGGTGTCATCCTCAAAATAAACCTTCACATTATATAAAGTAATTTTTCCTGTGTTATACAGGCTAAACATAACATTTGCTTCATTTCCCACAGAGATACTTGACGGAAGAATCTCCGGTGTACTCAGTTCAAAACGTGCTTCCTGATGAATCGGAATAGAAACATCTGCCGATGCTGTGTAAGATGCATAATTTTCATCCTCATATTCCATACCTACATCAATCTGGTACGGTTTCTGTGTCAAATCCGCCTTTGCCGTCATCTCGATGGAAAGATCGACTGTCGCGCCTTTCCCGATATGGCTGATATACTCCGAATTCGAGCCGGAGGTCGGTAAAAATGCCGCATATGTAGAATCCGCATCCGTTCCCTCAGAAGGTGCGGAAAGATTTACAAGCATGTTGGAAACTGCTGTTCTCTGCGAAGTATTCTTTAAATGCAGTGTCAGTGTAAATGTGTCACCTGCATGTACTTCCTTCGGATCTGTGTCATAGCCGGTAACAATCACTCTCGGTGTGGAAATTCCGCCTTCTGCCTCTACGCTACCGCTTCCCGGTGCACCGTTTACCTTAATATATGTAGTAAGTGTTGCTGTCTCAGCCTCTGTTCCCACATAATATAAAACATTGAACTGCAGCTTATAGTATCCGGACAGAGCATCTGCTCTTGTCTTTAATGTCCATGTCAGCTCACGGCGGCGATCCATATCGCTTTGTCCGTTACCTTTTCCCGGAAGATCCCGGATGGTCTGTGTATAACCGCTTGTTTCAATCTCAAACGGCCACTCACTTACAAGATTTGAAGTAACAGGTGTTACCGCAACATTTGCAAGATTCACAGCTCCCATATTCACTACCGGAAGCACCACATTTACCACCTGTCCGTATGTAGCCACCGGTGTAATCCAGTTTCCGCCCACCATGATAAAATCACTTGTGGAAGAGGGCGATACCGTCTCTTCTCCGCCGGCCGGTATATCCGCTGAGCCCTCTGCGGATGCAAGTGCAGCAATTGCCTCTTTTGCTTCTGCCACACAATCACTGATTCCGCTTTCTGTCGTCAGTCCGTTTTTATTCTTATCACCTTTTGCCGTTCCGATTACGGATGTATATTTTTTCACAAGGTCTGAAATCTGCTTTATCACATCCTCCGAAACCTTTATCTTAACAATTTCAGCATACTCTTCAATCTCACGGATTGCATTTTCCTTCAATTCCTGAAGTGTCGCTTCCTCTTCCTCCTGCTGCTCTCCGGAACCTGCAGCAGCACCTGCTGTTGTTGCATAGGCATCCATCACTCCGACTCCCGTTCCCGCGATACAAATCATGAGCGATAATACAAATGCAAATAGACGGGTTGCTGTTTTTCTCATTACTTAAATCCTCCTTTAACTTTCTGCACTAATACCATTTTCAATACTTATAATCTTACCGTCGCTGATACGGAATATCCGGTCTGCGAACTGTGCAAGATGGTCATCATGTGTTACCATAACAAGTGTTTGGTTTTTCTCACGGATAATTTTCTTAATCAGTGCCATCACCTCTGCCGACGTTCTGGAATCCAGATTTCCCGTCGGTTCATCCGCAAAAATAATCTCAGGCTGTACCACAAGTGCCCTTGCGATTCCGACCCTCTGTTGCTGACCTCCGGACATCTGCGTCGGTCTATGCTTTTTATGTTTTGAGAGTCCCACCAGCTCAAGAACCTCATCCGCCTTCTTTAACCGCTTTTCCTTTGACATTCCCTGAAAGGTCAGGGGCATGGCCACATTTTCAAGCGCGTTCATAGACGGCAGAAGATTAAAGGACTGAAAAATAAATCCGATGTGTTCGCGTCTGAACTGTACAAGCTGGTTCTCATTCTTAGTCTCCATGTGTTCCCCAGCAATCACTATCTCCCCCTTCGTCGGCTTCTCAAGTCCGGCCAGCATATTGAGCAGCGTGGACTTTCCGGAGCCGGAGGTTCCCACTATCGCACAGAACTCACCTTTTTCAATGGTGAAACTGACACCGTTCAGTGCTCGCACCCGGTTCTCACCCACACGGTAAATCTTATAAAGATCTTTTACACTTATTACCGTCTTTTTCTTATTATCATTATCGGCCACTTTCACCTCTCCTTTTTACACACTTTATTTATAGAAGAAACACGGCTGTCTCTTTCGCCTATCATTCTATCACAATATATATGCATTGGAAACACCATACTAAAAATTACACTCGTGATTTTACCGTTTCTAAACAGTTAACATAAGCATGTCTCTCATCATTATGAGGTTGCAGGATTTATTGCATTTTCGCGCTGACACGCATGTATTTCTTTTTTTAAGTTTTTTGAAAGAAATCCCCATTTTCCACATAGTTATCCACAGTGGACATTTGTGTCATTTGTGATTTTTGACGTTTAAAATTGCAAAAAATGACTGTCATTTTCTATATTTCGCGCTTTTTTGCAAGTTTACATTTTAAAAAATAACATTTTTCGTTTACCCCAATTATGTAAACCTTTATTCGTGTTATCCACATTCCGGACGCTCTCATCGAATGTCTGCGCGCATTCAAAAACCCGTGTTATTTTTATAATATACGACCGGGCATATACTTTTTTATGACCGGATTTATATCTCGTCCCAAAATTTACGCACAGACCGGCCGACCGTCTCCATCCGGATTCGCTCTGACTTCTCCCACTCCCGCGGAAACATTCTTTGATAGACAGGCAGTTCAAAACGATTATCCAAAAGTGCAACCACTCCCTTATCGTCTATGGTGCGAATCACTCTTCCCGCTGCCTGCAAAACCTTATTCATTCCGGGATAACGGTAAGCATAGTCAAAGCCGTCCTCACCCCGGCTGTCAAAATATTCCTTCAGGATTTCTCTCTCCCTGCATACCTGCGGAACTCCGGTTCCAACGATAATCGCACCGATAAGGGACTCTCCTTTCAAATCGATACCCTCCGCGAAAATACCTCCCATCACGCAAAAACCGACCAGACTTCTCTGCTCTACCTCTATCTCCATGCAGATTTTTCCGGTCAAATCCGGCAGTTCTTCCGACGCTGTGGAGAAGCGGGCAAGAAATCTTTCCCTCGCCTTCTCATCCATATGCTCCGTCTGTATTATGCACTCCGCATCTTCCGGCTGATAAAAATATGTCATGTACGCATCATAAACCTGATTCAAGAACTGATGTGACGGACAAAACACCATATAATTTCCGCATCTTTCGCTGACAATGGAATGAATATGCGACGCAATATTGTGATATTCCACGGCATTTCTGCGTGTGTACATACTTGTCACGTCCGTTCCAAGCATAACGTGAAGCTGTTCCGGCGAAAAAGCTGTTTTTGCATACACCTCAAAGTCCTCCTGTGTTCCTCCGAGCAGTTGTTTATAATAGCGTATTGGCAAAAAGGTTGCCGAAAACAGGATTGCCGAAACTCCGCGGTCCATACACTCCTTAAGTCGCTCAGACGGGTCGACACAAAACTGTCTGATACAAAAGCTTCCGTCCTCCTGCATCTTTGTATAAGTGATATAATTCTCATCTATTCTTTCATTGACATCCAGGTAACGACCTGCCTGAAAATAAAAATCCAGTATTTCTTTCCTTACAGGACACTCCTCGTGCTCCTCCAGATATGTATTAATAGCTCCGTGGAGTCTCGAAAGAGCCGTTGCAAACCCTCCCGTCTTTTCAGGAATATCACTGATATCATGCTGCTTTTTCAGCTCCAGCAGTTCTCTGTTACACCGGTCAATATATTTTTCAAGGCCCGTGTGATATGGCTTTATCAGCTTCTTCATGGACAGCACATCCTCTTTTACAATCTGCGCGCTGAACATCTCTCTTCCCCGCTCCACCAGATTGTGTGCTTCATCAATCAGAAACAGGTAAGGTCCTTTGACTCCTTCCGCAAAAAAACGCTTCAGATATACATACGGATCAAACAAATAATTGTAATCACATATCACTGCATCTGAAAAAAGACTCATATCCAGCGACATTTCAAACGGACAGACGCTGTGTTTCCCCGCATACTCCTGTACCTTATTTCTGTCAAAATTCTCCTCATGTGTCAGCATGTCGTAAATAGCATCATTCACTCTCGAAAAATGTCCTTTTGCATAAGGACAATGCTCCGGGTTGCACTCCATTTCCTCCAGCGGACATATTTTCTCCTTTGCCGTCAAAGAGACCGTCTTATATCTGAGCCCTTTTTTCTGCAAAAGCAAAAACGACTCCTCTGCAACGGTCCGCGTAATGGTCTTCGCTGTCAGATAAAAAATTTTGTCTGCCTTCTCTTCACCCACTGCCTTCACCGCCGGAAAAACGGTCGAAATTGTCTTTCCCGCTCCTGTAGGTGCCTGAATAAACAGCTTTTTCTTATGGCAGATTGTCTGGTATACGTGCCCTGCCAGCTCCTTTTGTCCGTCACGGTAGACAAAAGGAAATGTAAGTGCACGGATGCTCTCTCTGCGTGTCTGCTTCCATTCAAATTCAAAATCCGCCCATTTTTTATATTCAGCCATCAATCCGTCAAAAAATGTACGCAGTGCATCGAGGGAATATTCCTCTTGAAAATATTTGATTTCTTCTGTATCGATATTGCAATAGGTTATCCTTACCTGAGTGCGTTCAAGCTCCCGGGCGCACGCCACAAAATAGGCATAACACATAGCCTGTGCGAGATGAACCCCGGCAGGCTTTTCCACATACTTTAAATCACGGTAAGTCCCTTTAATTTCATCCACTATCACAAGCCCGTTTCTTTGGATGATGCCGTCTGCCCGTCCCTCTATCTCAATGACATAGCGACCGCAATCCACCTGAAACTTCAATGGCACTTCCGCTTCATATTCAATTCCCATACGCTTCTGGATCATGCGGTGAATCCGGCTCCCCTCCTGCATGGCATCTGCCTTTCCTCCCGCCATACGGTTGTCTATATCTCCTTCGCGCAGGATAAACTCCACCAGATTTCTGACAGACTCATGTATTATCATCCTGTTATCTCCGTCTCATTTTCTTTTGAAATCCTTTCATGTACCAACAGGTAATTCCGACAGCAACGGCAATCAGGGCAACCCCGTATAACACCGGTCCTCCTCCCGGCGCAAACACGTTACTTTTTGTCATAATATAGACCACAATATTGGCGCAGCAGTGAAACAGCACCGGTGCTGCCAAAAATCGTCCGTAGTATTCATAGACAAGTGTCATTGCCACTCCCATGACTGTCGCGTACATCATTTGTACGATATTCCCGTGGAAGCAGCCAAAAAGAAGTCCGCTCAAAAGCATTGACAAGGTGACAGGAAAATATTTACGAATACGGTTGTATATAACTCCGCGGAAAATAAGTTCCTCCGTAAACGGTGTAAGGAGGCCGAAAATCACAAGTCCCACCGGAAGCGAAACCGAATACTGCTGACCGGCCACCTGCTGATAGGTCTCCGACATGCCTGTGATTTTAAAGTAAGCAATCAATATATTCATTCCGAGTCCGAGTGCCACAGCATAAGCAGCAACCAGAGCACCATCTCTCTTAAGCCTCTTCCTGTTTCTTCCGGTAATCACATGTGAAGTGTCGCCGTCATAGCTTTTTGCATAAAGCTTTGCCAGCAGAGGCCACGTTCCGATTGCCGCTGCTCCGTTGAGATATACGCAAAGCTGATCCTTGTTTCCTGCCAACGCCGGAAAATATCGTCCAACCAGAAGATAAAGTCCGTTATAAACAATCATCTGCACAAGCCAGTACAGCAAAACCGGCGCAAGTATTTCCATCGTCTTTAAGAAAGCATTCTTTTGTCTGTATCTCAAATACCCTTTTTCTCCGGTGATAATTTCTTCCAGTTCCTCCACACTGTCAGCCATATAAGCCGGTGCGCATTTTTCCAGTTCCCCCTCCGGGGCATAGCCGTAAGTCACCGCAGCACATGCAATACCAAGCTCGCTTGCTGCTTCCGCGTCAAATCTTCTGTCGCCGACCATCAGTGTCTTTTCTTTTCTGAAACGCCGTCCCTCTTTTTTTCCAAGCCGGCTCAGTGCTTCCTCAAGAACCTCAGATTTTGTATCTCTTTTCCCGTCCTTCTCACTTCCGACAATCACATCAAAGCAGTCCTCAATCTCAAAATTGCGAAGTACAATGTGTACAAATTCCTGTGGCTTACTCGATGCGATTGCAAGTACAATCCCCCGTTCCCGGAGTCTGCGAAGCATCTGTGCCATACCCGGATATATTTTATTTTCATTGATTCCTTTCACCTCAAAGCGTTCCCTGAACACCTTTACCGCCTTTTCCGTGTCCTCTCCGTCAATCCCGTAAAACTCCCGGAAGCTGTCTCTCAACGGCGGTCCGATAAACGGCTCAAGCTTATCAAGATTTTTCTCTTCTATACCAAATGCCTTTAATGCATGCTGTACAGATTTCGTTATTCCCTCTTTCGGGTCTGTCAGTGTTCCGTCTAAATCAAACAATACATACTGATACATTTTCTCACTCCGTATTCTCTCTTTTTCCGTCAGTTACCGAATGGTAACTGTTTTAATCTTTAACAAGTATACAACTTTTTTCACTTGACGAAAAGGCGAAAACCATATATAGTGTAATCGTTTCAACAAAATAAACGCTAGGGGAGCTAAAAGCTGAGATTGAATGCCCATCTGCATTCTGACCCTCACTACTTGATCGGGTTAATGCCCGCGTAAGGAAGCATGGATTCGGATAATACTGCGCGCATATTATCCTTACCGCAACTCCCCTCCTGCAAATCAAGGAGGATTTTTTTATGTCAAAATCAATTTCCGGCAAAAAGCCGGACACACACAAAACAGCAGCTATACAGCTTGCTTTCTCAGGTATCGCACTGGCACTTGCCTTTATCACCTCGTACATTAAGTATGAGCTGCCGATGGGCGGTTCCGTCACCCTGTTCAGTATGTTTTTTATTTGCTATATCGGTTATCTGTACGGTTTACGACTCGGTTTAATCACTGCATTTGCTTACAGTATTCTGCAATTCATGCAAAGCGGAGGTGCCTATATTCTGTCTCCTTTCCAGGCGTGCTGTGATTACTTTTTTGCTTTTACGGCACTTGGAATCGCAGGCTTATGGTGTCAGAAAAAACACGGACTTACCATCGGTTACATCACAGCCTGTCTGCTCCGCGGACTTTTTCACGCCATCGGCGGTTATCTGTACTGGATGGATTACATGCCGGAAAGCTTTCCGAAATCGCTCGCTGCCATTTATCCGATTGTATACAACTACAGCTACATTCTGATTGAAATGGCTGCGACACTTCTGGTTATGAACCTGCCTCCGGTGAAAAAAGCACTCGGCAAAGTCAGGGAACTGTGCTAGAATGAAAAAAAGCGCGCAGGCGCACAAAAACGGAGGGTTTTCCATGATTACAATCAGTCTCTGTATGATAGTCAAAAACGAAGAAGCGGTTCTTTCAAGATGTCTCGATTCCATTGCAGACCTCATGGACGAGATTATCATCGTAGATACCGGATCGGTTGACCGGACAAAGGAAATTGCGTCCGGATATACCTCCCACATTTATGATTTTGCGTGGAACGGAAGCTTTGCCGATGCCAGGAACTATTCCTTCTCAAAAGCGTCCTGCCAGTATATTTACTGTGCAGATGCAGATGAAGTCATCGACGAGGAAAACCGTGCCCGGTTCCGTCTTCTCAAAAAAGGACTGTTGCCGGAGATTGACATTGTGCAAATGTACTACTGCAATCAGCTCTCCTTCAATACCATTTACAATTATGACAGGGAGTATCGTCCAAAGCTCTACAAACGTCTCCGCACGTTTACATGGTGCAATCCGATTCATGAAACGGTCTCGCTTGAGCCTGTCATCTACGACAGCGACATTGAAATCCAGCACAGACCGACCGGTCATCATGCCTCCAGAGATTTAAAAGCCTTTGAGCAGATGTATAAAGACGGAGTCCGTCTGAGCAGTCATCTTCATACGCTTTATGCCAAAGAGCTGCTGATTGCCGGTGAAAAAAAGGACTTTGCAAATGCAATTCCCGCCTTTCTTGAAACATCAAAGGACGAAAACCGCTCCGCGGAAGAAAAAATGGAAGCATATTGCATACTTGCCCGCGCCTATCGTCTTGACAATGAGGTCGGAAATTTCTTTAAATACACCACCAAAGCCGTCACAAGCGAAGGCGACGGCTGCGCGGAAATCTGTCTGGAACTCGGTCTGCATTATATCACACAGAACGATTGCGAAGAGGCTCTTATCTGGCTTCACGCAGCCTTGCAGGCTCCTTGTATTCTCAGTCTCCAAACCCGGCGCGAAGCCGCTGTGAGACTTTCTGAATGCTACAAAAAACTCGGTTTCCCAAAGGAAGCCGAGTTCTATGAGCAATCATCTGACAAGCTGTAATTTCTTAATGCTGCTGCGGATAAAACCATCTGCTTTTTACTTATTTCCACGCAATGGTATCCGCCAAAGCAAACGAATATAATATTTTTTCCTTCACCGGCTTTCCGGTTAGCTGTGCGACCGCACTCTCGTAATAATCAAGCTGGGTTCTGTAACGGTCCTTTAGTTGCTCCGTTGAATACACCCTGTCCGTTTTATAATCCAGAATCGTAATCTCACCGTTCTCCACGAAATACACATCAATAATTCCCTGAATCAACACTTTTTCCTCCGTCGGAAACTTTTCATCAAGTAAGCCTGCGCTAACTGCAAGAACAAAAGGTTCTTCTTTAAACAGTTCGCCTCTTTGCTGTGCATCTGCCATTCTCTTTGCAATGTCGCTTCTGAAAAAGCGAATCAGTTTTTTCTTCTGAATCAGACCCGCATACGCCTGCTGGAGTCTTCCGGTTTCAGTAAAACGTTCAATATCCGCATCCAGTCTGTTACACATCTGCTGCCATTCTTCTCCGTTCTCCTCATCCGCCAGTTTTTCCGCTCTCTGCACATACTCCTCAAAATCCAGCAGTTCAAGAATCCTGTGCATGGCACTTCCTCTTGCCGCTCCCTCGTAAAGGTTCTCCTGCTGCCTCTTAAAAGCCGGAAGATACTCCGTTTCCTTTTCCTGTGTCGGAAACATCACCGAAACACCTTCCTCTTCCATCGCTGCGTGCTTGAGCTCTGATACACTCGTCTTGGTATAAAGAGAGGCCAGCTCCTTATGCGGGTAAACATACGAAAACCTCTCAAGCAGCTTCTCCGTATCAATTTTATCCTCCTGACCGCTGAGACCTGAGAGCATGCGTACTCTCTCCTCCCTGCACATACGTCCGCTGATATCGCGAATCTGTTTTCTCTGCAGCACCTCCTCCGGTACCCATTCAACCGAAAAGGCATCTTTGTTGATGCTCCATGCCCTCAGAAGGTGTTCCAGTGCACACTTTGCATTTTCGATAAGCTCAAGGGAGAGCACTCCCTCTTCTTTGCACTCTGCCTCTGTCTGTTTCACCCATTTCTCGACATTCTCCTGTTCTGACACTGCCGTCAGAATCAATTTTTCCTTTGCACGTGTCATCGCGACATAAAGCACTCTCAATTCTTCTCCCAGACTGTCTCTTTTCATCTTTCCCGCAAAAATATTTTTCCTCATTGTTTTGCCAACTGTATGTTTATTTGGGAGAACACGGTTAGCAGCCACTCCCCAGTCCGCATCCATCAGAAAGGTCGCGGTTGTGTCTCTGAGATTATATTGTTTATCTAATCCGGACACAAAGCAGACCGGAAACTCCAGACCTTTGCTTTTATGAATCGACATGATGCGGACTACGTCCGCTGTCTCCTCCAGCGTCGCTGCTTCCCCGAAATCCACCTCATATTTTTGCAATTGCTCCATATAGCGCAGGAAATCAAACAGTCCGTGGTAGCTTGTCTTCTCAAAATCCACGGTTTTCTGCACAAACATTTCCACGTTTGCTTTTCTCTGCTCACCGGCCGGAAGAGCAGCCACATATTCGGTATAATGAAACCTTTTCAAAATATAATTCACCAGCTCTGTCATGGATAAGACAACCGTCTCTCTGCGAAGCTCTCCCAGAAGTGCGAGCGACTCCCTTACCTTCCCGACAAGTTCACGCGATAAGCCTCCGCTAACTGTTGTTTCATCTCTTTGTGCAATCTCAAGAAATCTTTCATAAAGGGATTCTCCTCTTGCTGCACAGGCCGTAATCAGAGACAATTCTTCATTGTCAAATCCGAAAAACACAGAAACGCAGACACTACAAAATGCAATGTCGTTATACGGATTGTTCATAACACGCAGAAGATCCATAAGTCTGCTGACTTCCATCGCTGTAAAATATCCTGTTTTAGATGTGACATATGACGGTATTCCCTCCGACATAAGCACTTTTTTTATACACTCATCCGTTCCGTTTACGCTGCGCAGAAGGATTACGATATCACTGTATCTCAGCGGTCTTCCTTCCACCTTAAACTCCGTCATCAGCTCCTTGATTTTGTAAGCAATCAGATATGCCTCCGCCGTTCGCTTATCCTGACTTTCCAAAGGATTCTGCGCAGCAAGACAGAGCTCCGTTTCACAGCCGGATGCCTTCGGATATTCCGCCCCCGGGTACAGGGCAGCGTCCTCGTCATAGACAACACCGCCAATCTGCTGACGCATCAGCCGTTCAAAAACCGCATTTGTACTGTGCAGAATTTCTTCTCTGCTTCGGAAGTTCCGGCGCAGGCAGATCAGCCGGTTATCCTGTCCGCCCTGCCTGTAGGCTTCAAATTTCTCCATGAAGATTTCCGGACGAGCCATACGGAAGCGATAAATGCTCTGCTTCATATCTCCCACCATGAATCGGTTGCACCTTCCCTCCTCCTGCGTGGAGACGCTTGCCAGCAGCAGCTCCTGCACAAGGTTGGAATCCTGATATTCGTCAATCATAACCGCCTTATAATGTTCTCTATACATTTCCGCCGTCTTTGTCGGTTTCCCGTCACACACAAGAATCTGAAGTGCATAGTGCTCAATATCCGAAAAATCAAGTACGTTTTTCCGACGTTTTGTCTCTGTCAGATTATCGATAAATCGCAGGGTAATCCGTATCAAAACACGTTCCAGACGACCGGCCTCTTTTTCCTTTTCTGTCAATTCTGCAAGGCTCTCTCCAGCAAAAAAAGTGCTTTGGATATCCGCAAGCATTTTTTTATACCTGTCACGCATTGCCTTTACCAGATCCCTGAGCTCCGGTGATACACTATCATCCTTTTTTGCAGAAAGCCTTGACCATGCAGGCTTCTTCAACAGTCCGGCAGTTTCCTCATATGTACCATTCTGCATACAGAAAGCAATCTGCTTCTCCCATCCGCTGATTATCTCGATATCCGAATTTATGTTGTCCTCGTACATATACGGCCCGTCCGGTCGCAGGCAAAGCTGCATCGCTGCCTGCGCCTTTTGTCCGGCACTTTTTGCCTGTTCAAGGGCAAGCTCCATCCCGTACTGCATCCATTCCGTCTGCATGAGGTTCGCCTCATCAAGCTCTTCGATTTTTCCCCTGCACTCATAAAGCCACTCTTTTGGCCACGGATGGCTCATACTGAAATGATATAGTTCTTCCACCAGCTTCTCTATCTTTCCGTCCTTTCCGTCCGGACAATACGCATCTGCAAAATACAAAAATTCACTTTCTTTTTCCGCATAGAACTCCTCAAGCGTGTCCGTGAGCACTTCCTTCTCAATCAGCTTTATCTCCCCCGGATCTCCCACACGGAATGCCGGATCCAGATCAATCTCATGAAAATGATTTCTGAGCAGGAACAGACAAAAGCTGTCAATGGTTGTAATCTGTGCATTGTGAATAAGCGCGGACTGCTTTCTGAGATTCTCATCTGCCGGATTTTCCTCAAGACGCTTTAGAATTGCCCTGTGGATTCTTTCACGCATTTCTGAAGCCGCTGCACTTGTAAATGTCACTATAAGAAACCTGTCAATGTCCACCGGTTCCTCTGAATCCGTAATCATAGACAAAATGCGTTCCACGAGAACCGAAGTTTTTCCGCTGCCGGCTGCAGCGGAAACAAGAATATTTTTATTTCTCGTTGTTATTACTTCCTGCTGTTTCGGCGTAAATTTCATTCCGCATTTCCTCCTCAATATCTTCCTCTTCCATTTTCGGCAGTTCTTTTACTGCATATCCCGGAATCCGCATATCCATTCCGCAGATTCCGCGATAAGAACAATAGGTACAGCTACTGTTTTTATCCTTCTCAATATGTGCCGGCTCAGCTCCGATTTCTCCGCCTCTCATTTCTTTCATCAGTTCATTCATCTTATGCTGCGTATATGAAAGCACGGTGGCAAATGCCTCCTCACTGATTGCCTGTGAGCTTTTGCTGAGACTTCCGTCCTTGTTTCTGGCAATCCGGACGACATCGGATTTACCGTCTGATTCCTCATCCAGAAGAGTGAGGATTTCGTCCGCATCTGCGGAAAGTCCCTCCGGCCGCATGAGAGAGCGGAGCTCTGCTTCAACATCTTTGACCGTCTCATCCACATAAGGATTTTGAAGACGGCTGTAGAGCATGGAGGCCGGTACAATTTCGCTCTCCGTTTCCGTTTCATGCAGCATTTCAAGTGCTGCGTTCATGTAGGCAGGGAGCTGGAGCGAAAGTCCGTAATAAACCTCCTCAAGACTGAGCTTCTTATTTCCGGACTTATAATCAATGACCTTCACATAAACCTTTCCATTCTCTCTGCATATGTCAATTCTGTCAATTTTTCCGACAATCAGGAAATCTCCCTGCATCCGGAAATTCTTTTCAAACCACGACGGAACAAACGCTCCCTTTGAAAGCTGATACTGCATAGCTGTAACACTCTGCATTAGCACCTTTTTCATCTGTCCGATTCTGTGTTCATTCCGGGAGCTGCTGTGCAGAATATATCCCCCATACTCCTCTGCATACTCATCGAAGGCTCTGTCAATCAGTTCCCTGACAAGCCCTTCCTCCGCCTCTGCGAAAGTTACCCTCTGCTTACTGAGCTCACGCGAGAGACATTCAAGAACATGATGATATACAATACCGAAATCCATGGCATCGAAATCATATTCTTCCTGCTCCTTAAGCTCGAGTCCGTAACGCAGAAAATGCGCATACGCACAGGCGGCAAACTGTTCCAGTCTGCTGACACTCCCTTTATTTCTTTCCTTGTACAAAAGCTCAGCCGCCATATCCGAAAGCGGAACATTTTCATAGGTCGTAAGAGCCGCCTCACGGATTTTTCCCGCAACCTCATCCTCTCCGTATGCCTCCACTAGCATGGTGAGAAGCTTTTTAACATTCTCCTCTTCCTCCGAAGCAGTCTCGTGATTCAGGTAAACGCGCAGCAGTCCTGCATAGTCATCAAGTCCGTCCTCTTTGGAAGATATCTCTGAAAGATCAGCCGTTTTTCTGCCCGACACCTTTTCTGTCTTAAGCGAAGGATACATCCCCTGTATGGTGCGGATTAAGTAAGACGGCAGGATTGCTTTTCCTTCGCCGTTTACCTTGGAATATGACAGATAAAGCCTTTCGGTCGGCTTTGTCATGGTCTGATACAAATATAATCTCTGCTCAAATATTTTCTGCCGGACAGACGGCGCAAGTTCTCTTCCCCTGTCGAGGAAAAACTGCCGTTCCATATCCGACAGAAGTCCTCCTCCGCCTCCGGCCCCCGGAATCACTCCGTCATTGACACCGACAAAAAACAAAACACGGATTTTTTTCAATCGCGTTCTCTCTATGTCGCCCACAACCACCTGATCTACATTCTGTGGGATGGTTCCGATACGGATTTCTGACAATCCGGCCTCAAAAATTTCAAGAAATTCGCCCATATCCATCCTGTCCTCGCCAATCAGCTCATATATCTGATTCAGCAAATCCATACAGGCAGGATATATTTTTTCATATTCCTTCGCCTTAGAAGCGTCCCCCTGCATATCAAACTGCTCTGCATAGGCGTTGCACTTTTCTTGGAGATGATTTTTGTGACAAAGCTCATACACGGCAGCAGCATAATCCTTCGCACATACAAACTCACCGAAAAGCGGAGAAATCTCCTCCAAAAACTTCTCACGCAGCCCGTTCATCTCCTCTGCCTGCCCGCCATAGGTAAACGGCTCTGTATAAGCCTTCAGCCCGCGGATACCACAGGCTCTGACGTAATTCTCAAGCCTGTCTGTCTCATCCATTGTCAGGGAGGACATTCCCGAACGCAAAAAGCGGAATACACTCTCATAGGAAAAACGTTCTTTCCACATTCCAAGCGCACTCTTCAGGTATTCTGTCAGAGGATGGTGTGTCACCCCCCTGTTCTGGTCAAGGAAATACGGAATCCCGTAGCGCGCAAACTCCGTTCTGAAAAGATGCGCATAGCGTTCCAAATCCCCGGTCACGACTGCAATGTCCCGGTAATAAAGTCCCTCTTCACGCACAAGTCTGTTGATTTCAAGACACAGTCTCTGCAGTTCTGCAACCAGGCCGTCCGCCTCCCAGACAGAGATTGCCTGCTGCTCACCTTCAAATGTCTCTTGACCGTAGCGAAACAGATTCGCTTCTAAAAATGCCATCGCCGCGTTCCCTGTATATCGTCTGACCGGCTTTCCGTCCACGAAAACCGGCTTATGCACCGGGATATCGTTCTCCTGTGCAAGAGCCGTAAGGCGACGGTATGTTTTCTCCGACAGGGCAAACAGTTCCTGCTCTGCCGGCACATTTTCAATATTTCCTATATTATCTGCACAAAGTGTTATAACCACATCTTTCGCAACCTGCATCAGCTTAAGAAGCACGCGGTTTTGCACCGGAGTAAATCCGGTAAAGCCGTCAAATACAATCACGCTGCCGGAAAGCAGCCCGGATTGTGGTATCATTCCGCAAAGCTCATCCAGAGATTCCTCTGTAGTGATAAACTTGTTTTTGATATAATCCGCAAAGCCTCCGTAAAGAATCCCAAGCTCCTTCATCTTGTACGCAAGCGCGCCTTTTCCCTCCGCTTGCTCTGCCATCTCAGCTATATCCTCTGCGTGAATATCATACTGATAAAATTCGGATATAACAGATTTCACCTCGTGAATATATCCCGGTCTTTTCACCTTTTCCTTCAGGAGCACAAGCTCGTCCTCTTTTTCCATTGCAACTCTGCGCAATACCAGGTTTTTTCCGGTATCATCCAGAACTGCACGCTCTTTCCTTCCGACCTCCTCAGAAATTCTGTGAATCAGACGGGAAAAGCTCAGCACATCTATATTCATAATTCCGCCCCGCGGATGCATCAGACACAATTCCTTCTGCGTATACATTGTAAACTGGTCCGGAACCATCACAAAATATTTATCACGCGGATGCTCCATCGACTGCCTGATAAGCTTCTCATATACCAATGTACTTTTTCCGGCACCGGAGCCGCCGAATACAAACTGTAAACCCATACCATGTCCTCCTTAGACTTCCCTTCCATTTTACCCTCTTATACACCTGCTTGACAATCCAATTTTCAACCGATATGATTACTTCATAAAATTTTCGAGGAGACGGACATGACGCTTTCATCACAAACCATAGAACAACTTCGTGAAAACCGGAATGCAGACGATAAGACCCTGCTTCAGCTACTTGCCACCGACGAGCTGGATGAACTTCTCTTTTTTCATGCGGATGAAGTTCGCAGACAGATTTACGGCGATGCAGTCTTTGTCCGCGGTCTCATCGAATTCAGTAATTACTGCAAAAACAACTGCTATTATTGCGGAATCCGGTCAGGCAACTCCGCCGCCGGACGTTACCGTCTTACAAAGGACGAAATCCTTTCCTGCTGTGAGGAAGGGTATCAGCTCGGCATGCGGACCTTCGTTCTCCAGAGCGGAGAGGATGCGTATTACACGGATGAATTCATCTGCGATATTGTTTCCTCCATCCGTTCAAAATTCCCGGACTGCGCCGTCACTCTGTCCATCGGCGAAAAATCACGTGAGAGCTATCAGGCATATTTCGATGCCGGAGCCACGCGTTATCTCCTCCGCCACGAAGCTGCCTGCGACCGGCTTTACCAAAAGCTGCATCCGAAAAATATGTCGCCGGAGCATCGCAGACAATGTCTCTATGACCTGAAAGAAATCGGTTTCCAGACAGGAGCCGGTTTTATGGTCGGTGCCCCGTACCAGACACTCCCCGACCTTGTGGAAGACCTTCGTTTTTTACAGAAGCTGGACCCGGACATGATTGGTATCGGTCCGTATATCAGGCATGCACAGACTCCGTTTTGCAACTGTTCTGACGGAAGTCTCACGCTCTCACTCCGTCTTCTGGCCATTGTACGCCTTATGTTTCCGCACGTGCTTCTCCCCGCCACAACTGCACTGGCAACCATTGCACCTGACGGTCGTCAGAGAGGACTAAAGGCCGGAGCAAATGTCGTAATGCCGAATCTTTCTCCCATGCATGTGCGCGGACTCTATGACCTTTACGAAAATAAAAACTGCACCGGCGCGGAATCCGCCCAGTGCAGTCAAAAACTAAGCATATTAATTCAGAATTCCGGTTACCGTATGGTAACCGATATAGGAAACGTCAATCGAACACAGCCTTGATGCTGTCATAGTGAAGGAAAATCCCTTCTTTTGCCAGTGCTTCTATCTCTTCACGGGTTGCCAGCCGGTAACCAAGCGTTTCCTCCTCCTGCAATGCAAGATCACTTTCATCGAAATCGAGGACAAACCGGTAAATATCTACGAAATAATTATCTCCCTGTCCCGGATTTTCTCTGTGGTAAGAGAACATGTATCCGCCTTCTGCTTCGGAAACATCCAGACCTGTTTCTTCCCTGACTTCACGTATGACCGCCTCCTTTGATTCCTCTCCGGCCATCGCCGCGCCGCCTGAAACTTCCCACCAGCCCGGTGCCCAAGCCTTTGACATCACACGCTGCGTAATCAGAAATCTGCCATCCGGGCGCATAACTACACCAAGCACTGTCAAATGATATTCATCATCTTTCAGACACCAGTCATTACGCTTCATGGTACGTCCGGTTTTCTTTTTGTCTTTGTCATAAATATCCCAATATTCCATATCTGTCCTCTTTTCCGTCTCATTCTGTCTTTTAATTAATAACCGAGTCCCGTGTCCGTATTTTTCATAATTTTTACAAGACGGCTTGTTCCGAGGCGGTCTGCACCCAGACGCATAAATTCCTCCGCGTCGTCAAACGAAGAAATCCCTCCTGCGGCCTTAACCTTAACGTCTGCGCCGATATGCTTCTTCATAAGCTCGACATCCGCAAATGTCGCTCCCGCCGTTGAAAATCCGGTAGAGGTCTTAATGTACTGTGCTCCGGCCGCCGTAACAATCTCGCACATTTTGATTTTCTCTTCCTCGGTCAGCAGGCAGGTCTCAATGATAACCTTTAAGATTCTTCCCTGACAAGCCTCGCGGATTTGACGAATTTCCTCTTCCACTTCACGGTATCTCTTATCCTTTAAAAATCCGATATTAATTACCATATCAATTTCAGATGCACCGTTTTCGATGGCATTCTTCGTCTCGAATACCTTTACCTCAGTCGTGTGATAACCATTCGGGAATCCGATAACCGTACAAATCGGCAGCTTTCCTTCCACATATTCCGCTGCCTGTTTCACATATGCAGCAGGTATACACGCAGATGCCGTCCCGTATTTTATGGCATCATCCAAAATTTCCTTAATTTCATCCCATGTCGAAGTCTGTGTCAACAGCGTATGGTCCACAAGCTTCAAAACATCTTTTTTATCCATTTCAAGTATACTTCCTTTCCGGCTTACACTAATTTTTCAAGCAGCGAATAGCCAATCGTATTCTCCGGCATTTCGAGACTGAAATTGTCCGCAATCGTGGCACCAATCACTGCAAAGGTATCTGTATCATCCAGTCTTCCTGCTCCCTTCATCGATGGGGAATAAGCAAGAAACGGAACCTGTTCTCTTGTATGGTCCGTTCCTGTATAGGTAGGGTCATTTCCGTGATCCGCCGTCAGAATCAGCAAATCATCCTCACGAAGCACCGAAAGCAATTCTCCGAGCTTTTCATCAAAACGCTCTAATTCTTCCGCATACCCCGTTACATTTCTTCTGTGTCCCCAGAGAGCATCAAAGTCTACCAGATTCACAAAGCAAAGTCCCGTAAAATCCGTCTTTGCTATTTCTATTGTCTGTTCCATTCCATGAACGGAGCTTTTTGACTTATTGGACTGCGTCAGACCTTCTCCGTCAAAAATATCAAAAATTTTTCCCACGGATATCACCGAAAGTCCTGCATCCTTTAACATATTTAAGACAGTTCTTCCATATGGTTTTAAGGCATAATCATGGCGGTTACTCGTTCTTGTAAACTCGCCCTTTTTTCTGCCGGTGTACGGACGGGCAATCACTCGTCCGACCTTCCACTCATCCTTCATGGTAAGCTCTCTTGCAATCTCACAGCAGCGATAAAGCTCATCCAGTCCGAAGGTTTCCTCATTTCCGCAAATCTGAAGCACCGAGTCCGCCGAGGTATACACAATCATGTTTCCGGTTGCAATTTCCTCCTCTGCAAGCTCATCAAGAATTTCCGTTCCGCTCGCACTCTTATTTCCGATTACCTTATGTCCGGTTCTCTTTTCCAGCTCATCAATCAGCTCCTTCGGAAATCCCGTCTCCGTAAAGGTCTGAAACGGCTGCGTGATGTGAAGTCCCATCATCTCCCAGTGTCCGGTCATCGTATCCTTTCCGTTGCTCGCCTCGTTGAGTCTTGCAAAATATCCCTTCGGATTCGCATCCGGCTCCATGTTTTTTAACTCCTTAACATTGGCAATGCCGAGCTTTCTCATATTCGGAATCTTCAAGTCACTGACCGCTCCTGCAATATGCCCGAGCGTATCGGCTCCGGCATCATTGTAATCGGCTGCATCCTTTGCACCGCCGATGCCACAGGAATCAATCACAATTGTAAAAATTCTTTTATATTTTTTTGCTTCCATATAACCAAACTCTCCTTATGTCGGTATTATACACCAAAAAGCTTTAGAATAACATAATAAATCCAACAATCATTGCACTCAGAAGACTTACAAGAACTCCTCCGAGCATAGCACGCAGCACAAGTCGTGAGAGTGTACTCTTCTTTTCCGGACACAGAACCGCGATGCCGGAGACACAGATTCCAAGACTTGAAAGATTCGCAAATCCACAAAGAGAAATTGCTGCCACCATTCCGGTTCTCGGATCCAGTGTTTCAAGAACTGCACCCAGTTCCTTAAATGCGATAAACTCATTTACAATCAATTTGTTTCCCAGAAGTGTTCCCTCCATCAGGATATGCTCTCCGTCCAGCCCCATAAGGAATCCGAACGGTGCAAAGATGTAAGAGAAAATCTGTTCAAGACTGATTCCGACAAAGCCAAGAAGCATATTGATAACTGCCACAATTCCGATAATGCCGACCAGAGATGCTGCGATGGAAATTGCCATCTGCATACCTGTTCCTGCACCCTCTGCAATCGCATCAATTACATTGGCATTGTCACCTTTATTGTCCATCTTTACATCCTTGATTGCCATAACCGCTTCTGTCTGTGGCAGAATCATCTTAGAAATCAGAATACTGCCAATCGGAACCATCGCGCTTGCAATAAGAAGATAGTCCATCGGAATACCGAGTGCGTGATAACCGCCCAGAATCGAAACAGACATACTTCCCATACCGGAGACAAGAATTACCATAATCTCACTGTCTGTCATATTTTTAATATACTTGCTGACAAGAATCGGACTGTCCGTCTGTCCAAGGAACATATTGGCAACAGCAACAAAGCTTTCCACCTCAGTCGTTCCCATAATCTTGCCGACTGCCTTCCCGATCCATTTTACAATAAATCCAAGCACACCTATATAATACAGCAGACTGACAAGCGCGGAAACAAAAATAATATTTCCAAGCGTCTGTACAAAGAAGATGCTTCCGGCGGATGCTCCGCTGTCCGCCAGACTTCCGAATACGAAGGACAATCCGTCCTGACCGCAGTTAATAACCGCAGTCACTCCGTCAGAAAGCACGGAAACAATCTTCTTACCCAAAGGTACCTTTACCAGCAGTATTGCAAGAATAAACTGTATTACAACCGCCTTGATTACTGCCTTCCACTTAATCTCCCTGCGATTCCAGGAAAGCAGGAATGCAAGACCTAAAACAACTAAAACACCTATCAGGTTTAATATATATTTCATGTAACCCTCCACACATACGTTTCTTTCTATTTGTATATTACTGTTCTTTATCAGCCTTAATAAGCTTACGGATTGCCTCCACGCCAACTGTAATAGCCGCCTCTGTATCATGCACAATCGGATTATCCATATTCAGTGCGTTTCTCTCCTGATTGCCTACTACAAGGAATGTAGAACCACAGCGCACTCTCAGGTGAGATGCTGCGATAAACAACGCAGCCGACTCCATTTCAGAAGCCTTACAGCCCATACGTTTCCATGCTTCCCACTTATTTAAAAGCTCATAGCTTACCGGCATTCTCTCCGGCTCATGCTGTCCGTAAAATGCATCCTTACACTGAACAACACCTGCATGGTATGTATATCCCAGCTCCTTTGCTGCAGCCACAAGCGCGTTTGCAACCTCAAGGTCTGCCACTGCCGGATATTCAATCGGTGCATACTCTCTGCTTGTTCCTTCCATACGAACCGCTCCGGTTGCAACCACAATATCTCCGCCCTTTACATCCAGCTCAATACCGCCGCATGTTCCGACTCTTACAAATGTATCTGCTCCGCACTGTACAAGCTCTTCCAGAGCTATGGAAGCGGAAGGCCCGCCAATACCTGTGGATGTCACACTAACCTTCTCTCCGTCAAGATAACCTGTATATGTAACATACTCCCTGCTGTCCGCTACCAGTTTCGCATCATCAAAATGCTTCGCAATCTTCTCACATCTCTTAGGATCACCCGGTAAAATCACATAACGTCCTACATCACCCGGTCTAATCTGTAAATGATACTGTAACCCAACTTCTCCTGAATAATTCTGCATAAAAAAACCTCCTTCTCATTCTGATGCAAAACAGGCTCCGTTCCCGTTTTGCAATTACCTTACGTTTCATACTCTTATGATACAATTAGACATGTCTAAATTCAATATCCGTATCTACCAAAAAACCAGCCCTGTCTTTGTTGGTTTTTCACAACGATTATGCACACAATGCGCATTTCATTGACTTTTTATACAAATCATTATATGATAAAAACGCAGTATATTTTGGGGAGTATTATACAGATGGAAAAAAAAGAAGACACCTTAAAAAAGAAAAAATTAAAACATGTCAAAGTATATGACCGAATTTATGAGCAGATACAAAACGGCACTTATCCTGTCGGTTCCCAGCTCCCTTCTGAGCCGGCACTGGCGGAGCAGATGGGCGTAAGCCGCATGACACTGCGCAAGGCTCTGGCACTCTTTATCGAGGAGGGCATGATAAAAAATATACCGGGAGTCGGACACTTTATTACTTCTCCGGACACGGAACGCGCCCTCAATTTAGACATGTCTAAGTCTGTACACCCTATTTATTCCTATTGTATAGACACGGCAGACAACACAGAGTTTGAGTTTCGCATCGAGCCACCGACACCCTCAATACTTGACACCTTAAAGAGTTACACACCCGCTGTCGTTATCGCAGACCGTTGGTACAAAAAGGACAACACCCCTTTTGCCTACTCCTTAAGCTTTCTTACCATTGAGTGTATTGCGCAAAAACACATTGACCTGAATCAGCCGGATGATCTGCTTACCTATCTGGAAAATGGCTGCTATCAGGAAATGGCATCCTGCCACAGACTATGTTCCCACTCTACCTCGGGGAACTTCACAGCTCAAAAATACACCCTCTCCAATCAGAACTCCTTTATGCTTATACAGGAAACTATCTGTGACAAAAACGGTCATGTACTTGTTTTCAGCAAGCATTATATCCCTTCGGAGCTTTACCGCCTCGAAATAAACCTTTAAACTCAAAGAAAAGAGGAATCCAGATGAAAGAGACTTTATATACCATACCACTCACAGATGCCTTCCACGCAGATGATGAATGCCCGTTCTGCTATGTAGAACGTGAAACCGAGCGTGACCTGCTTGACCTGGTTCTCGGCTCCAGTGCCTCCTATATGGAGAGCGATATGCGTGAAATGACGGACAAGGCCGGTTTTTGCCGCACACATTTCAAAAAAATGTTCGATTACGGAAACGCACTCGGAAATGCGTGGATTTTAAAAACCCATTATCAGCAGATGCAAAAAGAGCTTGCGGAACAAATCAAAATGTTTGCTCCCGGCAAAGCAAGTCTGATAAACCGCATAAAAAAAGCAGATGCTCCGGACCTCCCCTTAAGCACCTGGGTAAGTGAAAAGGATACTTCCTGCTACATCTGCAACAGTTTTCAAAAAACATACCGGCGTTATCTTGACACCTTTTTCTTCATGTATAAAAAGGATGACGAAATGAAGCATATGATAGAAAAGAGCAAGGGCTTTTGCCTGCACCATTTCGGCGACCTGTGTCAGCGCGCACAATATGAACTCTCCGGCACACAGAAGGACGAGTTCTATTCCCTCATTCTCACCCAGATGCAGGAAAACCTGCAGCGCGTCGGTGATGACGTTGCGTGGCTGATAGAAAAATACGATTACCGCAACAAAGATGCCGACTGGAAGAACTCAAAAGATGCCGTCCAGCGCGGAATGCAGAAGCTTTGCGGCGGATATCCGGCCGACCCGCCATATCAGCAGTCAAAATAATTACGACATGATTTTTCACATTTATTAAGGCACTGACCAGTCCCCTGATTATCCTCAGTTCTGTTCAGTGCCCCTTTCATTTGTTTCTTTCATCTTTATACAGATTATTTTTTAACACATCCAGATACGAAACAACCTCTGTATAATACGCTTCCGGGTCAATCCTGCCGTTCCTGAAATGCTCATTCAAAACTCCGTCAGCCATAAACAGACACATCTTCAAAATTGCCGACGGATCTATACCATCTTTAAAACCGGAAACATCCGCTTTTGCATATACCTGTGCCAGACTCTCCGAGTACCGGTCCATACTGTCTGCCACCACAGAAAGCACCTCAAAGCTCTCCTCTCTGAATGCCTTCTCCACAAAAACATTCATATACGGATACGAAACCATAATATTCTTCTTTGCAAGCTCCATCTGTTTCTGCAGTTCAAAAAAATCCACCCGAAAAACCGGCACATTTCCCGAATACTCCATCACCAGAAGCTTCGTACTATAATTATAAACAAACTCATAAAGTCCCAGCTTGTTTTCAAAATAGTGAAACAAAAGCCCCTTTGAAATGCCTGCTTCTCTCACAATATCGTCCGTACTTGCCTTCTGATATCCGTGCTCCGAAAAAATCTTCAGTGCTGCATTGATAAATCTGTCCTGTTTTTCTCTTTTAAGATTAAAAAACCTGTCATTCATATCGTAATCCTCTTTATGTTGACTTTATCAGTCATTCTAACACAGAAACAGGATTTATACAATTTTAATCTGGCACATCTCCATTGCTTTCAGCGCATTTACATGGCTCTCAGGTGTTACCCCTGCGCAACAGCTTTGTTCAACCATAAGCGGCATTTCCGGCAAAAAGGTCTTGCAGAGCATCGCATTGGAAATCACACATATATCCGTACAAAGTCCAATCAGTGTAATACTTTCCGCGCCACTATAAACACCGGCTTTCAAATCCTCAGCCAGTTCTTCAGAGCCAAAGGTTTTCTTTTCATATACCTTATAATCCTCCGGGCAGACCACCTCTTTTATCTCCCTGCAAATCTCATGTCCGTCCGTTCCCTGAATGCAATGCATCACAGGAAGATTTTTTCCCTCCTGTGTATCCATATAATTGTCAAAATGCGTATCCTTTGTAAAAACAATACAATCTCCGTTCTCCTTAAATTCCTTGATTTTCTTTACAACCTCCGGCACAATTGCAACCGCTTCCTTCGTACCAAGCGCGCCGTCAATAAAATCCTTCTGCATATCTACTACAATCAGCAATCTCATTCCTTACATCCTCCTGTCCTGACATCTTATTTCGTGTTTTCGTTACTCATAATCTAACAGCAGAATTACCCTCTGTCAACCACTGACCAACCGGGGCATTTGCAGTCTTTTTCCGCATGCAAAAGAGCAGGCGTTTTACCTGCTCTTTCACTTACCCCTTATAATCCGTACCCTCGTCCGACTTCCGCGCAATCCCGGAAACCGGTATATGGATTTTTTTGCTTGCAAACATAAAATAACATATTATGACATATTACTCTATTGGTTTTTCTTGTATCATTCGATTTTTCCCGCCTGCTTTTTCTTGGTTTTTGTTGGTTTTTATTGGTTACCCTTGTTATACCTTCCCACAAAACACCATATTTCGTTGAATTTCCATATTTTGTATTATATAATTTAAATGTTCTAAGTTTAAAAATATGAATACACAGGTACTGATAGAGGGATGAATTTGAAATTGAGATAACATGTAAGATGATATTATTTTAGAAATAACTTCTTAAAGTTGCCCACGTAATTGCTACCCACTTAATATAGTCCATGTTTTCACCTCCTTACATTAAGGAGATTACTTACATCAATGTATTTTCTCTATTAGTCCTTGTACTGTATTTTTTCTTGCCCTAGGAGAATCGATATGTACAATATTTTATCTTCTTTTTCCAAAATTATATGTATAATGTATTTATATCCAAAACTTCTTCCTCAACAATACAAACGGCAAAATCATTGTCTGCACTTATGCCTTAATTTTGTCATTTTATTTATCACCGACAATATTTTCCATACATATGCTTCCTCATATCAATTTCTTTTTTTCATGCTTATATTCTACTTTTGCGTACTTATAACGTACAAAGTAAAATACGAGATTGCCTTCATCATAAGCATTCTTTCACATGCTATTTTTTATGCCTTAAATAATCTCTGTACATTATTTGTAATTTTTGTATCAAGCCCACTATATTATAAGAATCACATGATTTCCTACGAATACATGATCATTCTTTCCTCAATATTATCATTCATTTCCATATACTTTATTTTTAAAATAAAACGATTCAAATCCGGAATGAATTTTATAACAAAGACAAAATATAGTGATACCGGTTTGGTTATTGGTTTCTTAATTTTAACTTTTAAAAACATAGATAATTTCTTTTTTATTAACACCTCAAGCAAAAATCTTTTTATACTACTGTTTCTCCCTCTCGCCACCTTTCTCTTGGCATTTCTGCTCTTCTCATGGTGGCGGCGACAGGTTACAAAATCATACATCGACAAGCTCCGACAGTTGGAAATCCAGTCCCTGTATGACGAGCTTGCCGAAAAAGAAAGATTAATCAAAAAGCTTCAGGAGGACAACTCTTCCCTGTCACGGATTATACACAAAGACAACAAGCTGATTCCGGCGATGGAGCATGCAGTCACAGACTTTTTACTGCATAACGAATTCACAGATATCGCTCAGATGGAAATTTATGGGAAGGACTTAAGCGAACGTCTTCAGAATATGTCACAGGACCGCAAGGGGATTCTTGAGGCATATGAAGAGAAGAATCATATTTTGCATCTGACCGGAAATGTCAGCATTGATGCAATCCTTGCTTACATGCATAAGCGAGCCCTTGCGAATCATATTTCGCTTGAATGCAAACATACAAAAGAAAATGTGGAATATCTTCTTGAGAAAATTTCTGAGGAGGATCTTTCCCATTTGCTTTCAGACCTCATTGAAAATGCTTTAAATGCAATGACCGGACTAAGCTCCGGACGAATTGTAGTAACCTTTGGCAAACTCCAGAAGGAGGCCTATCTCTCTGTTGCAGATACCGGTGATGCTTTTTCTGTCGAAACCCTGCACAGCTTCGGCTTAAAGCCTCACACTACCCACGAGAGCACCGGCGGAAGCGGTATCGGTCTCATGGATATATGGAAAATCAAGAAAAAATACAAAGCTTCCATCCAAATACAGGAATTTGACTCAACCATCGGAAGCCTGACGAAAAAGATTATTTTTTCTTTCAATTCCAAAAATCACTATGTAATACAATCCTATCGCTGTTCCGATATTATCAACACCCAGACACGCAGCGATTTATATGTAATACCATCAGACAATACAGAAATAAACGGAGGTAAATCTGCATGAACGATATTATAAAGATTTTGATTCTTGAAGATGATGCCGAAGACCGGAGAGCCTTTCAGGAATATATCAGTACACAGAATGATATTACACTTACCGGTTGCACCGGAAGTGCCACAGAAGCCCTTGCGCTTACCCGTCAGGAGACACCTCATGCCATTATCATTGATTTGGAGCTGCACGATGGTGACGGAAACGGGCTGCAATTTCTCTCCGAATTAAAGCTTCTGTCTTTGTCAGTATCTCCGTTTTTGCTGATTACCACAAACAATTCCAGCCATACCATCCACGAAGCAGCGCGCTCTCTTGGTGCCGATTTTATTCTGACCAAATATCAGACCGGTTATTCGGCCGCCTATGTCATTGACTTTTTAAAAATGATGTACAAAACGATGCACCCTGACAAGGAACCGTACACAACTGCGTCCGTATCAGCTTCCAGGCCTGACTCTCCATCTGAATCTCCGGCTGCAGAAACCTCTGCTTCTTCGGAAGACTCCAAGACACATGTCTCTGTAAAAGACATTCCGGAAGGTGAGCTTATGGCTTTTGTCTGCGAAGAATTAAACCTTCTCGGCATCAGTCCGAAAGCAGTCGGATTTCGTTACCTGGCAGACAGTGTTCTTATCAAACTTAAGGATCCTTATGACAACATCTATCGTTTTCTCGGACCAAAATACAAGAGAAGCGATCCAAGCATTGAGCGTTCCATGCAATATGCCATCAATCGTGCATGGCGTACCTCCAATCCGCTTGACATGGCACAAATCTATACTGCCAGGGTTCATTCTGAACGTGGTGTGCCGACGATTATGGAATTTATCTTTTTTCTGGTTACCAAAACCGAAAATCACTTTAAAATCAAGCGACTATAACCAATGTTTTCTGCATAAACTGCTTGTATAATCTACAATTTTATTTTAAAATATAGAAAAGGGTTTTTTGAAAGGAGTTTTCAATATGAAAAAGTTCACTAAAGGTTTAATATTCGGTGCTGCCATTGGTGCAATTGCCGCCGGTGCTTACTATGTTATGAAGAAAAACGATAACGATAGATTTGATGATGACGATTTTGATGATTTCGATGAATTTGAAGATGAAGAGGATTACGAAAACGGTACAGAATCCTCAGCGCGCACATATGTACCTCTCAACCTGAACCCGTCTGCTGATGACGATACAGAACCGTTTGACGAAGAGGATGAGGAGCCGATGGCAGATACCGTTGAAGACGGCTCTGATGAAGAAGAAATTCCTCAGGAAGAAACCATCGAAGAATTTTTCGACGAAGAAACAACAGCAGAATAATTCAAAAGTAAACGACGGATGAGAAGGTCTGTCAGGATATACTCTCATTGTTGCAGAGTTATCCCGGCAGTCCGGCATCCGTCTTTTTATAAATACTCATTTTCCAATTCTTATCTGATATCTCACACTCACGGCTTCCTTACATTTTGCACCGCAGCAGCAAATTCTTCCATCAGGATCCTCTTTTCATCCGTATCACAGTCCGGCAGGATTTCACTGATTTTTTTATTTGAGGTATACTGGTAGTTGCTCTCAACTATTCCCCAGTCCCATTCTTTTTTCTTCCAAAGCAGACGAAGAATTTCTCGTAGTTCTGAACGTTCATAAATCGTCTTTACCGTGGAATCCGGCCCGTAGCTGTATGTCGAGCTGCAGTCTATATAAATTCTTTCACGTGCAAAGACATCTTCTTCTGCAGAAGAGGTCGCAGCTATAATATCATAATATCCCTCTTCCAGCGTCCACTTCGCCAAATCTGAATCGTAGGATTCCAGTTGCTTGAAGCTTATCTGAAACTCTGTCCTTTTCTTTTCTCCCGGCTTCAAATATACTTTTTTGAAGGCCTTTAACTCCTTCACCGGTTTTTGAAGCGTGGAATAAGGGTCTGAGACATAAATCTGAACAACCTGTGCCCCTGCTGTCTTCCCGGTATTTTCAACCTCCGTGACGAATCGTATTTCATTATCTGAAACGAGAATATCCTCCATTCCGGAGCACATAAAGCTTGTATACGACAAGCCATGTCCGAACGGGTACAACGGCTTTATCTTCTTTTTATCGTAATACCGATAGCCGACATATATTCCTTCTCCATAACACACCTCATATCCGTCTCCCGGGAAATTCAGGTATGTAGGCGTATCTTCATAGCGTTTTGGGAAAGTAATCGGAAGCTTACCGGAAGGATTGATTTTGCCCGTCAGAATATCCGAAAGAGCCCTTCCTCCCTGCATTCCCGGCAGAAAAGTGACCAAAACAGCTTTCACCACATCTCTGTTTATATATGACAAATCCACCGGTCCGCAAATATTCAGTACAAGGATTATGTCTTTTGTTCCTGCCTTCGTATTCTCCTGCTTTTCGTCTCCGTGCAGTTGTTCTCTTATAAGTTCCGGTGCCTCATCAGTATTGATAGCCCCATAAGCATGAAGCAGACGAATATCCTCTATATCAAGATGCATATGAGGGCGGTCGTTTCCTTCCATGCCTCCCAGACTGCTCACAAATACGAGGACATCCGCATCCCCTATATCCGCGACATGAATTCCTTCCTTCAGGTCACTTGTCCGGTTTGTAGTAATTCCTGCACTTCCGCTTCCGCATTCCAGTATCTTTTCTGCTCCGCTTCCTATTACAGCCGTCTTATGAGTCGCATTTAATGGGAGAATTCCTGCATTTTCGACAAGAACCATCCCCTCTGCAGCCGCACGATAAGCAGCTTTATCTGTCTGCTCCATTAAGCTTCTGCTCATGTTTTCTGCCTCTGACACTGACATCTTACCAAAGCTTTTCGTAATCCAATCAATCATCTCAAGCAATCTTTTCACTGCAAGATTTAATTCATTTTCATCTAAATCTCCGCTTTTCACTGCCTCTGCAACCGGCTTCCATGCACGTGGTCCGGGCATAGCCAGATCATTTCCGGCCTTGAGTGCTTCCACCGGATGATAAACTGCTCCCCAATCTGACAAAACAACGCCGTCAAAGCCCCATTCCTCACGAAGCTTTTCTGTCAACAACCACTTGTTTTCCGTACATGGCACACCGTTAATCCGGTTGTAGGCACTCATGACGGTTTTTACCTCTCCATCCTGCACACAGGCTTTAAATCCCGGGAAATAAATTTCCTCCAGTGCACGTAAAGAAATCGTTTCATTGACTCCCACACGATTGGTCTCTTGATTATTCGCCGCAAAATGCTTTACATTGGCAGCAACGCCATACTTCTGTACACCCATTACAAGCTCCGGAGCAAGCACAGAGACAAGATACGGGTCCTCTGAATATCCTTCAAAAAGTCTGCCGTTAAGCGGGTCTCTGTGAATGTTTACGTTCGGCGTTCCAAGTAAAACATGTACTCCATAAAGACATGCTTCTTTTCCAAGAGCCTCTCCGATTTCTCTTACGGCCTCTTTACTCCACGTTGCTCCGAGCAAAATCCCGGGTGGGAAACAGCCCGGCGCATAATCAACACCATTCAGCTTACCGTCAATTTGTTCTTTTATCCGACTGTACAATTTCATTTCTTCTTCCGTCAGCTTTTCCGGCTCAAAATAATATTCTATCACATGTGTAAGAAGCGTACTTCCAACCATTCCGTTCGTGCTGTCCAAAGTCAGCTTCATCACATCTGCAATATCCCCGAATAGCTGCTCAAAATTAATTCCGGTACCGCCGTCCAACATCTGTATTCTCGGGATCCCCAATCTTTCCACACCGGCCATTCCAAAAAAAGTAGCTCCGTTGACCAGTCGCGCTTTTTCTTCTAATGTCATTTCTTCCAAAATCTCATTGACATTCATATTCATTACCTCAACCTTTTGTTTTAAGCTGTCACATGATTCATTTCCTTCAATGTGCCATTTTTAAAGTCCATCGCATTCTGCAGTGTTGTAAGGCTTATAGATGCCAGTGCTTCCTCCGTCAGAAAGCCCTGGTGCGACGTTACAATAACATTCGGAAAGGATAATAATCTGGCTGTCGTGGAATGATCCAGAATATCATCCTCACGATTTTCAAACACATTATTGGTCTCTTCTTCGTACACGTCCAGACCGACTGCAAAAAACTTTTTACTGCGGATTCCGGCAATAAGATCCTCAGTCTTAATCAGCGCACCCCTTGAGGTGTTAACCAGTATCACTTCATCCTTCATCTTTGAAATGGTTTCCTTATTAATCAGATGATAGTTATCCTCGGTTAACGGACAGTGCAGTGAAATAAGGTCACTCTCTGCCAGAAGTGTCTCAAAATCAACATATTCGACGAAATCAAGCTCCGGATTATGATACATGTCATAAGCAATTACACGCATTCCGAATCCATGACAAATACGACACATTGCAGCCCCTATTTTTCCCGTACCGACAATTCCGGCTGTCTTGCGGAAAAAGTTAACGCCCGTCAGACCGACCAGACTAAAATTATTTTCTCTTACTTTAATATAACCTTTATGAATTCTCCTGTTCACTGCCAGAGCAAGTGCCATGGCATGTTCTGCAACAGCTTCCGGCGAATATCCCGGAACACGAAGGACCGTGATTCCGCATTTTTCGGCTTCCTTCACATCCACATTGTTATATCCTGCGCAGCGCATCAAAACCAGTCTGACTCCCTTCTGCGAAAGTGCCTCCAACACAGGCGCGCTCACATCTGAGCTCACGAATGCGCAGACCCCGTCATATCCCTTCGCAAGTTTCGCTGTATGCAGAGATAAATCCGTGTCCAGAAAATCCAGCTCTATCTCCGGAAACTGTGGCAGAATTTTCTCAAAAGAATCCTTGTCGTATTTTTTGGTGTCGTAAAATAAAATCTTCATACTGTCTCTCCTTTTGTTGTTTTAATCTATTCTTTCCGTTTTTTGTTCATCTACACAAAAATTTAAACACCTATTGCATCCGTATATAGTATAACACAAATCCATGTATAAAAAAAAGAAACGTTAATCTCTCAACGTTTCTTAAAATCAAGTGCCCGCGACCGGAATCGAACCGGTACTGTATCGCTACAACAGGATTTTAAGTCCTGCGCGTCTGCCAGTTCCGCCACGCGGGCCCACAATGTATAGAGCTATACATTGTTAATGGGACCTACAGGGCTCGAACCTGTGACCCTCTGCTTGTAAGGCAGATGCTC
>CAZFLR010000026.1:0-33471 GCA_964519385.1 uncultured Kineothrix sp.
TAGAAACAAGATCGCATGCCATACCGATAACTCCCTGCTCCTCAAGCACCTCCGGTGTCTTGAACTCCTGCGGATGTTCGATGCTCGTAAGCGGAAGAAACGTCGCACGGCCAAATTTATTTTTCTTAAGATACCCAATCATTTTCTTAGCAGTATCTTCATCATCCGTTACGATATTCTGAATATTTCCGCCAAGTGCCGTCTCGATTGCCGTCTCATACTTCTGTTCCACCTTGATAATGTCGGCAACAACTCCAACGATTCCCTTGTTGGCTGCCTTCTGCTCCATTACCTTCCGGATACTGTTTCCGTATCCTTCGTATCTCTCCGTCAGATTTGAAATCGCATCCAGTTTGGATTTTTCCTGATGGTAGAGCACCTGTGTGTCTCTAAGCTCCTGATCTTTCTCGGACAAAATATCCGTTATCTCATGATTTCTCTCTTCCAAAGAAGCCTGTCTGTCATTCAGAGCGCGGATTTCTTCATTGACTTTTTCAAAAGCCTCCTCAAGCTGTCCGATGACCTCCTCCTGCTGCTGCTCGTCAGAGCGGGCACGGAGAAGCTTTGAGCTCATCTCTGCCTTACGGATATTAAGCTGTTCCAGCATGGAATCAAAACGTCCCGACTTTGATTTAATCGTCGCACGCTCTGTCAGCGCATCGATAATCGTGCGCTTACCGGACTCAATATTTTCATTATATTCATCTATCTGTTTCTGCAGTCCGAGAAGGATTTCCTTCGCCTCATCCAGTTCTCCCTGCAGCCCGGTACGTTCCTTGTCATACTGTTCCTTTTCCTTGCAGAACGCACTCTTTTCTTCTTCACGTTCCTGAATCTGTAAGCGGATATTTTTTTCGCGCTGTGCAAAATGTGCTTCATTCTCATCCGCAGCCTTAATCTGCTCCTTCAGGACGTTAATCTGTACCTCCAGTTTTCCGCGCATCTCAGATGTGCTTGAGAGAAGATTTCTCTCATTGGCAATCTCTTCCTCAAGACGGTCTATCGACTGTGCAATACGGTCATATTCCTCTTTAATATGCTCAAACTTTTCCTTGGTTGTCTTGAAATCTTCATCCGCAATGCGGTGCTTTTCCGTAACCGTTTCAAGCTGCTCCTGTATATGGCTGTTCTCCAGAAGAAACATATTGACATCCAGCGTCTTCATTTCTTCCTTTTTTTTCAAATAAATCTTAGCCTTCTCCGCCTGTTTTTCCAGCGGACCGACCTGTTTTTCCAGCTCGGCAAGAATATCATTGACACGCAAAAGATTCTGTTTTTCGTTATCCAGCTTCTTCTGCGCATCGTTCTTACGTCTTTTAAACTTTACAATTCCGGCCGCCTCGTCGAAAAGTTCTCTTCTCTCCTCGGGTTTTCCGCTCAGAATCTTGTCAATCTGCCCCTGTCCGATAATGGAATAGCCTTCCTTACCGATACCCGTATCATAAAAAAGTTCATTCACATCCCTGAGACGGCAAACCGTTCCGTTAATCAGGTACTCGCTCTCTCCCGAACGATACAATCTTCTCGCGACAGTTACCTCCGGGTAATCAATTGACAGAGAATGGTCCGTATTGTCCAGTGTAATTGCAACATAGGCATAGCCCAGCGGTTTTCTGTTCTGTGTTCCCGAAAAAATAACGTCCTGCATGGAAGAACCTCGAAGTTGTTTCACGCTCTGCTCACCCAGAACCCAGCGCACGGCATCGGCTACGTTACTTTTACCGCTTCCGTTCGGTCCGACAATTCCTGTAATACCGTTATGAAATTCAAAGATAATTTTGTTTGCAAAGGATTTAAATCCATGCACCTCAATACTTTTTAAATACATATTTCACCTACTTTTGCTCATTGCGAAGCAATATCAGTGCCTCGTATGCTGCCTTCTGTTCCGATACCTTTTTGGACTGTCCTTCTCCGTATCCGATACGTTTTCCTTCCAAAACCGCCTCTGTTTTAAACACCTTTTCGTGATCCGGTCCCTCTTCCCCCACTAATCTGTATTCAAAATCCGTCATCTTTTTTGCCTGCAGAGTCTCCATCAAAATCGACTTTGCATCATAAAAAAGCTGTTTGTTTTCCAAATCGTTCAGCACAAATTTTAAAATAAATTTTTTGGCCTCATCAAGGCCTCCGTCCAGATAAACGGAGCCGATTAAAGCTTCCACTGCATCCGCGATGATGGAATCCCTCTCTCTGCCTCCGGTTGTCTCCTCTCCTTTTCCGAGAAGAAGGTACTTCCCAAGCTCAAGCTCTCTTGCCGTGATTGCAAGCGAAGGCTCACACACAGCACTGGCACGCTTCTTGGTCAGATTACCCTCTGTGATATCCGGATACGCAAAATAAAAATACTCACTGCTTACCATCTCCAGAATGGCATCGCCGAGAAACTCTATTCTCTCATAGCTCTCAAGCTTATTAATTTTCTGCTCGTTTGCAAAGGATGTATGGGTCATTGCCTGTCGCAGCAGATTTTTATTTTTATACTTATAACCTATCTTTCTTTCTAATTCGCTAAAATCATAACCATTCATCTCTAATCACCACACACCCCAACAGAGGCCCCTTGGGGCCTCCGGATAACTACTGAATCATTGTCTGTTTAATTAATAAAAGTGCCTGCTCTACGTTTTCAATTGTTTCAACCTTCGCAGGATCAAATGTCACATTCAGTTCTTCCTGTAGCCGGCATACAATCTGAAAGACATCCAGAGAATCTGCTCCAAGATCTTTCACAAACGTAGTATCCTCATGAATTTCGCTCGCATCCACACCGAGAACTTCTACAAGAACCTTTGTCAGAACTTCACGTTCCATTTCAAAGACCTCCTACTGTTCATCTTTTACCTGTATTTTTTCTTTAATTTTTTCATTAATCTTCTGCTCTTTAAATGTCAGACACTGCAGAATGGAGTTCTTAATCTCACCGGATTTACTGCTTCCGTGTGTCTTGACAACAAGCCCCTTAAGTCCCAGCATCGGTGCTCCGCCGTACTGTTCAAGGTCAAAGGTCTTCAGGGTATCCTTCAGTGCCGGCTTCACCAGCAATGCACCGAGCTTGCTGCGCGTGTCAGACATCATACCCGTTTTAATTTTTTTGATAAGTGTCTGTCCTACACCTTCAAACGTTTTAAGAACTACATTTCCGACAAAAGCTTCGCAGACAATCACATCTACGACTCCTGCCGGGATATCGCGCGCCTCCACGCTTCCGACAAAATTAATGTCCGGACATGCTTTTAAAAGCGGGAACGTCTCTTTGACAAGTGCGTTTCCCTTCTCTTCTTCCGCGCCGATGTTCACTATGCCGACCGTAGGATTTTTAACTCCCATAACACTTTCCATATAAATCGAGCCCATTTTTGCAAACTGGACAAGATTCGATGGTCTTGCATCCACATTGGCTCCGCAGTCGATAAGCAGAGAGCAGCCTCGTTCATTGTCTGTCGGAATCAGCGGAGCAAGAGGGGGTCTCTCCACGCCCTTGATTCTTCCTATCAGAACCTGTCCTCCAACCAATACCGCGCCTGTGCTTCCTGCTGAGACGAACGCATCCGCCTCTCCGTTGCGCACCATATACATACCCTTAACAATGGAAGAATCCTTCTTGGTCCGGATTGCATTTACCGGAGCCTCCGCCATTTCAATTACCTCAGTCGCGTTAACTATCTCAATCCTGTCTTTGTCATATTCATATTTTTTAAGCTCATCCGCTATTGCTTCCTCGCGTCCCACAAGATAAACAAATATGCTGTCGCTTTCTTTCAAAGCCTCTACTGCACCTTTAACAACCTGCTCCGGCGCGTTGTCACCGCCCATAGCGTCAACTACTACTTTCACAATTTCTGACATGGCCATTCCTCCTTATATTAAGTCAATAAACCGCTAACTTATAATATACTTCAAACACAAGAAAAAAGCAAGAAAAAAGGTGCTTGCATCTCCCGATACAGGCACCCGTACATTTCATTTCTAATTAGTCAGCTACAGAAATGATTTCTTTCTTGTTGTAGCTTCCGCACTTCTTACAAACTCTGTGAGGCATCATTAAAGAACCACATTTGCTGCATTTTACTAAAGTCGGAGCACTCATTTTCCAGTTTGCTCTTCTTTTATCTCTTCTACCTTTAGAAGATTTATTCTTTGGACAGATAGACATCGTTACACCTCCTTATCACGCGTTAAAGATATCTTTTATTACTGCCATACGTGGGTCCGGAACAAATGTATCGCATCCGCAATCCCCCTCATTGAGGTCTTTACCGCACACCGTGCAGATTCCTCTGCAATCCTCTCGGCATAAAACCTTCATAGGCCAGTTTATCAATATTTCATTGGCGACAAGCGCATCCGTGTCAAGCTCGTATCCTTTCACAAATGCCATCTCGTCTTCTGCTTCCGGAGTCCCTATGATACTCTCCTTCAAATCTTCTTCCAGCTTCAGTTCCAGCGAAGTTCTTACCGGCTTGAGGCATCTTCCGCACGGAATTTCACACACCAGAGAAATTTCTCCCTGCAAAAGCACCTCTCCTCTGACCTTATTCGTCAGCGTCAATGTAAGCTCCGAACATTCGCATATCGGATACTCCTCCGAATGAATCTTAACCTGCTTTGACTCATAGGCTGCTGTAAGCTTCTCAGCTTTTCCTTCACTTGAAAAAATATCGGCAAGGTTATATAACATAGCATACTCCTATCCACACTCAACCAATTATACATATGGCTTTTTGGTTTGTCAACCCTTTATTTCACATGATAACGCGCAGCGGACGGCAAGGTATAATTTTTCTTCTCCCGGGGAATGATAAATCACATCATTTTAAAGGAGGCAACTGACAATGACGCAAAAAGATTCTATCAGTTTACTACGCGAATGCGAAGCCGGATGTGCAATGGGTATTTCATCCATCGATGAGATTTGTGCTAAAGTTCGGGACGAAAAATACCTGAAAATCCTTACAGAAAGCAAAGAACATCACACCAAATTAAAAAACGAAATCCACAATCTGCTCGTGCAGGCCGGAAGTGACGACAAAGAGCCCTCCATTATGGCTGAAAGCATGGCAGCTCTCAAAACGACCTTCAAAATGCAGATGAACGAATCTGACCGCACAGCAGCCGATTTGATTGTATCCGGCTGCCAGATGGGCATCCGTTCTCTTCACAAGTATAAGAACAAATATGCAAACGCAGGGCATACAGCGACTGACATCTGTAACCGACTTCTCGATATTGAAGATGAGCTGTGTCACAAAAGTTTCGCCTACTTATAATAATTGTAAAAAAAAGTGGTATATGCTATATTCAAAGGAAGAAAAAAATGCGAGGTTACTCTATGACAACACCAATGAAAAAACTGAAAGCTCCGCTGACAATTCTCTGCGGAATTCTTCATATATTAATTGTGAAAGGAAAAGACACGCTCATTTTCTCTGCGCCGGAAGCACCCGGTCTTACCTTCTATTGTATTTTAGGCTGTGCCATTCTCTTCTGCTTTCTGTTTTATTTTCTGTTCTTTACACTTGTGCAGAAGCTTTTGGCACGCGACCGTGTCTTTTTATCCTATTTTAAATACTTTTTGGGATATTTTATTTTTATGGGTATTTTCTGGCTTTTCACGTGGCCCGGCATTTTTAAGGGGGATGAGTTTTACGTCATCAACGGTGCCCTTCATTTTACCCTTTCACCGGCCCAGACAGGACTGACAAGCATTTTCTATATTGTTGCACTGTTGTTTTTCCCATCTATGGCAACAATTACCTTTTTCCAGCTACTGATTATCTGTACTATCTTTGCCGTCGTCCTTCATGATATGTCGGAATTTATCACCGGCAGACGAAAGCTTGTGCTCTATATTCCGTTTGTCCTGCTTCCTGTCATCGACGGAAATCTCTTTACCCTTCGCGCAACTCTCGTATCGTGGATTTTTCTGTTTGTCATAAGCAAGCTCTTCTATCTGGTTCGCTCAGATACGCTGAGCCCTTGCTATGCCTGTTTTCTTTCTGTTCTGACGGGACTTTTAATTGCATGGAGAAGCGAATATATTTACATGCTCCTTCTCCTGCCTTTTACTGTGTGGTTCTTAAAAAAGCTTCCGTTAAAACAGATTTTTCTCATTTTTATTATCTGCTTCCTCAGCTACAATCTGTTCCAGATTCCGAACAAAATCGCATCAGCCGGAAGCAATAAATATCCGATTTCTCTTGTTCTCAATCCGGTTGCAAACCTGTTCACGGAAGTGGAAACGCTCAAGGGTCCCTCCGTGTATGATGATGTGATGGAGATAAACAAGCTCGTGGATGCAGCCCTTCTCAGGCAATCTGCGTCCGTGCGGAACATCAGCCAATACTGGAATATTCCCGATATACTGCCACAAGAACAGCTTCGCTCCTTTATGGAAGCCTCTCTCCGGCTTATCATCTATAATCCGGACAAATTCCTGAAATACCGCTGGCAGACCTTTGCCTACACCAACGGACTTTATCCCGACCGCGTCAATCATCCCTGCGGAACGGTTGACAGCATCAACAAATTAATATATTACGATGTTGATTATAAAAACATGTTTGTCTGTATGCAGCCACCGCTCAGTCAGCAGCTTCGTGAAAAGACCATCTCACTGCTGGCATGCAGAACCTACGGACAGGATGAAATCAAAACCAATTCCCTGCTCCCGGTATTTTATAACTGCATTCCGGTTATTGTATGCATGCTCGTGCTGTTTATTCATGCCTGTCTGAAGAAAGACAGACTGACTGCCATGCTTGCACTCATGGTGAGCACCCAGGTGATTCTCATCTTTCTTACAGCTCCGGCAATGTTCTTCATGTATTATTTCTGTTTTTATCTAAACGGTTATTTTTTGACTGCATTAGCCGTTGCTAACTCAGCGAATGACAGGCATATAAAAAAAGCCCGGTAAGGGCTTTTTTTATTATTCAAATATCTTCTTTAACCTAATACAACTGTGCCTGTACGGCTGTCAGTGCAACAACACCGACAATATCCTCCCATGAACAGCCTCTGGAAAGGTCATTGACAGGCTTGGCAATTCCCTGGAGCATCGGTCCGTAGGCCTCTGCCTTTCCAAGTCGCTGAACGAGCTTATAGCTGATGTTACCACAGTCAAGATTCGGGAACACAAGCACATTGGCTTTACCTGCTACTTCACTTCCAGGTGCCTTGGATTTGGCAACTGCCGGAACAATCGCCGCATCTGTCTGGAGTTCACCGTCGATACACAGATAAGGGTATTCTTCCCGTGCAATCTTCGTTGCCTCCACCACTTTATCTACCAGCGGATGCTTGGCACTTCCCTTCGTGGAATGTGAAAGCATCGCAATAATCGGTTTCACACCGACAAGTGTCTGAAAGCTCTTCGCAGAAGACTCTGCAATCGCTGCAAGCTCCTCCGCTGTCGGGTCCTGGTTCAATCCGCAGTCTGCAAACAGGAAGGTACCGTCTGCACCGTATTTGCAATCCGGTACATCTATGATAAAGAAGCCTGACACCAGCTTGACTCCCGGAGCTGTTTTTAAAATCTGAAGTGCGGGTCTTAATGTGTCCGCTGTCGCATGACAGGCACCTGCCACCATTCCGTCCGCGTCATTTGCCTTGACCATCATTACGCCAAAGGTAAGATAGTCATTTAAAAGCGTTTCACGGGCTTTTTCAATCGTCATTCCTTTTGCTTTTCTTGTTTCATATAAAAGCTGTACATATTTCTCTGTCAGTTCAGAAGTCTTAGGATTTACAACGACCACTCCGTCCAGCTCAACCTCAAGCCAGCCGGCACCATCCATGATTTTTTCTTCATCGCCGACCATAATAATATCGGCAATTCCTTCCCGAATAATATGTGATGCTGCAATGAGCGTTCTCTTATCGCTTGTCTCCGGCAGAACTATGGTCTTCTTATCTGCTCTGGCTTTTTCTTTAATCTTATCAATATATGACATAGTTTTTCTCCCTTCACCCTGTAACCCCCCGGGCGTTTATAGGTATATTATAATCCAAGCTTTTCCCAAGCACAAGACAAAAACTTGTACTAAAAAATGAACATTGTACCTTTTTACTAAATATGTTATTTTATTATTATACGACTTAATTGGAGGATTAGCATGAAAATTGCCGGAATCATTGCAGAATATAATCCGTTTCACAACGGACACAGATATCACATTGAACAGACACGGAAAATTACCGGTGCAGATTTTATTATTGTCGTTATGAGCGGCAATTTTACCCAGCGTGGCACACCTGCCATCATGGATAAGTATTCAAGGGCGCGTATGGCTCTTGAAAACGGTGCGGACATGGTCATCGAGCTTCCTTCCTGCTATGCATGTGCAAGTGCGGAATTTTTTGCGGACGGCGCGATTGCGCTGCTTGACAGCCTCGGCTGTGTAGACTATGTTTGTTTTGGAAGCGAATGCGGTGACATTGAACTTCTCCGCCCGATAGCCGAAATTCTTGCCACGGAACCGGACGACTATCGCGAGATGTTAAAAGCCGAGTTGAAAAACGGAGCCACTTTCCCACTCGCGAGAAACCGCGCACTGATTCATTGCATTCCGTCTTTTGCGGAAAATGAAAATATTATCGGTTCGCCGAACAATATTCTCGGCATCGAATATATGAAGAGCATTATCCGCCGCCAGAGCAGAATAAAACCGGTCACCATTCAGAGAACCGGCTCGGATTACCACTCACAGCGTTTCAGTCAGCAGTTCAGTTCTTCACTTGCGCTGAGACATTCACTGGATTCTCAGGGCAACCTGGATTTGATTCGCGGTCAGGTTCCGGAAAATGTATTTTCCATTATGGAGAATAACTTTAAAAAGACTTATCCTGTCTTTCCGAGAGATTTTTCAGCCATGTTAAAATACAAGCTTTTGGTTGAAGAGACAAATGGTTATACCGATTTCGTAGACATAAACGACGACCTCTCCGACCGGATTTTAAAGGTGCTCTATCAGCCATACGATTATGAACAGATGTGTGAGATTTTAAAGACAAAGAATCTGACTTACGCAAGAGTGAGCCGCCTTCTCTGTCATATTCTCTTAAACCTGCGGAAACAAGATATGGAGGATTACAAAGCAAACGGAACTGTCTTCTACGCCCGTGTGCTCGGATTTCATAACGACGGACGAGGCCTGCTCAAAACGCTCCAGCGCACCTCTTCCATACCTCTCATCACAAAGGTGACGGATGGCCGCAAACTCGAATCTGAAATCGGACGCGCACAGTTTGAACGGGGTATTCTTGCTTCGCACATATACGAAAGCGTTGTTTCCAACAAATTCAACCGCCCGATGCAAAATGAATACCAAAGACCGATTATCACCCTGTAATAAATATTGTAACAAAAAGATACCTTACGGAAACTGTCCCATGGTTCCCATAAGGTATCTTATTTATTTTCATTCCATTTTTAATTTTTAAAGCTGTGAATCGGTGCAGGAATTCTTCCGCCACGGTTTACAAACGCATCACAGCCAAACGGATTCACCGGCATAATCGGTGCATATCCTAACAGGCCTCCGAACTCTACTGTCTCTCCGACTCCTTTTCCGATGACCGGAATAATCCGGACAGCCGTTGTCTTTTGATTTACCATTCCGATTGCCATCTCATCCGCGATAATACCTGAAATAGTGGTTGCCTTTGTCTCTCCCGGAATCGCTATCATATCAAGGCCTACGCTACATACACAGGTCATAGCCTCAAGTTTTTCAAGTGTGAGTGCTCCGGCAAGCACTGCGTCAATCATTCCCTGGTCCTCACTCACCGGAATAAATGCTCCGCTCAGACCTCCGACATAAGAGGATGCCATCACTCCGCCTTTTTTCACCTGGTCATTTAAAAGTGCAAGTGCAGCCGTTGTTCCCGGTGCTCCTGCGTACTCAAGACCGATTTCGCAGAGAATATCAGCCACCGAATCGCCAATCGCCGGTGTCGGTGCCAGAGATAAATCTACAATACCAAAAGGAATGCCGAGCATCTTTGAAGCTTCCTTCGCCACAAGCTGTCCCACACGTGTCACCTTAAACGCTGTCTTCTTAATCGTTTCACACAGAACCTCAAAATTCTCACCGCGCACTTTTTCAAGAGCCGTGCGCACAACTCCCGGACCGGATACTCCGACATTGATAATCGCGTCTGCTTCCGTAACCCCGTGAAATGCTCCGGCCATAAACGGATTATCGTCCGGCGCGTTACAGAATACCACAAGCTTGGCACAGCCGAGAGAATCGTCTTCCTTTGTAAGCTCCGCGGTTTCTTTAATAATTTCACCCATAAGCTTCACTGCATCCATATTGATACCCGTCTTCGTGGAGCCGAGGTTTACGGAACTGCAGACTCTCTCTGTTGTGGAAAGTGCCTCAGGAATGGAACGGATCAGCATCTCATCCGCCTTTGTCATTCCCTTGGAAACCAGAGCCGAATATCCTCCTATGAAGTTAACTCCGACCTCTTTTGCAACCGTATCAAGCACCTTTGCAATCTGTGCAAAATCGGAAGAGGTCTTACAGCAGGCTCCGCCGACAAGGGCAATCGGAGTCACGCTGATACGCTTGTTTACAATAGGAATTCCATATTCTTTTTCAATCTTATCTCCGGTCTCAATCAAGTGTTCCGTAGTTCTTCTGATTTTTTCATATATTTTTCTCTTACAATTTTCAAGATTGGAATCGATACAATCCAGAAGGCTGATACCAATGGTAATGGTACGCACATCCAGATTTTCCTTATCTATCATCTCATTCGTTTCTAAAACTTCGTATTGACTAATCATCGTGCTGTCTCCTTATGTAAGTTTTATCGTACAGAATCTAAATTCTGTGCATCATATCAAAAATTTCTTCTCTCTGGCATTTGATAATAACACCGATTTCCTTACCGACAGCCTCAAGATCATCCGCCATGTCACCAAATGATTTTAACGCATTGCTGCGGTCTACAACCATCATCATATTGAAATAATCCGCAACGATTGTCTGCGAAATATCCAGAATATTAATCTGATTGTCTGCAAGATAGGAACAAACCCTTGCGATAATTCCAACTGTATCTTTTCCAACGACTGTAATAATTGTTTTCTTCATCTTTGTGTCTCCTTATAATTGCTAAACCTCTTGTTATCATAAACGCTACTACAAAAGAATGCAAGTCACATTTAAACCTCTATCATTTCCGAAGGCTCATTACGCTGCGCCACACGTATATCAAAATCCGATGCCTGATACGGATTTTCTCCCATCGTTATCTCAAGTCTGACCGCCTCATGCGCAAGCTGGGGAAGATTGTTCTCTCTGCTGAGATGCCCCAAAAATATATGCTTCATATCATCATGCAGAATCTCGCTCAGCAGTCTTCCCGCACTCTCATTTGAAAGGTGCCCTTTTTTTCCGAGAATACGCTGTTTCAAATAATATGGGTACGGACCAACCTGTACCATATTCACATCATGATTTGCCTCAAGCAATATGGCATCCAGTCCCCTTAGCTGCTCTACTATTTCCTCTGTATAATATCCCATATCCGTCGCCACAGCCACGGAAGCTGCGCCGTTTGAAACCTTGTAGCAGACAGGCTCCGCCGCATCATGAGAAACCTGAACCGCCTGTATCATCAACGAGCCGACGGATATATTTTCGTTCCTGCGAATCGTCTGAAAGAGCTGCCCGTCAATATCTCCGACAGACTTTGACATCGAAATTCCCGCTATGGTTCCCCGCGTCGAATAAATCGGGACATCAAATTTTCGTGCAAGCACTCCGAGTCCTCCGATATGATCTGCGTGCTCATGGGTCACAAACACCGCATCCAGATCCTTTCCGCTGATTCCTGCTGAATTTAATCCTGCCTCTATTCTTTTTCCGCTGATTCCTGCGTCTATTAAAATATGAGTGGTATCATCTCCTACATAAATACAATTTCCGCTGCTTCCGCTGGCTATGCTAAGTAGTCTCATCTCTATAAGTTAGTCCTTCCAAAAGATTTCCAGTTCATCCCCGGTTTTAATCGGTTCAATATACTGTGCTTTTCTTCCGTTAATCAATGTCTCCACCATTTTCCCCTGCGGCTTTGAAAGGTCAAAATGAATATGGTCAAAGACATCGACATAAATATAATCTTTTTTTCCTGTGAGGCGTACAGGCTCCCCGTTGACTAAGACCGTAATACCGTCTTCTTCCGGTGTTGCTGTCACATCCGGTGCCTCTGCCGGCTTCTGTAATCCTGCAGGCACAGACGGCATCTGTCCCGTCTGATTAAATGCCGTTGCAAATGCGGAAATACGTTCAGCTGCCGCATATGCTTTTGCTTTCTTTAATTCTTCCTTTACTTCCTCCGTCACGGGTGCATTCGCTATTTCCTCCGCGCGTTTTTTCGCACGCTCCAGCGGACTTAAGCCGTCAGAGGACGCTTGCGGATTTTGAACGGCCGGCTCTGTCTGCAATTCCCCGGTCATTTCTTCCGCCGGCAGCTCCTCCGGAACTATTTCCTGACTTTCCTCCGGCTCGTCCGGTGTCTTATCCTTTTTTTCATAAGACCATTCCAGTGTAAATTTATCGTATACTTTTGTGTCTTTATCCGCAACTGCATTGTTTACAAGAATAACGGTTCCCGGCTCGAGCAGCACATCCATGACCTCCGTAATCTGTTCCACCGTATAATAGCCGAGCATTTCGATTACGTCGCCGTCCTGTATCTCATAATTTGCCGTCTGCAGCTCACCGTTGACACTTCCGAATTTCGGAAGCGTGATATTTTGTCCGTTCACACAAATCTGAATCATCTCTTTATATTCAGGAAATTTTCCAAGAAGCTGTGTTGCCTTTTCTCCTGCTGTGGAACATTCCACACTGATGACATCATTTGCACGAATCGGAGTATGTATATCTGCCGGCTCGCCATTTAAAAGAATCACGGCCGACTCTCCTCTTGTCCCCCGTATGACACGCTCTTTCCCATTCAATGTAAAGGTAAGATTTTCGCCTCGCTTCGGGAACAAATCCTCGTTTGAAAATTCCGCCTGAATCGCCGCATCTACAATTGCAAGCTTATTGTTATCATACAGTTTCACCCGCTTGCCGTTAAATGTGACAAACATAAAGTTATTGCTCTGCTCATAAAAATTAAGGCAGATACCGATTGGTGTAACAAGAAGCGAATCCTTTCTGACATCCTTCGGGAGGAATTCTATCTTCTGCATAACCTCCTCGCCGCGGAGCGCACAACGCTCTGTCGGAATCCCGAGACGGTCCGCCACACATTTCGTATAGCCTTCAATTTTTCCGCCTCCTCCGACCACAAACACTGCGCTGACCGGCTTGTCACCATTTAGTTCCTTAATCTTATCCGCAGCCTGCTGTGCCATTGAGGTCATATTATCCTCTATAATGTGAAGCACTTCCTCCTTCGTTATTTTTTGAGGAAGCCCCATAATATCCTTATATTCCACCGTATCCTGTTTTTCGATACCGCACTTAATCTGCTCAGCTGTTTTAAAATCCACAAGACAGTATCTTGCAATATCCTCCGTCAGACAGTCTCCTGCAATCGGAAGCATTCCGTAAGCCACGATACTTCCGTCTTTTGTGATGGAAATATCGCTCGTTCCTGCTCCCACATCAATCAGCGCGATATTCAGCATTCGATACATTTGCGGAATCGCCACCTCCATCGCAGCAATCGGCTCAAGAGTCAGATTCGCCACCTCAAGACCTGCAAGCTCCACCGCCTTATACAGGCCGTCCACAACATCATCCGGAAGAAAGGTTGCAATCAAATCCGCCGCTATTTCCTTTGCCTTGTGGTTTTCCAGATTACTCATAGGATATCCGTTCATATAATAACGCATTACGGTATATCCCACACAGTAAAACTTCATATCCAGATCATTTTCTTTCTGGAAAATCTCATAAGCCTTTTCGACACCATAAGAATCCAGCGCGAAAATATCTTCCTTCGCAATCAGCTTTTCACCCTCGAGATCAATCTCAACATGCGTAGTTACCGTGCGCAGAACACGTCCGGCTGCTGCGATACAGACCTGATGAAATTCCTGTTTCGTTTCAAGCTCCAGTTCCTCTGTCACTTCGCGAATCATCTCTCCCACTGCGCCTATATCGTGAATCTGTCCGTCTATCATCGCCCTTGTTTCATGCTCTTTGACACGCTGAGCCACCACAACGAAACGATCCTTTTCCTGGTATCCGATTGTTCCCACAATACTTCGAGTTCCGATATCCAGTCCATATACATATTTTGGTTGAATCATATCTGTTTTCTGCACAGGTATACCCCCATTTTTTTATCAATCTGTTTTTTGGTATCTTCAAAATCTCCTGAATTATCCAGGACAAACGAACAGGCCTTGCGAAACTCCTCCTCCGCAAGCTGTTTTTTCATGATGGATGTCGTCTTTTCCTCCCCATAACCGCGACTGGATGCAAGGCGTTCCCTTCGCACCTTCTCGTCCGCATAGACATACCACATTTCATCAACCAGCTCGTCATAATGCTCTTCGATAAGAAGTGCCGCTTCCAAAAAGAAAAAACCGGTCACTCCTCCGCGACGTTCTCTTTCAATCTGCTGCTCAATATACTTTCTTACAGCCGGATGTATAATCGCATTGATTTCCTCCAGCCTACCGTCCGTCCCGAAAATTGCCTGCGCCATTTTCCCATTATCAATTTTTCCGTCTGTATCCAGAATCTGCTTGCCCAGACAGTCTATCACCGGACGGTAGCACGGCATTCCCGGTTCCTTCAGCTTATTTGCCGCCTCATCCGCCAAAAGAATATACGCATTATATGTTTCCTTCAGGTAACGTATCACTGCGGATTTTCCGCAGCCGACACCACCTGTTATACCAATCAGTTTCATATCTATTTTGCCTCGTACCAGTTTTCTCCCGTGTGCACATCAATCTCAAGTTCCACCGAAAGTTGCGCTGCTCCCTTCATATCACGACAGAGGATTTCTCTCACCTTCTCCGTCTCCTCCTCATACACTTCCAGCAAAAGCTCATCATGTACCTGTAAAAGAATCCGGCTCCTGAGTCCCTCCTCACGGAGTGAACGGTAAACCCGAAGCATGGCTATCTTCATAATATCCGCTGCCGTTCCCTGAATCGGTGCATTCATTGCAACCCTCTCTCCAAACTGTCTCTGCATAAAGTTTGAGCTTGAGAGCTCCGGAATCGGTCTTCTGCGCTCATACATTGTACGGCTTTCACCGGTTTCCTTCGCCGTCTGCACACATGTATCCAAAAATTTCTTAATACCCGGATAAGTCTCAAAATACTGCTCAATATAATCGGATGCTTCCTTGCGGCTGATACTCAAATCCTGACTCAGTCCGAAGGAACTGATTCCATATACAATTCCGAAATTTACTGCCTTTGCATTTCTTCGCTGTAAATCCGTCACTTCCTCAAACGGTGTATGGAAAACCTTTGAGGCGGTGATTCGGTGAATGTCCTCGGACATCCTGTAAGCCTCGATTAACTCTTCGTCCTCTGACATATGCGCCAGAATACGAAGTTCAATCTGGGAATAGTCCGCATCCATAAATATGCATCCGTCCTTTGGCACGAACACCTTTCTGATCAGCCTTCCAAGCTCCATACGCATCGGAATATTCTGCAAATTCGGCTCGGTGGACGAAATCCGTCCGGTCGCCGTAATCATCTGGTTGAAGCTTGTGTGAATTCTTCCGTCCGGTGCAATACACTCTGCCAGTCCGTCCGCATACGTTGATTTCAGCTTGGTAAGACCACGGTATTCCAAAATATCCGCTACAACCGGATAATCCGGTGCAAGCTTTTCAAGTACATCCGCAGCCGTTGAATATCCTGTTTTTGTCTTTTTTCCGCCCTTAAGCTGCATCTTTTCAAACAGGATTTCACCGAGCTGTTTCGGTGAATTAATATTAAACTCTTCTCCTACCGCATCATAAATCTGCTGCCTTAAAACTACAATTTTTTCTTCCAGAAGCTTCCCGTATGCAACAAGCTCATCTTTTTTTACAATCACGCCTTCTTTTTCCATTGCATAAAGCACATAGGTAAGAGGCATTTCCAGCGTGTCATACAGGTTTTTCATACCTGCTTCCGCCAAACGCTGCTTTAACACCGAATAACTGTTCCTAATGGTATAAATAATTGCACCTGCATATGCAAGAAACTTCTCTTCCTCTTTCTCAAATGCTTCCGCAAACGACATTTTCCCGAATTGTGCCTTATAGTCCGGAAGTACGATATCACAATACTCACCGGCAATATCATCCGGCGTGTATTCACTCTTTAACGGATTCAGCAGATACGCTGCCAGCTTGACATCAAAAAAATGGTCCGTCATTTCTATATCGCCGCTAAAGTGTGCATAAGATTTTTTACAGTCAAAAGAAATAAGCTCTGTTTTTCCCAAAAGAGAATCCAATTTTGAAGAAAGGTAATCCATCGTAAGGAAACCTTGTGCTGCCACAAAAAAGCTCTCCTGCCCGTGCATCAGTGCGATACCTGCACCCTCCGCCACATAATATGCCGTCTCAGATGCCTCTGCACAAGATGAAAAGACCGCTTCTGCCTCCGCTATATCCGTAATCAGACTGCACTCCGGTATCTGCGCCACTGCCTCGCCTGTATTTTCAAACCGTGCAAGCATATTTTTAAATGCAAGTCTTTTGAACATTTCATAAGCCTTCGGAGTATACATTTCCCCGATTCTCGCCTGCTCAAGTGTATACGAAACCGGCGCGTTTATCTCTATCGTCGCAAGCTCCCTGGACAAATCCGCAAGCTCCCTGTTTTCACTCAGCGTCGTCCTGATACTGTTTTTAGTGATTTCATCCAGATGTGCGTATATATTCTCAATGGAGCCATATGTTTCCATCAGACTCGTCGCCGTCTTTTCTCCAACCTTCGGAACTCCCGGAATATTATCCGCCGTATCTCCCATCAGGGCCTTTAATTCAATAAACTGCAACGGTGTCACATGATATTTTTCCTGCACATCCGCAGCATAATAATCCTCAATCTCTGTCCGGTTTCCTTTGGTTTTCGGTATACGAATTTTTATTTTATCCGTCGCAATTTGCAAAAGATCACGGTCTCCGGACACAAGTGCAACTGCCACCCCATCCTTCTCAGCTCTTTTTGCCATCGTGCCGAGAATATCATCTGCCTCGTAACCTTCCTGCTCCATCGTCAATATTCCCATCGCTGCAAGCACTTCTTTCATCACCGGAACCTGCTGGCGAAGCTCCTCCGGCATCGGCTTTCTCGTTCCCTTATACATGGCATATCGTTTATGCCGGAAGGTCGGTGCCTTTAAATCAAATGCCACTGCCAGATACTGAGGTTTCTCTTCCTCAATAATCTTAAACATAATATTTAAAAAGCCATATATCGCATTCGTGTGCAGTCCTTCCGGATTCGTCAAATCCGGTACTCCGTAAAATGCCCTGTTCAAAATGCTGTGTCCGTCAATCAGTACAAGCTTTTGTTCCATGTCTGTCTCCTGTCTGTCTCAGTGTTTTATAACAATGCATAAATATAAATTGCTACAATCACGGCAATCGCCGCCGTCTCAAATGCAATATATCCCAAAACAAAATTTCTTCGTCTTTTGATTCCGCGCGCCGTCTGAAGCATGTACTCCTTCAGTTCACGCTCAAGATCAAAGGTTTTTCCCTCCTCAAGGCGTAAAATTCCTTCCGATGACAAATACTGTATCGTCAGTTCTTCCTTGCACTCCTCGCAGGCATCCATATGTTCCAAAAAACGCATCAGTCCCCTGCCTTTTAACTCATCCTTTAAAAAAGCCGGAATCCTGCGTTGTATCTGTTTACAATCCATAGTCTCACCCTTTTCATCCCTGACTATTTATTATAACAAAAAAAGAAAGCTTCTACAACGAACACAGCGGAATAATTTCAAGATCCTCCGGCACAAAAACCTCTCCTTCAAATACTTCCTTTGCTTCCTTCGTGTATTTTTGTTTTCGTTCTTCTAGGTTCCTGTCCTCCGTATGCCAGAGAATCAGTTTCTCAGCCATAAGTTCCTGTGCAGTCAGAGCCGCATCCTTTACCGTTCCATGATGCTTTTCATACGGCTGGAATTTTTCTTTCTCCTCATCCTGACAAAACGCTTCATGCAGAAGCCATTTACTTCCGATTACAAACTTTTCGCACGCCTGATTGTAGGGCTCATCTCCCGTAAAGGTCAGTACACTTCCGTCTCGCAGAGTGGTGGTAAACCCAAACTGTTTTGCCTTCGTTGAAAAAATATCAAAAAAAGTCACACTGTAAGATAAAATTTCTACCGTCTGTCCTTCTGTCACTTCTTCAAAAAGAATACGGTTCCCCAAAAAATCCGCATGCTTCTTTGCAAGTATCATCTCGCAAAATTCAGACAGAAACCTGATAACCTCTTTATGTCCGTAGATGTGAAATTCAGCTTTATAATTACCCTTCTGCATCTGTGTGGCAATCATCCGGACAATCCAGATGGCTCCCAATATATGATCTGTATGTTTATGTGTCACAAACATGTGGTGAATATTGTTAACTGAGATATTCATTTTTTCAAACTGAGTCAGAATTCCATTCCCGCCTCCGGCATCCACCAGAAAAAGTTCTTCTCCGTCTCCGAGTGCAAAGCAGGTATTGTAACACCTCGTCACTGCTGCGTTTCCCGTTCCGAATACATATAATTTCTGTTCCATTTTTTTCTTCCTTCCGTCACTTATCTTCTCTTTGTCAATTGTAAGAAAAACAGCACCTTCTTGTCAAGGAAAGTCGCGCTGCAGATTTTATTCATATGACACTTGAAATTCCCTTCTTCTTATGTTAAACTAAACTTCGGTTGAAAACAAAAGCCGGTGTGTCGGAATGGCAGACGATGCAGACTCAAAATCTGTTGGGTGTACGCCCGTGCGGGTTCAAGTCCCGCCACCGGCATCAAAAAGGACCATGACTCATGTCACGGTCCTTTTTCTTATTGCCTTCTTTTCAGTCTTCCTCACTGATTGAGCTGTTTAAAAATATCAAAGCAGTCCAGTGTTGCAAAATAATCTTTCGGTCTTTCCGCACGGCGAATCAGTTTTACCGTTCCGTCTTCCTGTAATAAAAGCTCTGCTGATTTCAACTTGCCGTTATAATTGTATCCCATGGCAAAACCGTGAGCACCCGTATCATGAATTACCAGATAATCACCCATATCAATTTCCGGAAGCATGCGGTCAATTGCGAATTTATCATTATTCTCACAAAGAGAACCCGTCACATCATATTTGTGGTCACAGACAGCATTTTCTTTGCCAAGAACCGTAATGTGATGGTAAGCTCCGTACATTGCCGGACGCATAAGATTTACGGCACAAGCATCCACACCGACATATTCCTTGTGTGTATGTTTTTCGTGAATTGCCTTCGTAACAAGTGCTCCGTAAGGTCCCATCATAAATCGTCCCATCTCTGTATAGATAGCAATGTCTCCCATTCCGGCCGGAACCAAAATTTCTTCAAACGCCTGACGTACCCCTTCTCCAATCTTCCGGATATCATTCGGCTCCTGATCCGGTGTATACGGAATTCCAACACCGCCGGAAAGATTTATAAAGGTGATATCTGCCCCTGTCTTATCGCGGAGTTCCACCGCAAGTTCAAACAATTGCTTTGCCAGCATCGGATAATATTCATTCGTCACTGTATTGCTTGCAAGGAAAGCGTGAATTCCAAAATTCTTCACACCTTTTTCCTTCATGAGCTTAAATCCTTCAAAAAGCTGCTCTGTCGTAAATCCGTATTTAGAATCTCCCGGATTATCCATAATTCCGTTACTCATGCGGAACACTCCGCCCGGATTATAGCGACAGGATAATGTTTCCGGCAATTTACCTAAGATTTTCTCCAGATATTCAATGTGTGTAAAATCATCCAGATTGATTGTGGCACCGATTTCGTTTGCATAGGCAAACTCCTCCGCCGGTGTATCATTGGACGAAAACATAATATCTGCCCCTGTCACACCCAGTGCCTTGGAAAGCATGAGCTCCGTCATGGAAGAACAGTCACAGCCAAAGCCGTATTCCCTCAGAATCTGAATCAGAAACGGATTCGGATTGGCCTTAACTGCAAAATATTCTTTAAATCCCTTATTCCACGCAAAAGCTTCCTTTACCGCCTGTGCATTTTCACGAATCCCCTTTTCATCATAAATATGAAAAGGTGTCGGGTATATTTTTGCTATTTCCTCTATCTGTTCTTTTGTTACAAATGGTACTTTATTCATTCCAAATCTCCTCGTAGTAAGTCCTTCTGTCTCCCTCGCAGTTACCCGCAGGTAACCTTTGTCCGGTATTCTATAAAAGATGTGCTCTCAGCTCATCTGCGCTGCTGCTGCTAAGATATGCCGGTGCTACATCAAATACAGTCTTGCAGCCTTTCTGTCCTTCCTTCTGCATACGATACGCAGCTCTCGCATACGCCGTAATCACGGACGCTGTAAATTCCGGATTGGAATCCAGCTTTAAGCTGTACTCTACAATGTGCTGATGTTCTCCGTTCCAGCCTGTCTTTCCGCTTCGTATTACAAAGCCTCCGTGCGGAATTCCGCTGTGCTCGGCTGCAAGCTCTTCCTCTGAAATAAAATGTACCGTTGTGTCATAATCTGCAAAATAATTCGGCATCGACTTGATTTCCTGCTCAATCCTTGCAAGATCTGCACCTTCCTCAGCAACTACAAAGCACTCTCTGATATGTTTCTGGCGTGTTGTCAGTTCAGGATTCTCACCGCTTCTGACTGCCTCAAGTGCACTCTCCACAGGAATCGTGTACTGTTTTCCGTCCTTTACGCCCTCTACACGGCGAATTGCATCCGAATGTCCCTGGCTGACACCTTTGCCCCAGAATGTATAATCCTTACCATCCGGAAGTATCGCGTTGGCATAAAGTCTGTTAAGAGAAAACATACCAGGGTCCCAGCCGACAGAAATCAGCGCAACGTTACCGCCCTCTTTTGCCGCAGCATCGACATTTCCAAAATGCTCAGGGATTCTTGCATGCGTATCAAAGCTGTCTACCACGTTGAAATATTTTGCATATTCCGGTGTCTGGATTGGAAGATCTGTCGCGCTTCCTCCGCAAAGAATCAAAACATCAATTTCATCTTTTTTTGCAACTGCTTCATCCACATGATATACAGGAACGTCCGGTGTCAAAATCTTAACACTCTCCGGAGCACGTCTCGTAAATACTGCTGTCAGCTCCATATCCGCGTTCTGCTTGACCGCACACTCGATTCCCCTTCCTAAATTTCCATAACCTAAAATACCGATTCTGATTGCCATAATGTTCCTTCCTTTCTTTTTAAATCCTGCTTTTATTCTTCTTTCTTTTCATATCCGATTTCACTCAGACGAATCTCATTGCGAAGTGCCTCTTTTAAAACATTCACAAAATTCTTCTGCCCTGAATACAGACAGGTATCCGTATCTTTTCCGGAATAATCACCTGTCAGAACATATGCAGAATCCACAATCAAATGGACCTGGTTCTCCTTTGGACCCGACAGATACACCATGATTTTATCCGGTATTTCTATCTGTTTGTCCGTCAAAAGCACAACCTTAATATCGTTTTGAGCCAATTCCTTCAGTTGAGGCAGATAGTCACTGACATAATCCGCTGCAATCGAAAAATACAGACGCATCTCCACCTTAGAGAGCATTGCAAATATCTTATCCCTAATATGACGGATGCCCTCAATCGTAATATATCCTTCGCTGTCATCCTTATGCTGCACCATATTTTTTTCTAAATACTGTTTGGCCTCCGTGACTCTGCGCATATAGTTATCACACAATTCTTCCACAGGAACAGCCGTATACTTATTGGAAGCTCCCTCCATCAGATACGCAGCTCCCTTTTCCACAAGACCGGCCAGCGCACTATAAACATTGGATCTGGAAATCCCTGTCTGCTTAGCCGTCTCATATCCATTCATCATGCCATTCTGATACAGACATATATAAATGGTTGCTTCCTGCCTCGTAAGACCAAATAACATTAATTGTTCTATCATTGGCTCCCTCTATTTTAGTAGTTCTTTATAGGAACACTATAACACATCTCAATTTTTTGTCAACTGCTTTCTCTTCCCAAATCTTCACTTTCATCAGGAAGCCTGCTCAAACTGACTATTATACAGCTCTGCATAAAATCCGCCCTTTTCAAGCAGTTCCTCATGATTACCGCTTTCTATGATATTTCCGTCCTTCATGACAAGAATCAGATCAGAATTCTTAATTGTAGACAATCGATGCGCAATAACAAAAGATGTTCTGCCGTGCATCAGATTATCCATGGCATTTTGTATCTGAATTTCTGTGCGTGTATCAACAGAGGAGGTTGCCTCATCTAAAATCAACATCGGCTTATCGGCAATCATTGCACGGGCAATCGTAAGTTGCTGTTTTTGTCCTTGTGAGAGATTCACCTGGTCGGATAAAACCGTGTCATAGCCCTGCGGTAATGTTCTGATAAAATGATCAAGACCGACTGCCTTACATGCTTCCCGTATTTTTGCATCCGTCACTCCCGGTGTAGAATAAATCAGATTTTCCTTAACGGTTCCTTCAAAGAGCCAAGTATCCTGTAAAACCATACAAAACTGGTCATGCACGTTTTCACGCGGAATGTCTTTCGTTGAAACACCGTCAATAAGAATCTCGCCGCCCTGAATTTCATGAAATCTCATAAGCAGATTTACCATTGTGGTCTTTCCTGCGCCGGTAGGACCTACAATCGCTATTTTTTCTCCCGGTTTTGCGATTGCGGAGAAATCGCTGATAATGATTTTGTCAGTATTTTCATAACCGAATTTTACATTTTTAAACTCAACCGACCCCTTCACATTTGCAAGGTATTTTGTCTTGGAAGTTTCATCCTCCATTTCTTCTGCTTCCAGAAACTCAAACACACGCTCGCCGGCTGCTGCTGCCGACTGTAAAGACTGCATTGACTGTGAAATCTGGGAAAGCGGTTGTGTAAAATAACGCACATAAAGCATGAAGGCAACAATCACTTCTATACCTATACTTCCGTTAATAGCCAGTGTTCCACCGACAATACAGACAGCAACATAAGCAAAATTACCTATAAAGGTCATTAATGGCATCATCAGTCCTGAGAGGCAGTGTGCTTTAAAGCCGCTGTTTCTCAGGCTTCTGTTAAGTCTGTCAAATTCTTCCTCTGCCTGCGCCTCCCCGTTATATGCTTTTACAACGGTATGTCCGGCATATATTTCTTCCACATGACCATTGATTGCACCCAAATTCTTTTGCTGAAGCGAAAAGTATTTCTGACTTCGGCTCATAATGGCAAGCATCAGAACAAGCCCAATAATTGTAGCAGTAACAGCCGTCAACGCCATAAGACGATTAGTGACAAGCATCATAATAAGACTGCCGAAAAAAAGCACGATTTGTGTAATGAGTGAACCTATACTCTGATTGAGCGACTGACCTATGGTGTCAACGTCATTCGTCACACGCGAAAGCACGTCGCCTGTCGATGTACGATTGTAATACCACATAGGAAGTCTGTTTATTTTATGTGAAATATCGCTGCGCATAGATTTTGACACTCTTTGTGTGACAGTTGCCATAATAAAGCTTTGTGTTGCCGAGAGCAGCCAGCTTGCCACATAAAAACAAACAAGTGTAATCGCTATCTTGAATACAGCATCCCTATCGACGTTGCCTGTCATAATACCCTGCTGTATATATTTCGTAATATCAGACAGTTTATCCGGTCCCATGATTGTAAGGACTGTTCCCCCTATTGCACAGAGCAGCGCAACAACGATAAACGGCAAATATCTTTTACAATAAATAATCAGTTTTTTCCATGTGCCGATAAGATTTTTAGGTTTTTCACCGCCACCCATTCTGCTTCCCGGTCCGCGACGCATTGGGCGATTCTGTATCTGACCAAATTCATATTCCTTCTTTTCCATTATGCCAATTCCTCCTTTGAAAGCTGTGAAAAGGCAATTTGCCTGTAAACCTCGCAATTTTCCATAAGTTCCTCATGACGGCCGATGCCAACCATTTTTCCGTCATCTAAAACAATAATCTTATCTGCATCACGAATTGTCCCGATTCGTTGCGCAACAATAAGCCGTGTTACATCTGCGCATTTTTCATCCAATGCTTTTCTGAGCACTCTGTCAGTTTTATAATCAAGAGCCGAGAACGAATCATCAAAAATAAGGATTTCCGACTTTCGTGCAATTGCACGCGCAATGGATATTCTCTGTTTTTGTCCGCCTGAAAAGTTTGCACCGCCCTGAGATACATAACCTTCGTATCTTTCCGGAAGCTTTTCAATAAACTCTTTTGCCTGCGCAGTCTCAGCGGCCTGAATAATTTCTTCGGCCGTCGGATCTCCTTTGCCGTTATCTCCATATGCAATGTTAGAATGAATACTACCCGAAAAAAGTGTCGCTCTCTGTGACACATATGCAATCTTATTACGAAGCGCGTGCTGGTCATATTCCTTAACGTTTACACCGTCAACAAGCACTTCCCCCTCAGTGGCATCATAAAAACGCGGAACCAGATTGATTACTGTACTTTTACCGCAGCCTGTTGAACCGATAAATGCAACGGTTTCGCCCTTTTTGGCAGTAAACGAAATATCATGAATCACATATTCCTCAGCATCCGGATAACGGAAGGATACGTTTCTGAATTCAACCTCTCCGGTGACTCCTTCTTTTCCTCCGGTTAATGTACCGTTACAAATCGTCGGCTCCGTATCCAGCACTTCATTGATACGTTTTGCTGCAACTGATGCACGTGGCAGCATCATAAACGGCATAACGAGCATCATAAACGACATAACAATCATGATTCCGTATTGACTGAAAACCATCATATTTCCGAACAGTCCTATACGGTCTGAAGCATTGCTCATAAGCACCGCACCAATCCAATATACTGCCAGCATTAACCCGCTCTGTACAAGCTGCATTGTCGGCATCATAAATGCCATGGTCCTTTGCTGGAAAAGCTGAGTTCCGGTGAGCTCCTCATTGACTTTTTCAAATTTTTCTTCCTGATATCTTTCTGCATTATATGCTCTTACAACACGCAGGCCATTTAAATTTTCTCGTGTGACGCGGTTCAGGTCGTCTGTCAGCCCCTGCATCTTTTTCACCTTTGGCAGAACAAGTGTGATACAGACTCCGACAACTGCCAGCACAATGACCACTCCGATGGCAGTTGACAATGACCACTGCCATTGTTGATTCGCAATTTTACATATAGCCCAGATTGCTGTAATCGGTGCTTTGATAAGCATCTGCATTCCCATAACTATAAACATCAGCACCTGCTGAATATCATTGGTAGAACGGGTAATAAGGCTTGCTGTTGAAAATTTTCCGATTTCCTCCATGGAAAAAGTCTGCACCTTTTTGAAGAGACATTCACGGAGGGTAAAGCTCAGGTTACTTCCTATTCTGGCAGCAAAAATTGCTGTAATAACCGATGCGCAGACACTTCCGAGCGAACATAGAAGCATCATTCCTCCTGCCTTCCAAACCTCAGACATTACACTTCCGGGCGTTTCAATCAGAACTGTAATCTCGTTCATATACTGTGGCATCGTCATATCAAGCCAAACCTGTACGATAATAAATGCAACACATACAAGTGCATAACACCAATCCTGCCACTTCATTTTTTTCAATACTTTAAACATGACATTTCTCCTTTTTTGCTTTCCTAACTCGGTTAGATATTTATTCTGAATAAAGAGCAGATATACATAAATTTATCTGCCCTGCACTAAATATCAAGTTTCCGCTGCGATTCTTTTATTACAACATGAATTTCGTTTGAAATAGCTGTAAATTCAAGCATTCTATCCATACCGATTTTATCAATCAACTCGCCGATATGGGCATACATCTCATTTCTGAAGCTGTCCGCGACCTGCTTACCATGTCCCGAAAGCTTTACCACAACAATACGTCCGTCAGTCGAATCGCTCTCCTTTTCAATCAGCCCCTTCGTCACCATTTTTTTCAATAAAACAGCAACTCGCGCCGTACTCACCTGCATACATTCGCTTATCTTCCCTGCAGTCATTTTTTCATCATTTTCATTTAAAAGTTTTAAAATTGCACGAATTCCCACGGTATTCATATCAAAATGCTGAAAACATTCCGAAGGCGGTGCTTTTTTCAACTGCTCTAACAAAATTTCTATTTGCTCTTTTGTAGCCAAAATCCTACCTCCTCTCTAATTACTAACCGGGTTAGATTGTAGCATGTTCACACACTTCGGTCAATTAAAAAAATATAAACATTTTATTTAAAATTCAATAATTTCCTTCAGGAACCGTTCCTGAATCGCCTCATCCGGTGATGCGCCGAGCAGACCTGTTTTATCCTCCGGAATGAATCCTCCGGCCATGTCCTTATGTCCGCCTCCGTCTCCGACTCCGACAAGCGCATTTGACACTACTCTTCCGGCATCTATGCATCCCGTCTCACTTCTCACCGAAAATTTGATTCCGTCGGCACGCATGGAATATACAATGGAAACCGTAACCACATCGAGCGACAAAATAAAATCCGAAATAATTGCAATCAGGGCATCCGGACAATCAAACGGTATTTTGGCAAATCCGGTTTCTCCCCGAAGCTGAATACTGTCAATTGCTGCACCATATGCCTTCAAATCCTGAAATTCCATCACATTCATATACATATCATTAATCAGATGAACATCCGCTCTCTCAAAAAGATATGAAAAAATCTCTGCATCAGAGGGATATGCTCCACGCGTAAAATCGGCTGTATCCATCTTAATTCCATATGCAAGCGCGGCCGCTGTATTCCGCGGAATTTCCGTTCCTGTCTGCCTGTAATAATCTGCAATTATGGAAGAACATGCTCCCACAATCCGCACATCTTTGTATTGATACTCACATTCTTTAAATGTCGGATGATGATCGATGCAGGCAATTTCTTCCCCAATAAAATCCGTGAGATTTGTATTAAACTTCTGTGCATCAACCACCACAATATAATCCTCTTCTGTCATATCGGTAATCTCATCTTTGGACTTTGCCTGAATTCCAAACACTTCAAACATCTTTTTCGTGCTGAGTTTGTCAATCCTTCCGTCATAGCAGATGTCACTCCTTACGTTATGAACGTTCAAAAAACACTGCAGTCCAAAGCTGCTGGCAATGGCATCCGGATCCGGGAAATTATGCGTCTGGATAAAAACCCTGTGATTTTTTAATATTTCGACCAATTCCAATGGATTCATTTCAAATTCCTCTTACACATTTTCAATCTGCCAGTCAATCGGTTCCAGTCCGTTTGCCACTAAAAAAGCATTCGTTTTGCTAAACGGCCTACTTCCGAAAAATCCTCTGTACGCCGAGAGTGGACTCGGATGCGGAGCCTCCAGAATCAAATGTTTCGGATTATTCAGCATCTTTTTCTTCGTCTGCGCCGGTGCGCCCCACAAAATATACACAATCGGCCTATTCTGCTCATTTAATATGGAAATTGCTGCATTCGTAAATTCCTCCCAGCCAATTCCCCGGTGTGAATTTGCCTGATGTGCCTGCACTGTCAACACCGTGTTTAAAAGAAGCACTCCCTGCTTTGCCCACTTTACCAGATAACCATTGTTCGGCACATAGCATCCGATATCACTTTCCAGTTCTTTATAAATATTGACAAGGGATGGCGGAACCGCCACATCCGGCTTTACGGAAAAACAAAGTCCGTGTGCCTGTCCGACATTATGATACGGATCCTGTCCGATGATAACCACCTTAACATCTGCCAGTGGTGTCAGCTCAAACGCGCTGAAAATTTCATCAGCCGGAGGAAACACAAGATGCTTTGCATATTCCTCCTTCACCCTTGTATACAGTTCTTTGTAATACGGCTTGGAAAACTCCGGTTTCAGCGGTTCCAGCCAGTCATTATTGATTGCTGCCATACATTCCTCTTACAATCTGACAGAAACACCTCTGTCTCTCAAATATTCTTTTACTTCTTTAATTTCAAGTTCCTTAAAATGAAACAGGGAAGCAGCCAGTGCTGCATCTGCTTTTCCCTCTGTCAGGGCATCATAAAAATGCTCCATTTTACCGGCGCCGCCCGATGCAATGACCGGAATGGATACATTCTCAGATATCAGTCTTGTGAGTTCAATGTCATACCCTGCCTTCGTTCCGTCACAGTCCATGCTTGTCAACAGAATTTCTCCCGCGCCGAGACTGTCCGCTTTCATTGCCCATTCTACGGCATCAATCCCCATATCTACACGACCGCCATTTTTAAAAATATGCCAGCCGTCCGGCGTTTTCTTTGCGTCAATGGCAACTACCACACACTGACTGCCAAATTTATCGGCCGCCTCGGAAATCAGATTCGGATTCATAATCGCCGCCGAATTCACGGAAATCTTGTCAGCACCTTCACGTAAAAGAGCTTTAAAATCATCCACCGTGCGGATACCTCCGCCCACCGTAAACGGAATAAAGACATTTTCCGCCACTTTACGCACCATATCCACAACCGTATTTCTATTATCGGAGGATGCAGTAATGTCAAGAAACACCACCTCATCAGCCCCTGCCTTGTCATATGCCTGTGCAATCGCCACCGGATCCCCGGCATCAATTAAATCCACAAAGTTTACGCCCTTTACTACCCGTCCGTTTTTTACATCCAGACACGGGATAATACGCTTGGTATGCATCTAGTTTTCCTCCTTACCGATGGACAAAAAATTTTTTAATATCGTCAATCCGACATCCGAGCTCTTTTCCGGATGAAACTGACATGCAAACACATTATCCTTTTCTACGGATGCGTGAATCAAAGTTCCGTAATCCGTAGTGGCCGTTACAATCGACTCATCTTTCGCTTTCAAATAATAGGAATGCACAAAATACACATAACTGTTTTCTTCCAGACCTTTATATAATCTGCCTTCTCTCGGAAAATTCAACGAATTCCATCCGATATGCGGAATCTTAAGTCCCTGTGTGTCCGGAATTCTAAGAATTTCTCCTTCTAAAATTCCAAGTCCGTCAACACCTTCCCCTTCGTCGCTTCTTTCAAACAAAAGCTGTAACCCCAGACATATTCCTAAAAACGGTGTCTTATTTTCCACCACTTTTCTTATAATTTCCACAAGTCCGTAACGATTCAGTTTTTCCATTGCATCCCTAAACGAACCGACCCCCGGCAAAATCACCTTCTCAGCCGCATAAATCTGCTCCGGTTCCCTGGTCAGAACCGCCTTTTCGCCCAGTGCTGCAATCGCCTTCTCCACGCTCTTGATATTACCCGCGTCATAATCAATAATCGCTATCATTTTATTTCCTCCTCAGGCAGCACATGTTCCGGTGTTTCCTCTTCCCCGTCTGCTGTCTGCTCCGGAAGTTCTTCCAGAACCACCACTGCTTCACTGTTCTTTTCTGTATAAAAAGCACTGTTATGGCTGCTCAGGCTTCCGGTAATCTCTTCAAGTTTTAAAGTATACTCATAGTTGTCAAGTGCGTTAATCTCAGCCGCTTCTTCCTCAGAAATCTGATAATCCGTGAAAAGCGCATTGACAATCTCAAGCTTTATTTCGTCCGTTTCCGACACTGCATCATATTCTGCAATCTTTTCCTCAAGCTGTTGCCACAACAAATAGCCTGAGAGCAGGCTGTCAAGTGCTTCCACCGGCAGATTCATCTGTTTATAATTTTCATAGGCAGTCACCTTACGATCAAGCTGTAAAATCACCTTTGCCTTTTCATAAAGTCTGCTGTCCGCCTTAGAAAGCTCTTTCCCCTTCATCTCCTGATATGTTGTCTCATAATCCTGTTTATAAAATGCATTTCTCGCATCTGCCAATGACCAGAATTTCGGCACAAAATGATTGATTAAAAGAATCAGTGCCATAATTGAGCAACACAGTGCAAAAATACGGACAACCATCTTCATCGGAAGTTTCTTGGTGTCCTGAATGATATCCGCAACGTCCGCTTCTTTTGGAGCTTTCGCCTGTTTTTTCTTCTTATCTTTTTTCGGCTTTTTTTCCTTCCCGGCTTTCTTTTTCTTCTTTCCGGTATCCTCCTCTGCATCCAGTTCTTCCAGAATACCTTCATTATCATCTGCATCCGTCACCGGTTTTTTCTTACCCTTTTTTCCTTTTTTCTTTTTCGTTTCTTTCTCCTGCTGTTCCTCCTCCGGAATTTCCTCCGTCAGAACATCCAGCATTTTTGCAAAGAATCCCTTCTTTTCTTCCGAATCCTTTTCAACCGGCTTCTTTCCTTCCGGCTTATCTGCACCGGCTCTCTCATTTTCTTCCAGCATGGATATTAAATCTAAATCTCCCTCATCCTGCTCCGCCTCTGCAAACAAATCAAATGGTATATCCATATTATCCTGCGAAAAAGCTTCCAGAAGGTCAGATATATCATCTGCTCCCTGCTCTTCCTTAGGCTGTTCCATTGCCTCTGACAGCAGCTCTGTATCTTTATGCAGTTCTTCTTCCGTCTGCACCTCTGCTTCAGCCTTGTTCTCTTCTTTGACTCCGCGCTTTTTCTTGTTTCCGAAAAATGAAAAATTTAATTTCTTTTCTTTTCGCTCTTTTTTCCCTTTTTCTTCAACTGATAGTTCATTCAGCGATGCTTCCTGCTCTGCTTCATAATCCATTTTATCCGCAAAATCATGTACACTCTCTTCTGTGTCAACAGGAATCATTTCATTATTATCTAGCATATTGAGCAGACTGTTTATTTCTTCTAAATCCTGATTTTCCTCAAAAAGGGCAGGCTCCGGCAGCGTTTCTTCCGCTTCCTGCTCTTCACTTCCGTGTTCCTCCTTCCGGGCAGACCAATCCGGTCTTTCTCCCAGACCAAGCAGCATTTCAAGCTCTTCCGGATTATTCATGTCTATCTCTATCTCATCCTGTATATCGGAAAGCGGATCCTCTTTCTTCTCTATCACCGGCTCTTCTTCATCTCTCATCTGTGCCAAGATATCATCGAACGATATACCTTCCGGTTCTTCCTCTTCTTCAAAAATTTCCGGCTCAGCAAAATTTGCGGTTTCTTCCGACAAACTGTCTCCCGTTTCCATATCAATCTCTGCCTGCGTAAACAATGCTGCGATTTCATCCGCGCTGACTGCTTCATTCGGCTCATCCGATATCGGGGTAATCTCAATTTTTTCCGGCACTTCCACAATCTCAGATTCTTCGATAATCTCCGGCTCTTCCACAATCTCAGATTCTTCGATAATCTCCGGCTCTTCCACAATCTCAGGTTTTTCTCCATTTAATGCAGCTAATAAACTGTCAAGATATGATTCACTTGAACTCATTAATTTGCCTCCAAATTTTTTCACTAAACATTTGAACTGAATTACACTTGCATCCGTAAGCTCTCTCTGCCACTTCTTCGTTCACCTGATAGAATTTCTCGTGAACACGAAACATAGTTGCTTTTTGATTATAAAAAACGGTTTTTTCAAACGGCCAACGGATTACCGACGGCAGCTTCATTCCAACTCCCGCTTCAAGTACAACTATATTTTTATTTAACGTACTTTGTAACCACTTCATGTATATCTGCCATTTTTGAAGATATCCTTCTTCACGATATTTCTTGGCATCCAAGCGATTAAAGGCCACAGGACCTCCACATTTTTCACAATGATATGTTTTCACTATCTGCATACAGGCATCTAATATTTCCTTCACATTACAATGATTGGTATTGCTTGAAGCTATAACTCGCATCACAGACTCTAATAATTCGACTGAATCTGTCAGGTCAGCATTACACCCTTCTGCACACTGTAATTTTTTAAATGTCCCGCAAGGATTTACAAAGCGTTCTTCTTTAAATCCCATTCTGTACAGATATGGGTCTACTGTAAGCGATACAATAAAATAATTTTTATTTTCCAATATCTGATACATGTTTTTATAAGCATTTTCCAGCTCTTTTGGAATATAATTCATAAAATAACACGCGGTCAGCACTTGCACAAAGTCAGCGTACATTTCATCCTCTGCGGCAATTTTGTAAATTTCGTACATAGCTTTATTTTTCTCTGCCATGTCTTCAAGCATACGGTCTTCGGTCAAAACCCACTCTTCTCCCAATCCGACAAGTATAAGATCCGCTTCTGATATGCTTTTCTTCAAGCATTCATAATTCATCAACTGCATAATTTTCTACCATTCTTACCTGATTTTCTTATAATTTAAAAAGAGGCTGGGAACTAAAACCCAGCCTTTTTATTAAAGCACTAAACTATCAATAACTTTTACAAGATTACCGATTTCCGGTTTCGAAAGCTGCGCATCGGCTCCGAGTGATTCGCCTTTCTTCTTCATATCATCATTTACAAGAGAGGAGAAAATCACAACCGGAATATCTTTGGTTGCATCATCCTCTTTGACCAGTCTGGTTAATCGATGTCCATCCATCAAAGGCATTTCTATATCTGTAATCACACATTTGACATGTTCATCCAGAGTTCCTTTTTGCTTGCAATCGCTGATAATATCCCATGCTTCTTTTCCGTTCTCTGTATGTATCAGATTGTGATATCCGGCTTTTTTCAAAGAATCCACTATAAGCTTATTTAAAAGCGGCGAATCCTCCGCGATCAAAATCGGAACATCATTTCTCTGTCTCTCGCCGAGAGCATCGATTTCCGTCATCTTAAGTCCTGTTTCCGGGCTGATATCGGTAATAATTTTCTCGAAATCAAGGATAATAATCAATTTACCGTCTATCTTAATAATTCCTGTAGAAATACCATCCTCGGAATTCGACACGGTCGTCCCCGGTTTGATAATCGAACTCCATGACACGCGGTGAATACCAATTACCTGATCTACATGAAAAGCGATATCAAGCTTATTAAAATTCGTAATAATAAACAATCCCGAAGCTTCTGACTGTCCGCGCTGCAAACAATTCTTCAAATCAATTGCCGTAATCATAACGTCACGTGGCATGAAGATACCTTCAATACTAGGATGCGCATTCGGAACCGGTGTCACTTCCTGATACGGGATGATTTCTCTTATCTTCGCAACATTAATTCCATATGAATTACCATCTAAAATAAACTCTAATACCTCTAACTCATTCGTTCCATTCTCTAATAAAATATTAGTATCCATAGCTCACCTCTCGTAACTCCCAATATTTACCCTATATTGATGCTGTCATATCAGCACAAATAAATTATATCAAAAAACCTTGAAAATGTACACTAAATTAAGCTAATTTGCAAAAATTATCTTTAAACATAAAAAAAGAACTTCAAAATGAAGTCCTTTACTGCCATGCCTTCAAAACCGAATACTGAAATCTCTCTCTTACATCCTTTTACCTATC
>CAZFLR010000027.1:0-31451 GCA_964519385.1 uncultured Kineothrix sp.
GTTTGTGCATCAGTCTGAATTTGAGGAAAAAGAGCAGAATGTACTCGCAACCATCCACAAGCTGGTTCAGCCGGATTATATTGACCTGGAAGCTGACCTTGCCCTGATTGCTGTCGTAGGACGCGGAATGCGCCAGACTCGTGGTACGGCGGGACGTATTTTCTCTGCACTTGCACATGCAAATGTAAATGTGAAAATGATTGACCAGGGTTCTTCTGAGCTTAATATTATCATCGGAGTCAGAAATGATGATTTTGAGGAAGCAATCCGTGCGATTTATCGTATTTTTGTAGATATACAGTTATAATAGAGGAAAAACAAAGAGCCGGCCAAAATGCCGGCTCTTTTTGCATCGGTGTATAGCTGAAAAAATATTAAAAACCTAAATCCTCTGCAACAAGAAATACTTTAATTCTGCCATCGTGACGGCTGCGGCGTGTAATTACAACCTGGCTGCAGATGCAGTCAGGGGACAGGCAACCACCACAAATTCCGGTCTCGGCACAAGGAGTTTTCTTGTTGAGACGGATGGTATTCGGCGGACTTGCAATATTCTGTGTGCGAGACAGTCCGGCACCGATATCAGTCACCACCTTATTCATGCCGACAACCAGAAATACATACTTTGGCCCGTGGATAAGGCAGGCAACACGGTTGCCGTTGCCGTCGATGTTTACAAGCTCTCCATCGAGAGTAATGGCATTTGTGCTCATCAGATAGTAATCACTTCCGGCAGATTCAAGATAAACCTCTCTTTGCTCCTCAGGAGTCTGGGCTTTGGTACGGTCAATCAGTTGATATTTGCCGTTTGCCTTTAAGGCATCCATAAGTCCGCATTCTTTTAAGGATTCTGAGCCACCCCACGCGATGCTGGCTCCTTCTTCGAGCATCGGAAGGAGAGTTTCTAAAAGCTGCTGGCTGCTTTCACAGTAATATCCCTCCATATTACGTTTCTGTAAATTATTAATAATAAGCTTTGCCTTTTTTTCAAAGGCTTTTTTTACATATGACATAAGCTACCTCCTTTTTCTTTTCTGATTGTAGCATAAAATGAAGTGCAGGAATAGCTTTTTTGTAAAAATCTTCCTTTAATTGCGCAACAATTTGATTTAAAAAGTCGAAAATAAAAATAATTTCAAAAAACTTTCAAAAAAATGAAAAATTGTGTTGACAAATGTCGTAGCGGAAGGTATACTAAGTTCATACAAAAGAAATTCACATAGATTTAATCTAATGAAAGAGAGGTACAGACCACCAAAGCCTTAAGTCAAGTGCTTTAGAGAAGCACAAAAGAGAAAATCACAAGTTGCATTCAAGTACATGAAGAGAAGAAGAGCAGTAAAGTACGAAAGATAAAATGATAGCCTTTAACTTGAGAGCATCAGCTTACTGCAGTACAATCAGTACGAAGCCGAGGATGGAACGAATTACAACAGAATACGGAGGTAGGTCCAATGGATCAAACAGTTAATTAGCGGGTGTCAGTCGAAAAGAGATTGATGCCCGCTAAGTCTTTGTGTTATACTAAAATAAAATAGGTTGGTTTGAACAGTTGTTTTGGAGGTTGCGCCGTGGAATTTGAAACAAATGGATTAAGCAGGGAAGAGATAAGAAAAAGAAGAAGGAAAAAAGAGAGAACACAGGCAATTGCCATTCTGGCGGGTGTTATTCTGGTCATCCTGATTTTGATAGGGACTGCTGTTTTTGCTCTTGTGAAGATATTTGCGGGGAAGGAGACAGAACCGAAGCCGACAACGGTCGATGCAGTGGCGACGGAGAGCCTGCATGAGGAACCGGTTGGGAGTACGGATGCGGGCATGGACGAGACAGAGGAGCAGATATCTGATGAGGCGGAGGAAGAAACCTCCGGGGAAGAAGACGGAACGGAAACGGATACCGTTGCTGCGGATGATAAGCAGGAGGAACAGGGGATTTTTGATGGGGAACAGGATGCACAACTGGAAGAACTGGTGAATCAGAAAATAAGCTCCATGACCCTGGAAGAGAAGGTGGCGGGACTCTTTTTTGTGACACCGGCTCAGATTCTTGGGATTGAAAGCGATGTGACGGCTGTGGGCGGCGAATTTGGAGAAAAACTGGCCGCATATCCGGTTGGAGGAATTGTTTTGGATGAATCCAATATGACGGGAGAAGAGGAGAACGACTTTAGCACGCTGGTGGCTAATATAAAAAATTATGTGCCGGCGGATACCTTTATCGGAATAGAAGAAAGCGGCGGCGAAGAGTCTCCGTTTGTTGTGAGCGGCCTGACGGAAAATGTGATTTCCTCACAGAAAGAAATCGGAGAAACTCTGGGAATATCGGGAGCCTACAGTGCAGGAATTTCTATAGGAAGTGAGCTTCATCAGTACGGAATCAATGTGAATTTTTCACCGAATGTTGATGTTTCCGCCATGGAAGGAAGCGTGGCTGAGAAGGAAGGCTTCGGTACGGGTGCGGAGACAACGTCAGAGCTTGGTAAGAATATGGTAAAAGGCTTGTCGGATCAGGGGATATATGTGGCTGTGGGACATTTCCCGGGCTATAGTGATGTGACACAGGACGGAGACGACGGACAGGTGATTTCCGACAGAACGAAAGAGGATTTACAGAAGGAATACGCGCCATATATCGAGGCGATAGATGCCGGTGCGGATTTGGTTATGATTTCGCATGTCAGTCTGCCTAAAATCCGCGGAGATAAACGGCCGGCTTCTCTGTCAAAAGAAGTGATTACAGATATTGTAAGGGCAGAGTGGGGATATGACGGAATCATAATTACCGATTTCATGAACCGTTCGTGCATGTATAAAAAGTATACCTATGCGGAGGCGGCTGTCGGTGCGATTGAAGCGGGAGCGGATATGATTCTTGCACCTAAGAATTTCCTGAAATCCTATAACGGAATTCTGGATGCAGTCAATAAGGGAACAATTACGCAGGAGCGTATCGATGAATCTCTCAGACGGATTTACCGTGTGAAGCTTGCAAATCAGGTGGAAGAGTGAACGTTGGCGATGATGGCTGCAATAAATTAGAAAAAGGGGATTGACAAAACATATTTCATGTAGTATATTTATTTTTGCCCGCTGAAAAGCGGGGAGAAATGCGCGAGTGGCTCAGTTGGTGGAGCACGACCTTGCCAAGGTCGGGGCCGCGGGTTCGAGTCCCGTCTCGCGCTCTGTTTAAAGATTTCGTTTCCAGTGAGACGGAATCTTTTTTTGTGTGTAGAGAACTAATCGTTAAAAAACATAAAGTGGATTCATTTTCCTTGTGAAGAGTGGTTATCGGTGGTAAAATGGAACTGGGTAATTTGCTGATTGGAAGGTTGTAGCAGGGGGTAGTTATGAGATTTAAGAATGTTGCAGTTTTAATGACGGCACTCGATTCGGAAGCACAGGCAATAGCACTGAAAGGAATTGAGGAATACGGAAAAGACCGTGGATTTAATATTGCGGTTTTTTTGTGGTACACAGGTGCATTTGAGAAGGATAAGCATAATCTGGGAGAGGTTAATATAGTGAACCTGCCGGATTTAAGTCTTTTTGACGGCGTGATTGTATTTTCTAATGTTTTTCATATTGAGAACAATCGCCGGATGATTGAGAAAATTTTAGAACCGCTGACATGTCCGGTTGTATGTATCGGCTGTAAGCTGAAGGACTATTACAGTATCCGCACGGATAATTACACGGCTATGCGCAAGCTTGTCGAACATTTTGTTGTGGACCATAAGGCTGAAAACATTCATTTTGTAAAAGGAATCGAAGGAAATGAGGATGCTTCGGAGCGTTTCCGTGCGTTTGAGGACGTGATGAAGGAGCATGGTATTACGATTCAGCCTGAGCGTATCAGTCAGGGAGATTTTTATGTCACCGGCGGAGAAGAGGCAGCAGAGGAAATCTTAAATTGTGTACTTCCGTTTCCGGATGCGATTATATGTGCCAATGATGTTATGGCAATCACAATCTGTGACATTCTGATGGAAAAGGGTTACCGAGTCCCGGAGGATGTGATTATATCAGGATATGATTACAGTATAGAGTCACAGGGACATTACCCGCGTATTACATCGGTCCGTTCCCGTTTTATGGAACTTGGCATGGAGGCGTGCAAGGTAGTTGTTGAACTGCTGTCCGGAAAAAACGTGGAAAAGGATATCTTACTTCCGGATGAAGTGATTCTGGATGAAAGCTGCGGATGTGAGGACCAATCCTGCCTTTACGCAGAGCGTGATGTCCGTCTGGTGCGGGGAGAAGATATCAACAGACGTAAAATGCTCCACCAGCTCATTAAGCTTGAAAAAAATCTGACAGAAGGTAACGGACTGAATGACTGGATGGAATCTCTTCGGGAGTTTATCCCGAAGATTGATGTGTCGGAAGCTTATTGCTGTGTCAATGAAGGCTTTGTGGAAAATGTATTTGAGCTTGACATCCTTGAGCAGGAAGAGATGACAATAGAGGAAAGGCTTGCTTATTCCAGATTGAGCAATCCGATTCTTTCATATAAAAACGGTACATTTGTGTCAAAGGCACCGTTTGAATCCAAGTATGCTTTTGATGATATGTTTAAGGAATCCGATAAATGTAAGCTGTATATTTTTTCGCCGATGCACTTTTTGGAACGCAATTTCGGTTATTTTGTGTTTGTGGACAGTGCGTTTCCTTTTAATAACCAGTTGTATATCAGTTGGTTGATTAAAATCGGAGACTCTGTTGAAAATATTCGCAAGCAGAGTATGCTTCAGAATGCAATGAACCGTCTGGATGATATGTATATCAGGGATTCCCTGACGGGTGTATATAATCGTTTCGGTATGGAACGGCATTTTGCGGAGATTAAGCGCAAGTGTATGATGTCACGTATTTCCATGCAGTTTTCATTTGTTGATCTGGATAATCTAAAAATGATTAATGATGTATACGGACATGAGACCGGGGATGAAATTATCAGTGCGGCTGCGGAGATTCTTCAAAAGGAATCCGGCAAGTTTTATGTGATACGTTATGGAGGTGACGAGTTTATCGTCATGGGAACTGTTCACAACAAACGTGAAGTTGAGGAATACTGGCTGCGAGTTCAGCAGCGGATTGAGGAGTATAATGCCGGGGAAAGAAAGGCGAAACTCTCCATGAGCTTCGGCTGTGAAGTCTTCAGGGTTGAGGCCAAGACCTATCTGGAGGACTGCATTCGCGTGACGGATAAGAAAATGTATGAAGAGAAGAAGAAAAAGAAACAGGTACGGGTATAACGGGAGGAAAATATGGTTTTTAATTCCATAGATTTTCTTGTGTTTTTTCCAGTTGTTTTATTTGTTTATTTTGTAATACCGAAAAAAATGAGATATGTATGGCTTCTGGTATCGAGCTATTATTTTTATATGAGCTGGAATCCGAAGTACGCTGTGCTGATTGCACTTTCCACGGTGATTACATATCTGAGCGGTATTCTGATTGGGAAAACAGCGAAAATTGATGATGAAGGGAAGAGGAAAAACAGAAAAAAGAGTATTGTTGCGTGCAGCTTTGTCACGAATCTTGGTATCCTGTTTTTCTTTAAATATTTTGATTTTGCACTCGAAAATATAAATTATCTGCTTGGACGTTTTGGAATCGCAGTGATAGATAAGCCGTTTGATGTGCTTTTGCCTGTCGGAATTTCGTTTTACACATTTCAGGCACTCAGCTACACGATGGATGTATATCGTGGAGAGATGGAGCCGGAGAGAAATCTCTTTAAATACGCGCTCTTTGTATCCTTTTTTCCGCAACTTGTGGCAGGACCGATTGAACGTTCCAAAAATCTCATGAAACAGGTACAGCAGGTGCATACGTTCCGTCTTTGGAATTACGAGAACATAACGGGCGGTGCAGCTATAATGCTGTGGGGATATTTCATGAAAATGGTGGTGGCAGACCGGTTGGCGATTTTTGTTGATGCCGTATTTGACCACTATACAGAATACAGTGCACCGCTGCTGATTATGGCCGCAGTCTTTTTTGCTTTTCAGATATACTGTGACTTTGGCAGCTATTCCATGATTGCCGTGGGATGCGCGAAAATTATGGGATTTTCGCTCATGGAGAATTTTAATACGCCTTATTTCAGCACGGGCATAAAAGAATTCTGGAGAAGATGGCATATTTCTCTCAGCACATGGTTCAGGGATTATCTTTACATCCCTCTCGGAGGAAACCGGAAAGGAAAAAGAAGAAAATACCTCAATCTTCTGGTAACGTTTCTGGTGAGCGGATTATGGCACGGCGCAAGCTTTAATTTTGTTGTGTGGGGAGGGCTGCACGGCATTTATCAGGTGGCAGGTGAAATCCTTTCGCCCGTCAGAAAAAAATGTGCGCAGGCGTTACATATGAACACGAAGTGTTTCAGCCATAAGCTTTTACAGGGAGTTGTGACGTTTGTTCTGGTGGATTTTGCGTGGATTTTCTTCCGGAGCAACACATTGATGGACAGTGTGAATTTTATCCGCAGAATTTTTGTATATCCGGATCCGTGGGCGTGGTGTAACGGAGCTCTTTTTTCTGTGGGACTCAGCAATGTGGAGTTTATGATTGCTCTCATCTCGCTGGTCGTGCTTCTGGCCGTGGATGTCATAAGATATCAGAAGAGCGTTCTGCTTTATGAATATTTAAACACACAGTCGCTGTGGTTCCGCTGGGCTGTTTACATGCTTTTGTTTATATCGATTGTTGTGTTTGGAATTTACGGACCGGGCTATGATGCAGCGCAGTTTATATATTTTCAGTTTTAAGAAAAGGTTTATGTGAAATGAAGAAAAAGGTATGCAGAGTAATTGCGTTTCTGTGTATTTTGTCTCTTATATTTCTGAAGTTAAACAGTATTCTGTCCTTTAAGTATACGGACGGAATCCTTCAGATGGAACGGTTTTACGAGCTTGAGGAAGGAACGGTGGATGTACTTGTGCTGGGTTCTTCGCATGCATTTGTTAATGTGAATCCGGCTGTTTTGTATGAGGAGTACGGGATTGCCTCATATAATCTCTGTGCGAGTATGCAGCCGACATGGAACACGTATTATTATTTAAAAGAGGCATTGGAATACCAGACACCGGAGCTTATTGTCATGGACGTTTATCGTCTCGTGGAGGAATTTGATTATTCCAAGGACAGTAAAATTGTAAAAAATACATACGGAATGCGTTTCGGAAAAAATAAATATGAGGCGGTTAAAGCCAATGTCAGGGAGGGAGAAACAGGACTGGTATGGATGCATATGCTGGAGTTTCCTGTTTTTCACAGCAGGTATGCGGAACTGACCAGAGAGGATTTTTGTCCTGAAATCATTGCAAGTGAAAATTATAAAGGCTTCCATCCGCTTTTTGAAACGAACAAGATGAAAAAACCGGACATTCGGTTTATCGGGGAAAAGACGGAGATTCCTCCAAAAACACTGGAATATTTTGAAAAGATTCTTGAGCTTGCAGAAGAAAAGGATATTCCGCTGCTTTTGATAAACGCGCCTTATATTATGCCGGCGGATGATAAAAAGATATTTAATTCCCTGGAAGAATATCTGAGCCTCCAGACGGTAAATGATGATGTGAGATATCTGGATTTGAATGTGCGTTATAACAAGGTCGGAATTAAATTTAAAACAGACTTTGCGGATGAGAATCATCTGAATGTAAAAGGAGTTCAAAAGTTTAATCTGTATCTGGGAAGGTATATAAAAAAGCATTATGAGATTTCGGACAGAAGAGGCGATGCAGCTTTCGTGAGTTATGAGGAAAATGTGAAAGAGTGGAAGAGGTTGCTTGAAAGTAAAGAAGAATAAAAAACTCCCGTTCGCCTGAGGCATTCCCCTGAATATAGGGGCTGTCGGCGGACGGGAGTATTTTTGTCGAAACTTTTTATAATTTAAGTTCAACCGGTGCTGTAGTCAATGCATCTACACGCTCGGAAAGCTCGTTCATGCCTTCTTTGATAGAGTGGTTAATTTCGCCGGATACACTTGCGAGCTTACCAACTTCATCTGCAACGACTGCAAAGCCTTTACCTGCCTCACCTGCACGTGCAGCCTCAATGGAAGCATTCAGGGCAAGCATACGCTGTTTGGATTCGATTTTATCAAGGGCATGTGATTTTTCAATCATCTGATCTACGAGTGAACGGAATACCTGAAGCTCATCCTTGTATTTGGCAAGCTCGGCAGCATTTTCAGATGCTTCAAGCTGCTGTGTGAGTGTCCGGCTCAGCAGGTTCTGAAGCTGGCTGAAGGCATTGTGAACGGTTTCGTCCTGTGCGGACACGCCCTCTGGAGCACCATATGTAAGCTGTGCGAGAACCTCTCCGTTTACGTGAAGAAGTGACAGCGAATCATCCACAGTGCACACCGGATAGGAATCGTGGTCAAAATCCTCGGAAAGAGCAGTTTCATCGAAATCCGTGATGGTTGCTGCAAGACCGGTGACAAGTGACCAGTCGGAGATGTATTTGTTTAATATTTCATAATCAGCAAAATCGTTAATTTTTTTCATAAATTCAGTATCCTTTCTTTCATGCGTGAAAGCGTTTGCACAAACATCAGACACGCATTATTTTATACACTACATTCAGTATAACAAAATAATAGAAAGATTCCTATAAAAAATAGAAAAAAAGACGTAGAAAAAATTATATAATTTTTGGTCAAAATGTCAGCAACTTATTGTCTGTTTTGTGTTAAAATGAATTATATTATATAAACGTGAAATGGAAAAGCCGGGTGTTATGAGTGGAGCAACCTTAAAGAAAATAGCGGTCATCACGATGCTGACAGATCATATCGGGGCTGCGTTCTTTTATATTTTTACATCAGCATATGACGGAAGTGCTGCCTTTGCCGGAGCCGATGCAGTTTATCAGATACTGCGGATTATCGGACGCACTTCTTTTCCGATTTTTTGTTTTCTCCTTGTAGAGGGATTTATACATACGCGAAGCAGATGGAAATATATGGGCAGACTTCTGGTGTTTTCGCTGTTGTCTGAGATTCCCTTTGATCTTGCGTTTTATGATAAGGCATGTGATATGGCAATGCAGAATGTGTTTTTGACTCTGGCACTGGGATTGCTGGCTCTTTGCTTTATCTGCCGGGGAGAACAGGCATATGAACAGCCTGCGCCGACACGCATCGTCCGGGGGGTGCTCTCGTTTATGGGGGCGGCCGGCTGTTGTGTGGCAGCGGAGCTTATGAGGACGGACTATGGGGCAGCAGGAGTTGCCTTGATAGTGATTTTATACCTGCTCCGCAGGAATCGTATTCTTGCCTGTATGACAGGATATGTTTTTATGGGAATTTGCGCGGGCCAGCCGTGGTGTTTTCCGGCATTTTTATTTGTAATTACTTCATACAATGGTGAAAAGGGCAGAGGATATAAGTATTTCTTTTATGTTTTTTATCCGGCACATCTTCTGGTACTCGCCGGAATCAGAATACTTTGTTTAAAATGGTTATATTAAGGAGGAGACGATATGAGGCTTAAGTTTATCGGTGCGGATCATGAGGTAACCGGAAGTTGTCATTATATTGAGGCGTGCGGAAAACATATTCTGGTCGATTATGGTATGGAGCAGGGAGTCAATGTTTTTGAAAATGTTGACATACCGGTACACGAATCGATGATTGATTATGTGCTTTTGACACATGCGCATGTGGATCATTCCGGAATGCTTCCGCTTTTGTATGCAAGAGGCTTCCGCGGACAGATTTATACAACGGATGCGACAGCAGACCTTTGCAGTATTATGCTGCGTGACTGTGCACATATCCAGATGCAGGAAGCAGAGTGGAAAAACCGTAAGGCCAAGCGAAGTTCTTCACATCCGGCAGTGGAACCGTTATATACGATGGAGGATGCAGACGGAACCATCAAGTGTCTCGTACCTTGTCATTACGATTCCATGATTACTTTGTGTGAAGGGATACAAATCCGTTTTACGGATATCGGACATTTGCTCGGTTCAGCGAGTATCGAAGTATGGCTGACAGAGGATAGGGTGACCAGAAAGATTGTTTTTTCCGGAGATATCGGAAATGTGGAGCAGCCTTTAATCCGTGATCCGCAGATTACGAAGGATGCGGATTATGTGGTGATGGAGTCTACCTACGGTGACAGACTACATGCGACGGAAAGACCGGATTATGTTGCCGAGCTTACCAAAATACTGAAGGAGACCTTTGATAAGGGCGGTAATGTCGTTATTCCTTCCTTTGCTGTCGGAAGAACACAGGAGATGCTTTATTTCCTGCGAAAGATTAAGACAGAAAAGCTGGTGGAGGGATATCCGGACTTTCCGGTATATGTGGATAGTCCGCTTGCTGTGGAGGCAACAGGTATTTTCCACAAAAATATATATAATTGCTTTGACGAGGAAGCGATGGAGCTTGTGAAGCAGGGAATCAATCCGATTAGCTTTCCGGGACTCCGGCTTTCGATTACGAGTGACGAGTCAAAGGCAATCAATTTCGATGATACACCGAAGGTAATTCTTTCGGCTTCCGGTATGTGTGAGGCCGGACGTATCCGGCATCATTTAAAGCATAATCTCTGGAGACCGGAATGTACCATTCTGTTTGTGGGATACCAGGCAGTGGGAACGCTCGGACGTATCATTGTAGAGGGCATCGATGAAGTGAAACTGTTCGGTGAACCGATTCAGGTGCGTGCAAAGATTGCCAAGCTGACAGGACTTTCCGGACATGCGGATAAAAACGGGCTGATTTCATGGATTCAGGGATTTGAGAAGAAGCCTGACCGCGTATTTATTGTGCATGGTGAGGACACGGTTTGTACAGCGTTTGCACAGTGTCTGCATCACGAATACGGCTATGAGACATACGCGCCTTACAGCGGAACGGAATTTGATCTGATAACCAATGAGATTACTTACGAAGCACAGGGTGTTCCTGTTAAGAAGAAAAAGGCGGCAAGCGATATTTTCCACAGGCTGCTTGACGCAGGTCAGAGACTTATTGCCGTCATTCACAGGAATGAGGGCGGAGCGAACAAGGATCTTGCCAAATTTGCAGACCAGATTAATGCCCTGTGTGATAAATGGGACAGATAGAAAGAGAGGAAATAAGCCATGAGTATGGCAGATAAAATATTTATTGATATGTGTCAGGACATTCTGACAAACGGAACGAGTACGGAAGGAGAAAAGGTAAGACCGCACTGGGAGGACGGTACCAGCGCGTATACAGTCAAAAAATTCGGCGTTGTCAACCGCTATGACCTGGCAGCAGAATTTCCGATTCTGACACTCCGAAGAACGGCTCTTAAGAGTGCAACGGATGAGCTGTTGTGGATTTGGCAGCAAAAATCGAATAACATTCATGATCTTCACAGCCATATATGGGACGAATGGGCAGATGAGGATGGCTCCATAGGAAAGGCTTACGGCTACCAGATGGGAGTAAAGCATTCCTATAAAGAGGGAATGATGGATCAGGTGGACCGTGTAATCTATGACTTGAAAAATAATCCGTTCAGTCGCCGTATTATGACGAATATATATGTGCATCAGGATTTACATGAGATGAATCTGTATCCTTGTGCATACAGTATGACATTTAATGTGACGCAGAGACCGGGAGAGGAAAAACTGGTTCTCAATGCGATTTTAAATCAGCGTTCCCAGGATGTACTTGCGGCGAATAACTGGAATGTGGTACAGTACGCAGTGCTGGTGCATATGCTCGCACAGGTATGTGATATGCAGGTCGGAGAATTTGTGCACGTCATCGCAGATGCGCATATTTATGACAGACATATACCGATTATCAAAGAGCTGATTTCGCGCGAACCGCTTCCTGCGCCGAAATTTAAGCTGAATCCGGATATCAAAGATTTTTATCAGTTTACCCGAAATGATGTTAGCCTTGAGGGCTATGAGACATGGCCGCAGATTACGAATATACCGATTGCGATATAAGAGGAGATAGAGACATGAAATTAATCGTTGCAGTAGATAAAAACTGGGGAATCGGAAGAAAAAATGCACTTTTGGTGCATATCCCAAATGATATGAAATTCTTTCGCAATGAGACGATGGGAAAGGTCATCATTATGGGACGCAAGACACTGGAAAGCTTTCCGCAGGGTCAGCCTCTTGGCGGAAGAACCAATATTGTACTGACTTCGGATAAAAGCTATTCGGTGAAGGGAGCAATTATTGTTCACAGTGTAGAGGAAGCAATTGCAGAGAGTGAAAAGCATGGCAGTGAAGTGTATTGTATTGGCGGAGCCAGTGTATATGAGCAGCTTCTTCCGTATTGTGACACGGCCTACGTGACCCGGATAGATCATGGGTACGAGGCGGATACATTCTTCCCGAATCTGGATGAACACCCGGAATGGAAGATGACGGCTGAGAGTGACGAACAGACATATTTTGATATTGAGTATCGTTTTACCACGTATGAGAGGGTATAAGGAAATACAGGAAAAGAGCCTGCTGAGGTTAAACAGAAAAAAAGGAAGCGTAGCTTCCTTTTTTTGTGCCAATTTTGATTTGTGCGAAACTTTAGACGGAATAGTAGGAGCTGACAATCTGATTACGTCCGGAGGTCTTTCCGACATACAGCTTTTCGTCTGCCTTGGTCAGTATCTGGTCGAGACCGATATTGGTGTGATATTCTTCAATTCCGGCTGTGACGGTTAAGTGTATGGTAACGTCCTTGAAGGAAAATTCTCTTTCTTCAATGCGGACGCGCAGCTCTTCCATACAACTGATGGCCTGGTCGTAATCCATATCTTCAAAGGTCAGAAGAAATTCCTCTCCACCCCATCTGGCAACATGCCCTTTTTCTTCCATGAAGGTTTTTAAAATATAAGACAGGGATTTAAGTACGAAGTCCCCCATTCCGTGTCCGTATTCATCGTTTACTTTTTTGAAAAAGTCGATGTCCAGAATGGCAAGCGAAAAATCTGTCTGGTATTTATTGTAGTTGTTGACCAGAATGGAAAGGTGTTCATTCATGGCACGGCGGTTCCAGAGAGTGGTGAGGGCATCTGTATTGACAAGCTGCTCAAGACGACGGTTGTACTGGATGATCTTTTCCTCTGATTTGGTATATTTCAGATAAAAGGCATATGAAATCGTCGTAAAGGAAAGGAAAGAAAGACTGATGTTCAGTACAAGCAAAACGATTCTGATAACCAGAGGTTCTGCTGTGTGCGCCGGCAGAAAATAGTGTCCTGTGCCGAGAATCAGAACCAGTACAGAGCAAAATGCCGTATACAGAAGCTTCCTCTGAATCGGTAACTGTATACAGAAAAATACCAGAAGAATCGTGGAAAAGATAATCGGTACAAAGAAATATCCCCAGCCGACAAAAATGGACAGAAGGATGGAATACGAAAGCAGAAGCGTATTGTAAATCCAGAGACCGTACATCGTGCGTCCCTCATAAGTGCAGATATAGACTCCCATAAAAATACCGATGGCAAAAATCAGGTAGAGAGTCATCAGTATGTTGGCAGTATGCGCAATGGGAAATATCATAAGCAGACAGTGAAGCAGTCCGATGATGGAAAGAATCCGGAGAAGGATTGCAAGGTCATTGGACTCTCCTTCTTTTTCCATATCTTTTAACAGGTGATATTTTAATTTTTCGTATAGTTTTTTCATGTGAACAGTCCTTCGTCATAATTTAGTTTTTATACGATAAAAGTATACCATAATTTTCTGCTATGTTCTATATGAAAAAATGATATATTGACAGTATAAAAATGACGGTGGTAAACTGTTTTTTAAGCAGGACAGATATTTGTGCCGGCGAAATATATTACGGAAGGAAGCATGAGAAATGGAAAAGAAAAATATTGATTGGTCTAATCTTGGGTTCGGATATATCCAGACGGACAAAAGATTTGTGTCAAATTATAAAGACGGCGCATGGGACGAAGGGACGTTGACAGAGGATGCGACAGTTGTGATAAATGAATGCGCCGGTGTACTTCAGTATGCGCAGACAATTTTTGAAGGAATGAAGGCATATACAACGAAGGATGGAAAGATTGTTGTGTTCCGCCCGGATTTGAATGCTTCCCGTATGGCGGATTCAGCGCGCAGACTTGAGATGCCGGTATATCCGGAGGACAAGTTTGTCGAGGCGGTTGTTGAGACAGTAAAGGCAAATGCTGCCTATGTACCTCCATATGGTTCGGGAGCATCCCTTTATCTGAGACCGTATATGTTCGGTTCCAATCCGGTAATCGGAGTAAAACCGGCCAATGACTATCAGTTCAGAGTGTTTGCAACACCGGTAGGTCCTTATTTTAAAGGCGGCGTGAAGCCTCTTACACTGAAGGTGAGTGATTATGACAGAGCCGCACCATGCGGAACAGGTCACATTAAGGCGGGACTTAATTATGCGATGAGCCTGCATGCCATTGTGACAGCACATGAAGAAGGTTTTGATGAGAACATGTACCTTGACGCAGCGACAAGAACGAAGGTTGAGGAGACAGGAGGAGCCAACTTCCTTTTCATTACGAAGGATAATAAAGTGGTGACACCAAAATCCGACAGCATTCTTCCGTCCATCACACGTCGCTCACTCATGTATGTGGCAAAAGAGTATCTCGGACTGGAAGCAGAAGAAAGAGAAGTCTTTATCGATGAGGTTAAGGATTTTGCAGAGTGCGGATTGTGCGGAACTGCAGCCGTAATTTCCCCGGTGGGCAAGATTATCAACCATGGTGAGGAAATTTGTTTTCCAAGCGGAATGGAAGAGATGGGACCGATTACCCGTAAGCTGTATGAGACACTGACAGGTATTCAGATGGGAACCATTGAAGCTCCGGAAGGCTGGATTAAAGAAATCTGCTAAGCAGAAACGGCAATATAGAGGATGATGGAAAGGACAGATAAGAAATCTGTCCTTTTTTTGTGATAAGGGGTTGACAAATTAAGAAAAAATTGTACTATTGTATTAAACGAGTAGTACAATAATACAAAAGCTGTACTTTGAGAATACAAGGAAAGGAGATAAGATATGTCGTGGGATTTAAGCAATGACAGACCCATCTATTCGCAGATTGTCGAGAAGATTCAGTTGAGGATTATTTCCGGTTATTATGCCAGTGGAAGTAAATTGCCGAGTGTAAGAGAGCTTGCTGCGGAGGCAGGAGTGAATCCGAATACGATGCAGAAGGCGTTTATGGAGCTGGAGAGAAGCGGTCTGCTTACGACAATGCGTACAAGCGGAAGAATTGTGACGGAGGATGAGGCTATGATTCGTGAAGTGAAGGAAAAAATTGCGAAACAGGAAATAGAGCAGTTTTTTAAGAAAATGAGTGAAATCGGTTTCACTCATGAACAGACTATGAATTTAGCGAAGGATTTATATAAGGAGGAGAAATAATGAGTGCACTGGTGGAATGCGTAGGGGTTACCAAATGTTACACGAATGGTATCCCGGCTGTGGATTGTCTGAACCTGACAATTGAAAAGGGACATATTGTCGGCTTGCTCGGACCGAACGGAAGCGGAAAAACAACCCTGATTAAAATGATTAACGGACTTCTCTGTCCGACAAAGGGGGCAGTTTTAATCAATGGAACGGAGCCTGGAGTTGAGACGAAGAAAAGGGTTTCTTACCTTCCGGAGAGAACTTACCTTGAGGCGCAGAGGACGGTTGGAGACATGCTTCATTTTTTTGAGGATTTTTACGAGGATTTCAAGATGGAGAGAGCTTTGTCCATGCTTGAATCCCTTGGGATAGAACCGTCAGCTAAAATGAAGACTCTGTCAAAGGGTACGAAAGAAAAGGTTCAGCTTATTCTGGTGATGAGCAGGGATGCGGATTTATTTATTCTGGATGAGCCGATTGCAGGTGTAGACCCTGCGGCGAGAGATTACATAATCCGTACAATTATCAGCAACTATAATCCGGATGCTTCGGTGATTATTTGTACACACCTTATATCGGATATTGAAAACATTCTTGATGATGTGGTTTTTATCAAACAGGGAAAGCTGGTGTTGCAGATGTCTGTAGACGATATCAGGGAAAAGCACGGAAAGACCGTTGATGCTTATTTCAGGGAGGTGTTCGCATGTTAAAGAAATTATTGGTACATGAGTGGAAGGAAAGCTGGAGACTAGTAGGAATTTTAAATCTGATTGTAATCGGTCTTACCCTGATAGGAACCTTCTTCCTGAGAAATGATACATGGAATTCCATGGATAAGAATGAATTTGTTTCTGTGGCAGTAGTATTGTACATGATGTTTTTTATTGTCAGTGTTGCAGCATTGTGCATGGTGGTGACATTTTACTTTTATATCCGGTTTTACAGGAATTTATATACTGATCAGGGTTATTTAATGCATACGCTTCCGGTAACGCCGGCGCAGCTTATCGGGTCTAAGGCGATTGTAGCGGTAGTCTGGATGATTATCAGTTCGATTGTTATGATTGCTTCCGTGTTCGGCCTGGTGTTTGCCGGAATACCTGCAGAAGAGCGGGCAGATTTTTTGATGGATTTTAGGGATATGTTTATCAGTGTGGATTTGGATGCAAGATTTATAGCAATTGCAGTTCTGTATATTTTAGCGATTGTTGTAGGTCAGTTGATGAATCTGTTTATGGGATATGCATCTGTCAGCATCGGACAGACCTTTAAGAAACATAAGATAATCGGAGCAATCGGAGTCTACATTGGTATCTATATGCTGATTCAGACGGTGTCCTCTTATCTGATGATGATGGTGACAATGTTTGCGGACCCTTATTCGGTGGAAAGTACAGTGGATATGCTTAATTTCCTGCTTGTTTTTATGGCGATTATGCTTTTGATTATAGCAGCATTGACTGTGGGATTTTATTTCCTGACACATTATCTGATGAAAAATAAATTGAATCTTGAATAATTTCCGAATCAAATAACAGAATAGAAAACCTCTGCATATTATGTAAAAAAGTGCAGAGGTTTTTTATGTCTAAAAATAATTTAAAACAGGCGCAGACGGAGGATATGATTGACAGGGGAAGGCTTGGAATACAAGTCAGCAGCTCCGTGGGGATGATTCCGGTAAACGGAGCCAGAGTCAGTATTTCCTATACCGGACAGTCGCAGCAGGTTCTGGAGCAGCTTGTGACGGATGACAGCGGACAGACGGAGAATGTCGAACTGGCGGCTCCTCCGATTGAGTTTTCGCTTTCACCCTCGCAGTACAGACCATATTCAGAATATAATATATTGGTGGAGGCTCCCGGCTATGAACCGGTATCGGTCAGCGGAAGTGAAATTTTACCGGAACGAACTGCTGTTCAGAATATCGTTATGAATCCGTTGGAAATTACGGAGCAGAGGGAGGAGGATATCGTGATTCCCGAGCATACTCTTTACGGAGAGTACCCGGCAAAGATTCCGGAGGCGGAGATTAAGCCTCTGGCAGAGAGCGGGGAAATTGTCCTGTCAAGAGTGGTGATTCCGGAGTATGTGGTTGTTCATGATGGAGTTCCGTCAGATTCTTCAGCAACCAATTATTACGTGAAATATAAGGATTATATCAAGAATGTGGTTTCTTCCGAAATTTATGCGACATGGGACGAAGCGGCGATTTATGCCAATACGCTCTGTATCCTGTCGGTGACACTTAACCGTGTTTTTACGGAATGGTACCGTGGAAAGGGGTACGATTTTACCATCACAAGCTCCACGGCGTTTGACCAGAAGTGGATATATGGCAGAAATACTTATGAAAATATGGACCGCATTGTGGATGGTATTTTTGCAAATTACTTATCAAGACCGGGAGTCAAGCAGCCAATCTTTGCCGGATATTGTGACGGAAGAAGGACACAGTGTGAGGGGCTTAAGCAGTGGGGAAGCCAGTATCTGGCTGAGGAAGGATATTCTGCGATAGAAATTATAAGATACTATTTCGGGAATGATATGTATATCAATACGACAGAGGCTATTTCGGGGATTCCGGCTTCGTGGCCGGGGTATAATCTGGAGATTGGTGCATCGGGAGATAAGGTCAGACAGCTACAGAATCAGCTTAACCGGATTTCACAGAATTATCCGGCAATTCCAATGGTGACGGCTGACGGGGTATATGGAGAACGGACAGCCGAGGCCGTCCGTGCATTTCAGAAAATATTCAGACTTCCGCAGACGGGAATCACCGATTATTCAACGTGGTATGAGATATCCAACATCTATGTCGGTGTCACGCGCATTGCGGAATGAAATTTATAATTGACTTTTGATGGCTTCGAAGCTCTGCTTGCTGATGACATGCTCTATCTTGCAGGCATCTTCGGAAGCTATATCTTCGGGAACTCCGTGAGTGATGAGCCAGCAGGAAATTACTTCATGTCTTTCCAGAACCATTTCGGCAATCTCTCGTCCGCTTTCGGTAAGATAAATAAATCCGGCATCGGTTACGGTGATGTAATTTTTTTCACGAAGATTCTTCATGGCGATGCTGACGCTCGATTTTTTGAAGTTCAGCTCTGTGGCAATATCCACTGAGCGGACGACCGGAAGCTTACGGCTCAGAATCAATATGGTTTCAAGATAATTCTCTGCGGATTCGTTTATATGCATAATACAATTCCTTCCTAAAAATGATGTTTTAAGTATACCACAATATTTTGAAAAATGGTATACTTACAATTAAGATAGAATTTCTACGAAGGAAGTGTGGTGAGAGAGATGTACAGAATCGAAAAATATCTGGAGGAGAAGCCGAAGGAGGAGACGGAGGATTTCCTTGAGGTTTCACAGAGCCGGCTGGAGCTGGAGTCCCGTACAGATACTGTTTTGGACGGTGAAGTCAGGGTTCGTTCCAGAAACGGAGGTCAGATGCATGTTTTTTTCTATGCGAATCATTATCGTATGCACTGCCCTGTCGGAGAGTTCGTCGGTAAGGAGGGTGTTCTGACCTATCGCTTTGACACGACAGGACTTGAAGAGGGAAGTGTCGAAAAGGGAGAGCTGTGCATCTTATCCGAAATGGGAGAGTATCACATTCCTTTTACCGTCTCAATCCGTCAGCAGCTTGCCACGACTTCACTGGGAGAGATACGCAATTTGTTTCATTTCGCGAATCTGGCAAGAGAAAACTGGGAAGAGGCGGTCAGACTTTTTTATTCGGCGGATTTTTCGAGACTGTTTTGCGGTCATGACCGCAGATACTTTGATTTGTACAGAGGTCTGTCCGCGCATAAAGGAAATGCGCACAATGTAGATGCGTTCTTGAAAGGTATTCATAAAAAGACGGGGAATACATATCATGTGGCGGAGGAAGGACTGCTTCTAAAAGAGGTTTCTGACGGACAGAGGGAACATTTGACGATTGTGTGCAGCGGATGGGGACATATGTCTGTCCGGATGCTGTCAAAGACAGAGTTTTTGGCTCCCTGCAAGGAGCTTTTGACGAATGGGGACTTTGACGGCAATGAGTGTCAGGCAGAGTTTGAAATAAGGACCGGCATGCTCAGACCGGGAACGAATGTCGGCGCGCTGGTGGTTCAATATGAAGGCGGCGAAGCAGAGGTGCCGGTGATTGTTGAGATGTCGGCCGGAAAATCACGTCGCAGGGAGGAAAGACTCCGGTCAGGAAAGCTGATGCTGCAGCTTATGCGAAGCTATATTGCATATGCGACTTCAGAGGGAGACAGTGTTGAAATTCTCGGAGAGGCGGAAAAGACAGTCGAGAAGCTGAATGCCGGCTATGGCAGAAATCTTTGGGGTAGATTGTTCCAAATACACATATTGTTGGAAACGGGACGTGAAAGTGAAGCCGGATGGGTGTTTTCACATATTGATAAAGTACAAAAGATACAGGAGCCGGAAGCACTTGCCATGGCCTATTATCTGTATTTGAGAGCATGGCTGGAACGAAGCCGGACCTATACGGAAAGTGCGTGTCAGCAGATAGGGGAGCTTTATGAGAAGGAGCCTGAGAATGCACTTCTGGCCTGCCTGTATGTCAGAATGTGCGCAGAGAATATGGATGAGCGTGAGCGCGTGCGGATATATGAGGAGCAATATGAGTCGGGCAGCAGAAATCCGCTCCTTTATTTGGAAGTCCTGTCTGTATATAAAAAAAGTCTGGCATATCTCTCCAAGCTTGAAAATTTTGAAATCAGTGTACTTTCCTTCGCTATGCGCCATGACGTTTATACGGAAGAGATGGCAAAACGGGTGACGGAGATTGTCATGCGGAAAAAAAACATCTCCCATAAGCTGTTTTTGTTTTTGTGCCAAAGCTATGAAAAATATCCTTTTCCGGAAGCACTTCAGACCTTGTGTACGCTTATGGTGCGAAGCCAGATGAGCGGACGGGTATATTTTCCCTGGTATGATAAAGCGGTAAAAAGCCAGCTTCGCATCACATCACTGTACGAATATTATATGATGTCAGCAGATACACGGTCGGATGAGCTTATGCCGAGAACGGTGCTGATGTATTTTGTGTATCAGTGCGATTTAGATGAGCGAAGGAAAGCCTTTTTGTATGCCATGCTTGTAAAGCACAGAGAAGAGATACCGGAATTGTTCCGCCAGTACGAAAAGTCGATTGCGGAATTTGCCCTTTTGCAGATGGGCAAGGGGATGATCAGTGAGAATCTGGCCGTGCTTTATCGCTATGTGATGAGCTGTCAGGAGCAGAGGATTCCCCGTGAAAAAATACAGAAAATAGCCTTCAGACATCTGATAAAGACCGGGAGGAAGGATATCGTAAATGTTGTCGTTGTGCAGGATAAGCTTTGCGGGGAGATGGTATACCCGATGGAAAAGCAGAGGGCATATGTGGACTGCTACACGGATGATTATGAGATTATGCTTGAGGACGCTGACGGCAACAGGTACTGTGACAGGGATGAATGGACCGATTCAAAATTAATGAATGTAGAAAAACTGGCTGTGTATCTGGAGGAGCAGGAAGCGGACAATATCGGATTTTTATTGTACCGTACCAACATAAACGGAAATTTTGAGCAGGCGGACGAGGCACTCTGGCCGGTTTATGAGAAGCTTATTTTCAGCGAAGAGGTAGATTCTTCTTATCGTATGGAGTTGTCGGATAAAATGCTGAAGCTCTATTTTGACCGTGAACGCTATGCGGACATGGAACGTATTTTGGAACGATATGAAATCGGTGAGGCAGGAGTGAGCCGGCGTGCAGAGGTTGTGCGTTATCTGATTTATCTGGAAAAATATGAAAAAGCATTTGAGATTCTTTATGATTACGGATTTGAAGGGGTTCCGTCAAAATCCTTGCTGCGTCTGACGGACAGATGGCTGGCAAGAGAGCAGGGATTTCATGAAAAACTGATGGTGCTGGTCTATTACACGTTCCGGCTTGGTAAATATACGAAACGGATGCTGGAATACCTATGTCGCTATTTTGAGGGCTCCCTGCGACAGATGAAGGAAATCTTTAAAGCCTGTGACGGATTTGAGGTGGATGCTTCGGCACTTGCAGAACGAATTTTGCAGGCATACCTGTTTTCGCACGGATATATTTCCGGTATGTCGGAGGTTTTTGGGTATTATGCTGAGCACCGGAGAAGAGACAGTGTAATGAAGCTGTATGTAAGTGATATGCTGTATCGTTATTTTACAGGACAGCAGCTTGCGCAGCCGGAGGTTTTCAGAGCTGCGGAGGAGATGCTCTGCAGCGGAGGTGAGATGGCAGATGAAAGCATCATTGCCTATCTGTATTATATGGCGACAGAGGTGTCCGAATATACGGACAGACAGAAAGAACTTATCAGTCGTCTTGTCAATGATGTCATTGCAAAAAAACAATACGTTCCGTTCTTTTCACGGTTTGCCGGATTTATTCCGTGGATTAAGCCGTACACGGAACTGACGTACCTTGAGTACAGAACAGCTCCGGGAAGAACCGTAACACTGCATTATCTGAAAGATGGTGAGCAGGAGCAGTATTGCAGGGAAGTGCTAAAGGAGATATGTGCAGGCTATTACTGCTGCAGATTTGTCCTTTTCTTCGGAGAACGTCTGCAATACTATTTTATGGAACAGCAGGGCACGGAACAGATGCTGACGGAGAGCGGATATCTGGAAAAAAGTGATATGACAGGAGAAGAGGGAGAAAGCCGTTACGGGCTTTTGAATGATATTCTCATGTGCGAGGCTCTCGGAGACATGCGCACGGGACATGAACTGATGAAAAAATATGAGATGAAATCCTATTTGACGGAAAAATTGTTTGGAGATTGTTAGTGTGGAAGTAGTAATCGGATATGATATAAATGAATATTACGCGCAGATTTCCTATGCACCGGAAGGCGGTGAGCCGGAAACGCTGCAGTTTCCTTCAAGAAATGAGGGCGGAAATATCGAGACCGCACTGTGTAAAAGACCCGGTGTCAACCAGTGGTTTTGCGGAAAAGAGGCGGTGAAAAAGGGGGTTTCCGGTGAAGGAACTCTTTTGGAGCATTTGTGGAGGCTCCTTGCAGAACAGGAGACGGTGTTTATCGAAAAAAAAGAGTATCGTGTGAGTATGCTCTGCAATCTGTTCCTTGGAAGGACACTGGACTGGGCACTTCAGCGGCTTGAGGAAATTTATGAAGAACCGGTAAGGATAAAAGCCATGGTCCTGACGGCTGAGCCCTGGGATGATAAGTTTAGGGATATGTCAGAAAGTCTGTTTGTCGGATTGCCGGTGGAAAAAGAGAATATTTTCATGCAGGGACATGAGGAAAGTCTTTTTTATTATCTGATAAAGCAGCCGGAAAGGCTCCTGGGATATGAAACGGGTGTCTTTGACCTGACGGGTGAGAAGATGATTTCCTACAGGGTGGAGATGAATCATAAGACGCGTCCGATTGTAACAACAATGGAAAAAGAGCTTGCGGAGGAACTGGAGAAGAAAAAACATTATGCTTCCATTATGGAACATGACCTCAGGCTGGAGGAACTTGACCTTAAGCTGAGAGATTATGCGGAGAGCTTTACGCGCGGGCGTATAGTGACGGCACTTTATCTGATAGGCGAAGGGTTTGGCGGCGACTGGTATAAGGAGAGCCTTAAGGTTTTGTGCAGAAATCGAAAGGTGTTTGCCGGAAATAACCTTTTCGGAAAGGGTGCCTGTTACACTGCATCTGAGAGAATGTGGCCGTCGGAGACGGCAGAAAAGTTTCTCTTTCTGGGGAAGGATATGCTTTGTTATAATGTCGGGATTAGGATGCAATGCGATGAGAAGGAGGAATACATTCCTCTTTTGGATGCAGGGACAAGCTGGTATGAGGCGAAGGCAGATACTGTCTTTATGATGGCGAAGGCAGATACTGTGGAGCTTTTGATAACGCCGCTGGATGGCTCGGGAACATACACGGAGACGATTGCCCTGCCACCAATGCCAGAACGGCCGTTCCGCGCGTTTCGTTTTTCGCTGATGGCGGAAATGCAGTCAAAAACGCAGATGCTTGTCCGGATAAGGGATGAGGGCTTCGGAGATTTGTACGAGAGACTTCCTGTGGATGTGACGTATGAGCTGGTGCTCGGAGATGGAGGAGAAAATGAGTAAGCTTTATGCCTGTATCGGAAAGAGAGCAGAAACTCCTTATTGTATTCCGGCGGATGGTCTGAAGGTTTATACGATAGAGGAAATCTGCTATTATATATGTGACAGGGCGGAGGTCCTGGATGCGGATTTTATGTGCGATGAGCTGGCTGAATTCGTGGAGCATGAGCTTGGTCTGCCAAAGCTTGCCGATGAGCTTTTCAGAATCATCCGCTTTGGCGGTTCGCTGCATGCTTTTTGCGGATTGCTGCTTGACGGAGCTGCCTATCCGGAAAAGGAAGTGCGAAACAGAACAGAAGCCCTTATTAAGGAGAATGAAACACTTCCCGTGATATACCGTCTGAAAAAGCAGGGGGATATATTCGTACAGGAAAAACGGTATTACAAAGCACAACAGGCGTATAGAAATCTTTTGCTCCGTGAGGATGTATGCAGAGACACGGCTTTTGCAGCAGAAATATACGGCCGGCTCGGAGACCTTGCAGCAATCATGTTTCAGTATGAGACGGCTGCATATTGCTTTGAGAGAAGTTTAGAACTGGAGCAAAGAGACGAAGTGTGTATTAGGTATCTTCTGTGTCAGAGATTTTTGATGACGAAGGATAAGTACAGATTATGGCTTGCCGGACATGAAGAGTACGGAAAATTATCTGTGGAAGCGGAACGCCTTTATGAGGAAGCGGCCGAACAGGCAGAACGGCAGATACAAAATAAATCAGAACAGACAGATCCTTTGGTGCTTAAGGAAGAATACTGTCAGATGGTATTGGAGCAGGTATGAAATTTTTGGAAAAATTGAAAAATCGATTCGGAAAATATAAGGTTTCCGATGAAATGACGGAGGAAGAGGAATACGGCGGCGAGGAGACCTATTCCATTTCAAAGGAGCAGGTGAATTTTAAGGATGCCGGAGAGAGACAGTGCTATGTCCAAAGTCTGCTGGAACAGATAGGGGATGCGCAGATGCAGCTTGAAGCCTGCAAGGAGGAGTATCAAACGGTCAACCGGTATTTACAGGATATGGAAGATTTGGAGTATATTGCCGGAGAAGACAGGGAAAGTCTTTTGGAGCATGCAAAGGCAATCGGCATGCTTGAAGTGGATAAGCGAAGATACGAAGAAAAGAAGCAGAGACTCAGCAATGCGGATTTTGCGAAGATGGAGCGTCTTGAGGATGAGACGGATGAAGGCGTGAGAAGGCTGAGAGAGGCAGAGGAATATCAGCAGGCGGTCAGAAGTGATCTTTCCAGACTTGAAAATGAGAAACAGGCATGTCTATTTCGGAAACAGGAAGCATCTGCGGCGATGGAGAATCTAAGAGGAATGGCTCTCATATGCACGATAGCGGTATTTGCGTGTATGGGAATGCTGCTTTTTATGCAGCTTGTTCTGGAGATGGAGACACAGATCGGTTATATTCTGACCGCAGCGGCAGCGGCGATTGCACTGGCAGTAATTTATGTAAAATATATGGATGCAGTGAGTGAAAAAACGCGCTCCCAGCACAGCCTCAACAAGCTGATTCTTTTGCAGAACCGTGTAAAAATTCGCTATGTAAATAACACGAACCTTTTGGATTATCTTTATATGAAATTCGGTATCACCTCCGCAAAAGAGCTGAGCAGCATGTGGGAGAGGTATCTTTCGGAGAAAGAAGAGAGGGACAGAATCAATGAGACCATGAAGGATTTGAACTTCAGTCAGGAACAGCTTGTACGAATTCTGAGAAAATATAAGCTCCACGATCCGCTTATCTGGCTTCATCAGGTGGATGCAATTCTGGAACCTAAGGAGATGGTGGAGGTACGCCATGCACTGATTACAAGAAGACAGAAGCTCCGTAAACAGATGGAGTTTAATACGGAAAATGCAGAGAGTGCACAAAGGCAGGTCAGGGAGCTTGTGGGGGATTATCCGCAATATGCCAAAGAAATTTTGAAAATGGTATCGGATTACGAAGAGAAAATACCGGTCTCCAAAAAGGATAATTGACACGGAACGAATGTCGTGATAACATTACAGCGTATTTGAATTTAGTCTGCTAAAGCAGAAAAGAGGAGGAAAACAATGAAAAAGTTAATGGCATTATTAATGTGCGGTGTAATGACGGCAGCTATGTTGGTCGGATGCGGAAACAGTGAGACGGTAACGTCCGATATGGAAAATGTGCCGGATGAGACGGAGGCTGTAGTACAGGACGACGAAAGAACTACCTTTACAGTCGGTTTTGACGCAGAATTTCCGCCATATGGTTACATGAATGATGAAGGAGAATATGTAGGTTTTGACCTTTCTCTTGCACAGGAGGTTTGTGACAGAAACGGATGGGAGCTTGTGAAGCAGCCAATCAACTGGGATACAAAGGATATGGAATTATCATCCGGCTCCATCGACTGTATTTGGAACGGTTTTACAATGAATGGACGTGAAGACAGCTACACATGGTCAGTGCCGTATATAGATAACAGTCAGGTATTCGTGGTGGCAGCAGATGCCGGCATTTCATCCCAGGCGGATCTTGCAGGAAAAGTGGTTGCTGTTCAGGCGGATTCTTCTGCACTTGCAGCGTTGAACAGTGAAGAAAATGTTGCTGTGACAGAGACATTCGCATCATTAAACCAGTTTGCGGATTACAACACAGCTTTTATGGATCTTGAAGCAGGAGCGGTTGATGCAGTTGCGATGGACATCGGAGTTGCCAATTATCAGATTAATTCAAGAGAAGCAGGCAAATTCGTGATTTTGGATGAGTACATTGCGACAGAACAGTATGCAATCGGATTCCTTCTCGGAAACGAAGCCTTAAGAGATCAGGTACAGAATACATTATATGAAATGGTAGAGGACGGTACTTTTGCAAAAATAGCACAGGAGTGGGAGCTTTCTGACGTTGTATGTCTTACTTCAGATGCTGAATAAGATTTTTAAGGAAGGTGTCTTTTTAAAGGCACCTTCTATAGTTTTGCATGGGTAAACAAGGAGGAACACATGGATTTATTGACAATGCTGAAACAATTGGGAGAGGGAATGCTCGTGACGGGAGAAATTTTTTTCCTGACACTTTTATTTTCGCTTCCCCTCGGACTTGTGATTGCGTTCGGAAGAATGGCAAAAAACGGATTTATCCGGACTATTTCTAAGTTTTATATATCGATTATGCGAGGAACCCCGCTGATGCTTCAGCTCATTGTTGTGTATTTTGCACCATACTATGTGTTCGGTATCCGAATGAACTCCGGCTATAGGATGGTGGCGGTGATTTTAGGCTTTGTACTCAATTATGCAGCCTATTTTGCTGAGATTTACCGTTCCGGAATTCAGGCAATCCCGGCAGGACAGCATGAAGCAGCTCAGGTGCTGGGATATTCAAAGGGCCAGACATTTTTTAAAATCATACTTCCGCAGGTAATTAAGAGAATACTTCCGCCGGTCACGAATGAGGTGATTACCCTGGTGAAGGATACCTCACTTGCCTTTGTGCTCACGGTGGCGGAAATGTTTACACTGGCAAAGCAGATTGCAGCAGCACAGACTACAGTTGTACCTCTTATGGTTGCAGGTTTGTTTTACTACATATTCAATCTTCTTGTGGCATTTGCAATGGAGCAGATAGAAAAGAAGCTTGGATATTACAGATAGGGAGGAAGAGGTATGAATTTACTTGAAATGAACCATATGAAAAAATCTTTCGGCACTCTTGAAGTAATCAAGGATTTTTCGCTTTCTGTAAAAGAGGGAGAGGTTGTTTCCATCATCGGTCCGTCCGGTTCGGGAAAATCCACCATTCTCCGCTGTGCGACGCTTTTGGAGCAGATGGACGACGGAGAACTGCTTTATATGGGAAAACATGCGGCAAAAAGCGTAAACGGAAAGTCTGTATATATGTCCAAGGCAGAACTGAAAAAGATACGAAGCTTCTTTGGTCTTGTGTTTCAGAACTTTAACCTGTTTCCGCATTATAATGTGTTAAAAAATGTGATGGATGCACCGGTGTCGGTGGACAAGATTCCCAAGGAAGAGGCAAAAGAAAGAGCACTTAAGCTTCTTGAACAGCTTGGTCTTTCCGATAAGGGAAAGGCTTATCCTTATCAGCTTTCAGGAGGGCAGCAGCAGAGAGTTTCGATTGCACGGGCACTGGCTCTGCAGCCGAAGATTCTATTTTTTGATGAGCCGACCAGCGCGCTGGATCCGGAGCTGACGGGTGAAGTGCTGAAGGTAATAAAAGAGCTTGCAAAAGAAAAGATGACAATGATTATTGTGACACATGAGATGCAGTTTGCAAGAGAGTTGTCAGATCGTATTATTTTTATGGAAAACGGTGTGGTGGTCCAGGAGGGAACACCGGATGAGATTTTCCATTCGGACAATGAACGTATCCGCGAATTTATCGGAAGGATTGAGACAGGGTATTAAAAAAGAAACGGCTCCTTTAAGGAGCCGCTTCTTTTTTCTTATGAGGGATTCATGAAAAAATATAAAGAGTTGAAACACGTATCAGAAAGAAGCTTGAAGGGGGTGCTTCATTTCTGATATTTGTAGTATAGACAGAAAGTGTGACAAAATTGTGTTTCTTTTTTTAAAAAAATATGAAGTTTCTTAATGAAAAATGAAAGATACATCAAAAAAAACAGGCTTATCGCAAACGACGATAAACCCGTTTCTCTTTCAGAGGCTTACTGTGGTCCGACGAAATCTGAATTGCCGAAACCAAGGATCATGTAAAAGATCGGTGATAAAAACAGAAGACCGAAACCGAAGCCTGCACCGTGTCCGAATGCCTTGGAAAGCTTGAAGCAAAGGATAATCTGGAATATAAATCCCACACAAGGAATCAGTGTAAGAAGGAACATCCAGCCGTTTCCAAAAGCCATCTCGAACATGCAGTACATGTTGTAGAAAGGAATGATAGATCCCCATCCCGGCTTGCCGGCCTTGCTGAACATTTTCCACAGACCTATAAGGCTCACAATAGTGATGGCAAGGACAAGGATGTAATAGACTGTCATTGCACCGGCCATGGCACTTGCTGCAGCAGGGTCCATCATGCTTGAATAATCTGTTGTCATATGTATCTCCTCCTAAGAATTATTTACCTCATTATTTTATCATAGCAGAGGGTGAGTGTCGAGAAAAAGTTAGTCGCAGGGAACGGATTTCGTGTCGCTCCGGGTTGCGTCCGTGTCGGGTTTGTGATAGGATAGCAAAAAATGAAATGCGACAGGTGAAAAGAATGATAAAAAATATTGTGTTTGATATCGGAAATGTCTGTGTAGACTTTTGTTATAAAGAGTTTTTTGAAAGCCTTGGTTTTTCACCGGAGATAGTACAGAGAATCTGCAGGGCTTCTGTGGAAAATGAGGTCTGGAATCTCGGGGATGAGGGAAATCACTCCGATGAGGAGCTTTTGGATATTTTTATTCAACAGGATCCGGAGATTGAGCCGCAACTGCGGAGGGCGTATGAAAATTTCAGCGGAATTATCAGAGAGAGGGAAGCGACGATTCCGTGGCTGGAAGAACTGAAAAACAGTGGGTATCATGTCTACTATTTGTCCAATTATCCGGAGAAGATTGCGCGTGAATGTGCAGACGATATGAAATTTTTAAGTCATATGGACGGAGGGATTCTCTCCTATAAAGTGAAACTGGTAAAACCGGGAAGGGAAATATACCGGAAGCTTTTGTCAGAATATGACTTAAAGGCGGAAGAGTGTCTTTTTATTGATGACAGGGCAGATAATTGTGAGGCGGCTGTAAGAGAGGGATTCCTCGCGATTCAATATACAACAAGAGATGAAGTCCTTACGAAAATGGCAGAGCTCGGTGTTTGACCGTCTCTGCCGTCTGTTTATTTCTTGTGAGGTTTTCGCTTGGAGACTGTTATGCTTCCGGAGGAAGCTTCTGTCTCGTTCTGTGTTCTTTCCGTAGCGGAATCGTCCACGTTGAAATCGGCAAAAGTCTTTTTGTCCGTCATTTTTCCGTACAGCCAGACATATACCCATATCAGAATCGGTACGGCAATGGTTGCAAACAGGCAGGCCTGAAAGAGCTTACCGCTTCCGTCGAAATCAAAAAGTGCACAAATAAGTGTAACAATATAGAGTAATACTAACAAAATGATGCCCAGAAGGGCGGCGAGACGCTGTTTCTTATTATACATGAAGTTCCTTCTTTCTGAGTGCTTTTCTTCATTGTAAGCGGTGATACATGTTTTGACAAGTGATTTTACAAGTTCTTATGGTAAAAGAGAGAGGACAATGTTATACTAATAAAAGTGTAATATGAGAGTTATAAGAGTAGAGAAAAGGGGCGACCTGAAGAATGAAAAAAAATACCATTCCCCAGAAATTTTTACAGGCAGGAATGACACTTGCGGACCGAAGATACCGGGTGGATGAACTGATAGGAGAAAATGGACTGACGGTCACATATAAAGGCTATGACACCTTCAGGAAGAAAGTCATTGTTATAAAGGAGCTGTTTCCGCATCAGATTATGCAGAGAAATCCGGACAGGGATTACAGGGTTGAGTGTAAGAAACTCTCGGATGAAGAACTGTTTTTAAATATGAAGGAGCATATGATTCAGCGTGCCAAAAAGCTGATTCGTCTCTATCCGGTGGAAGGTATAGCCAATGTGCTGACATATCTGGAGGAGAGAGAGACTGTATATGTTATCGAAGATTATGTGCAGGGACAGACGCTGAAAGAATTTTTGTTCAAACGTCACAGTGCAAAATTTCTTCCGGAAGATTTGATGAAATATTTGGGACAGGTAATGGATACTTTGACAAGACTTCATGCAAACGGCATTTTTCACGGGGCTGTTTATCCGGAAAATATACGCTTTGCAGGCGGTGAATGTGTTCTGGTCGGCTGCACGAATCCGATGGAGGATGTGGCAGCACCGCAACTGACGGGAATCGCAGCACGCAGGGATGCATACGCGCCGGTTGAATTGTATGTTCCGGAAGCGAAAAGAGGTCCGTCTGCGGATATATATGAAATAGCGGCGATTTTTTACCATTACGTGACAGGCGAAGTGCTTCCGGTATATTATGATCGTATCAATGAAGAGGCGGTTGTGAACAAGCCTGAGCATATGCTGACAAGGGTTATGACATTTCAGAGCGAGGCAATCATGAAAGGCGTTGCGGTTTATGATTTTGAACGCTATGAGACGATGCAGCAGATGAAAGATGCTCTGTGTCCGGAGGATGTGGATTATGACAAGCTGAATTCTGAGCTTGGGGTTGCACGTAATTTTGCAAGGGAGCCTTTCGGATATAAACATCAGAAAAGGGCGAAAAGAAATTATGTGCTGGTTCTGGGAGGACTTCTCCTGGCGGCGGTTTTGCTCCTTGGACCGGGACTTGTACAGGTCACCAAAGGTCTCCTGATTGACGGATTTTATAAAAAGTTTAACAGCAGAGATATGGAAGGACGTTTTGAACTTCTGATGGAAATGTCGTCAAGGGAACGCTCCTTGTACACCAATGACTATACAGATGTGGATGAGACGCTGACGGAGGAAGAGCGTGCAGAGCAGGCAAATATTAAATATTATGACTTCCAACTGGAAAAATATGTGTCGCATGAAAAGTTTGATACGGACAGAAATTATTATGAATACATGCGGATTGACTATCGCGACGAGGTAATCTGGATTAATTATTTCTCCGATTCCAAGAGCGTCCGGACGATTATCAGTCGTGTGCCGAACCGGGAAGATAAATATGAAATCAAAACCGTGACAATGGATAAAAAAGGAAATGAGCAGGAAGACATTGTATATATGAATTACAAAAAATAAAAATATTCCAAAAAAATGTTTTGAAAAATAAAAAGAAATGGTATATACTGTCTAAAGGTGTGTTCGATGTGCGGACACAGAAGCAAATGAGTAAG
>CAZFLR010000028.1:0-26894 GCA_964519385.1 uncultured Kineothrix sp.
GTTTACAACGAATCCAGGAGCTTCCTTTACTTCTACAGGAGTTTTTCCGATTTCAACAGCAATTGCTTTAATCTTGTCAACCATTTCCTGCGGAGTATTTTCGCCCTTGATTACTTCAACGAGTTTCATTCTGTCAGCCGGATTGAAGAAGTGCATACCAATCATCGGTCTGTCTAATCCTTCACCAATCTTTGTGATGGAAAGAGAAGATGTGTTTGAAGCAAACATACAATCTTTCTTAACGATTCCCATTAACTCTTTGAAGATTGACTGTTTGATTTCAAGCTTCTCTAAAGCAACTTCTACGATAAGATCACAGTCGCCGCAGATGTTGTTAAGACCTGTTGTAATCTTGCCCATGATTTCATCTGCTTTTTCCTGTGTAATCTTTTCTTTAGAAACCAGGAAATTCATGTTTTTCTGAATTTTTGCTTTTCCGCCTTCTGCGTACTCTTCTTTAATGTCACAAAGGCAAACCTCATAACCGTCTGTCATGGCAAATGCCTGTGCAATTCCGGAACCCATGGTTCCTGCTCCGATAATACCTACTTTCATTGTAGTGCCTCCTTAAATTTTATTTCCTGCCCTGACATTATGTCAGGGCTTCTTTACTTATAGACTGATTAGCAGTTTTTGAACGGCTCTTTCACTTTTTCTTTGTTTTTGTCAAGAAAGAATGCCATACCGTATTTCTGGTCTTCTGTTTCAAAGCAGTCTCCGAACAGTTTCTCTTCAATCACGATTGCATCATCCATATTTGCATCCAGACCGTCATTAATTGCCTTCTTGCAGTTACGAACGGCAATCGGTGCATTCTTTGCAATGCCTGCTGCCATCTTCTGTGCTGCTGCCATCAATTCTTCCTGTGCATAAACTGCATTTACAAGACCGATTCTGTAAGCTTCGTCAGCCTTGATATTGCGTGCTGTATAAATCATCTGTTTTGCCATACCCGGCCCCACGAGTCTTGCAAGTCTCTGTGTTCCGCCGAATCCCGGTGTAATTCCGAGACCTACTTCAGGCTGTCCGAATACTGCATTGTCGGAGCAGATTCTGATATCACAGCTCATTGCTATTTCACATCCGCCGCCAAGTGCAAATCCGTTGATTGCTGCAATTACAGGTATCGGGAATGTCTCGATTTTACGGAATACGTCATTTCCCTTTTTACCGAATGCTTCACCTTCTGCTTTTGTCAGTGTGCTCATCTCACCGATGTCTGCACCTGCCACGAAGGATTTCGCACCTGCACCTGTAAGAATAAGACATCTTACTGTGTCAAGATCCACTGCATCAAGTGTCTGGTTCAGTTCATCAAGAACTGTTGAATTAAGAGCGTTTAACGCTTTTTCACGATTGATTGTAATTGTTCCAACCGCACCATTTACTTCATATAAAATGAATTCCATGTCGTTTTCTCCTTTATAATGAACGATAATTAATCTCTTTCAACGATTGTAGCGCATCCCATACCGCCACCGATACAAAGTGTTGCAAGACCCTTCTTGGCATCTTTTGCTTCCATCTCATGAAGAAGTGTAACAAGGATACGACATCCTGATGCTCCAACCGGGTGTCCTAAAGCAATCGCACCACCGTTTGGATTTAACTGCTTGTCAACATCGATACCGAGATCTTTTCCGACTGCTACAGACTGTGCAGCGAAAGCTTCGTTTGCTTCGATGATATCCATATCTTCAATCTTAAGACCTGCTTTTGCAAGAACCTTCTTAGTAGCCGGAACAGGTCCGATACCCATAACTTCCGGTCTGCAGCCTGCAAGTCCGCCTGCTACGAATGTAGCCATCGGTTTAACACCGAGTTCTTTTGCTTTTTCTTCGCTCATAACTACGATAGCTGCTGCTCCGTCGTTAATACCTGAAGCGTTACCTGCTGTAACAAATCCGTCCGGGTTAATCGGGCGAAGCTTTGCAAGACCTTCAATTGTAGTACCTGGTCTTGGGCCTTCATCCTTGTTTACAACAACGACTTCTTTTTTCTTCTTAACTTCTACAGGAACGATTTCCTTGTCGAATGCGCCGGCTTCCTGTGCTGCTGCAGCCTTGAGCTGACTCTTAAGTGCGAACTCATCAAGCTCTTCACGAGTAAGTCCCCACTCTTCACAAATATTATCTGCTGTCTTAATCATATGATAATCATTGAATGCATCCCATAATGCATCATTTACCATGGTATCTACCAGCTTGTTGTTACCCATTCTATATCCGTAACGACCCTGCATCATAGCATATGGAGCCATAGACATGTTTTCCATACCACCTGCTACAACGATGTCAGCATCACCTGACTGAATCATCTGAGCCGCCATATTTACACAGTTAAGACCGGAACCGCAGACAACGTTAACCGTCACAGCCGGAACCTCTACAGGTAAACCTGCTTTGATACTTGCCTGACGAGCTACGTTCTGTCCTAAACCTGCCTGGATTACACATCCCATGTAAACCTGATCAACAGCTTCAGGCGCAACTCCTGCTCTGTTTAATGCTTCTTTGATTACGATTGCACCGAGTTCTGCTGCCGGTGTTGTGCTGAGTGCACCACCCATAGTACCGATTGCTGTACGGCAAGCACCTGCTAATACTACCTTTTTTGCCATTTCTTTTTCCTCCATTGAATTATTGTCAAGCCCCCATATTTTAGGGGGTTGGCAATGATTGTTATTTTTTTGTCATTGCCCGTTGCTCCTATTTTAACATAGGGAATGTCTATTTGCAATCCTTTTCAGAACGTGGGATTGCCGAAAATTGTACTAAATAAAATACAATTTTTTCTTTTTAACTTTACGCACAAAAAAAGTCCCGTTTTTCTGCGTGTAAACGGGACTTTTAAGTTATTCTTCTATTCTTCCGGCTCAATCAGACCGTATGTACCTGCTTTTCTCTTATATACAACATTCACCTGATCTGTCTCTGCATTGCAGAATACAAAAAAGTTATGTCCGAGCAGTTCCATCTGTACACATGCATCTTCCGGATACATCGGTTTAATATCAAACTTCTTGGTACGGATAATTCTTACATCATCTTCATCCATATACTCTTTATCGATGTACTCCTGTTTAAAATAACTGCTGGCCTGCTGCTTGTCCACAAGTTTATTTTTGTATTTCTTAAGCTGTCTTTCAATGATTTCCTCTACAAGGTCGATGGACACATACATGTCATTGCTCACCTGCTCGGAACGGATAATGTTTCCTTTTACCGGAATGGTAACCTCAATCTTCTGTCTGTCTTTCTCTACGCTGAGTGTTACATGGACCTCTGTCTCGGGAGTAAAATATTTCTCCAGTTTTCCGATCTTATCCTCTACCGCTGTTCTGAGACCCGGCGTTACATCAATGTTCTTACCGATAATAATATATTTCATATGTCTCATTCCTTTCTGTCTTATTATTATGCGATAATTATACCATAATTGTATGTATATTTGCAATATTTATTGAAATTGTATGCATTTTTTGCACAGAAAAAAAGTCAATACTTTTTTCCTCTTTTTTTGACAAAAAACCATTTTTTATGATATTACACAAAACAGACGTTCTGAAAGTTACCATAAAATCGCATTATTTTTCACCTGTTTTTTTGTGGATAATGTGTATAACTTCGTTTATAAGTCCGTTTTTGCCGAAAACACGCTCTTTTGCATGTGGATAACTTTTTGGTGTTTCTTTTTGTTTTTTGACATTTTTCCACTTGCAATCTGTAACCTTTGTGCATTTTGTATAAACGCGTCGAATACCTATTTATTTTTTATCCAAATTATTGTATATGCAACTGCTGAAAAGTACTCATCAAAAAAGTCATGTGCCGGATTTTCCGACACATGACTCCTGTTATCCTGTTATTTCTAAAAAATTCTTCTTACGGAAAGAATCGATCTATAGTTTGCATTTGATACTTTAATACCTGTAGCTGCTGTCGATGCATGTACAATCTGTCCGCCACCGATATAAATACCAACGTGTCCTGAATAACATACGATATCACCCGGCTGTGCATTTCCGATACCGCCGACATCATATCCGCAGCCTCTCTGTGCTCCTGAGGAATGTGGAAGTCCCACACCGAAGTTCGCATACACTGCCATTACAAATCCGGAACAGTCTGTTCCGTTCGTCAGGCTGGAACCACCGTATACATACGGATTACCCACAAAACGGAGTGCGTAATTTGCAACTGCTGCTCCTCTTCCGCTTCCGCCTGTTGATGCCGGTGCGCTTTCTCCTGAGGATTCGCTGCTCTTCTTATCCGCTGCTGCATTTGCTGCGCGTCTTGCAGCTTCTTCTCTTTCCAGTCTTGCCTTTTCTTCTGCCTTTGACTCCGCTTTCACGAATTCTGTGGATAATGTTACAAACTCTGTCGAAACATATCCTTCGCCTTCCTCAACGGAAACCTTAACCCATCCGTCAAGTCCTTCTTCCTCGGTAACGGTAAGTTCATCCTCAATCGGAACCATTCCGATGGTTCTTGACTCTGTTGTCGGCTCTTCTCTTACAAACAATGTAGTGGTAGTTACGGTTGCGATTCTTTTGCCAACCTCTTTCGCAAGTGCAATCGCATCTGTACCTGTCACAACGTATTCTGCTTTTACATACCCTGTAACACTGCCGGAGGTAATCTGATACCAACCACCCTCAGCTTCAGATACAAATTCACCTACGGATTCATCATATAATTTACCAAGAATCTCAGCTTCTTCACTAGGCTCCTGTCTCACATTCACGTAATCGTTACACTTGGCAATAACAAGCTTCGCGAACTGTTTCTCTTCCTCTGTCACCTGTGCAAGTGCTGCACCTGCATCCACAACAGTCACTTCATCCGTCGGCTGTACTGTCACATCAGTCGCCTGTGAGTCTGTGCCGGCTGCATCTGCAATTTCAACAATCTCAACCGGTTTATTTAACGTAGTACCTGCACCTGCGCTCGGAAGAGATCCTGATAAGATACCTGCCTCTGCAGTCAGGGAAATATTTGAAGTCATCACTGCAGCGGCTAATGCGCCAAACACTGCAAGTTTCATCTTTCTATTTGACATTTTTGCCTCCCAAATAATTGTTGAGCATTTTTAACATTTGTTACAAATTTGTTACATCTGTTAACAAATATAGCATCTGCATATTGCTTTGTCAACCTTATATGGAAAGAAAATGTGCATTTTTGCCGGAAATTACTGGAAATTACAGCCGTCGGACGGAATCGTCAGCAAATACTGTTCTGCTGCCATCACAGCACAGGCACCGTCCGAGGCAGCCGTAATAATCTGTCGGAGCTGCTTTGTTCTGACATCTCCCGCCGCATAAATACCTGCAGCCGAGGTAGCGCATGTCTCGTCAGCAACAACATATCCTTTTTCATCCACCGAAACCATGTCTTTCACGAAATCACTGTTCGGAATAGTTCCGACAGCAATAAACACTCCTGAAACAGGTAGCACATCCGTCTGCTGTGTTTTGTTATTATATATAAGAAGTTTCTCTACCTGATCCTCTCCCTGTATTTCCTTTAATTCACTGTTCCACAGAATTTCTACATTCGGCAGTTTTTTCAATGCCTCCTGCAATATCTTTGCCGCGCGCAGTTCCTCTCTTCTGTGTATCAAATATACCTTTTCACAACCGCGCGCCAGGAAGATGGCGTCCTCCACTGCGACATCTCCTCCGCCGACAACCGCCGTCACGCGTCCTTTGAAAAAAGCACCGTCGCATGTTGCACAATAGGAAACTCCCATTCCGGCAAGCTCCTCCTCGCCCGGTACATTGAGTCTGGCATGGTTCGCACCGGTTGCAACAATGACTGCTCTTGCTTTGTAGGTACCTTCCTCCGTGACAATCAGCTTCACGTTTCCATCTTCCTTAATCTGGTCCACAGTCGCCGTTTTGATAAGCACTCCCAGATTTTCTGCATGTGTTCTAAAACCTTCTGCCAGTTCAAAACCGCTTTTCATCGGGAGTCCCGGATAATTATCCACCTCGTAGGTTGACAATACCTGTCCGCCGCTGATTCCTGTTTTCTCTAATATCACAGCAGAAAGTCCTGCGCGTTTCGCATAAATACCCGCTGCCATTCCCGCCGGACCCGAACCGATAATCACTACATCAAATTCCTGTTCCATAAGTCTTTCCCCATTTCTCTCATTTTTTATAATATCTTTTTTATTATAGCATAAGGTTGTCTTATTTGACAGGAAAAGTGGATGAAACACATCAACTGCCTGTTTCCGTGTCTACGCCATCTGGTTTGTCATTTTGTACTTATATAACATTTCTGCATGGTTCTGTTCTTCAATCTGAATATCCGCAAGCAGTTTGCGAAGCCAGGCTTCCCCGAAATTAAACACGTTGGTATTATATTCTCCTGAGACAAGCTTCTCTGTTCCGATGCAGTCCGTGGCAAGGAAGGCATCATTCTCTTTATCCTCAGGACTGCTCATGGATGTATATGTCGCCTTCGGCTGATAATTTTTCCCGTCGCAATCATTGCAATCGCATGTGACAACCTCTCCCTGCAAAACTTTTCCGAGTGTATCGTAATGCTCCTGCTCTTTTTTCTGCAACTGCGAAAATAAATCCTTGAGCACCGGATCCTTTGCCTGCTGTGCATATCTTTTATACTTTTCTATGCAGCTTTTCTCCTGTGTCTGTAAATCCTTAATTGTTGTGATTTCTTTTTCTTTTAAATTAGCCATAGATAACACCTCTCATAAATTTTTATAGGTTAATTATTCCTTCTTTGCGTCTAATTTATGCAGCACGCCTTCACAAATATTTCTTTTAAATCCGGCATCCATGTAGTAAAATGAAGGTGACGGTCAAAAGTGCCGTCTAAACTATATATCAAGAGGTTTTTTATCATGCCAAAATATGCTTTTATTACCGGAGCTTCCAGAGGAATCGGAGCTGCCATCGCAGAGGAGCTTGCCCGGAACGGATATCATCTGTACCTGACATGCCACCATTCCGAAAATCTGCTGCATCAGCTTGCAGCACATCTTGAGGAACAGTATCATATAAGCTGCCGGTGTTTTGTCGGAGATATCGGAGATTACACCTTTGTATCCGAGTGTTTTTCTTCTATAGATTCTCTGGATATTCTCGTGAACAATGCCGGAATCTCCTATGTCGGTCTTCTTTCGGAGATGGATGTGAAGGACTGGGATGAGGTCATGCGCACCAACCTTTCCTCCGCCTTTTATACCAGCAAGCTGGCAACCGGACTGATGCTTAAGAAAAAGTCAGGAAAAATTATCAATATTTCTTCCGTATGGGGAAATGTCGGCTCTTCCATGGAGGTTGCCTACTCCGCATCCAAGGGCGGACTTAACAGCTTTACCAAAGCACTGGCCAAAGAGCTTGCTCCAAGTAATATTCAGGTAAATGCAATTGCCTGTGGTGTCATTGATACAGATATGAATAAATGTTTTTCAGTCGAGGATATGGAAATACTTAAAGGTGAAATTCCTGCCGACCGTATAGGAACCGCCATGGAGGTTGCACGCCTTGTAGCCCAGCTCATCCATTCGCCTTCCTATCTTACGGGACAAATCATCGCAATAGACGGGGGATGGCAATAAACCATCCCCTTTTTAATTCTTATATTTACGTTTTACACATGAAACCTTCTTTTGATTTCATTTCTTGCCATGGCATCTCCGATAAATACTGTTCCCAAAAAGATTGCAAAGGAAACCCCGATGGCAATTCCCGACAACAATGCATGTTCCACCTTCGCAAAAAGAACATAGATTCCCAGCACCGCCGACAAAAACGACATTCCCATCTGTAAAAGTATATAGCTGTGCCATGTCTGCAAATTGACAATCATCAGTATGAGTATCAGTATGTCTGCTGCCAGAATAATGACCGGTACGGCATACGTCACAGACCAGCCCTGATATCCGACAATACAGTCAATCAAAATCGTCAGCAATATAATCGCTATCACCTGAATCAGTATTTTCATGGTGTGCCCCTCATGTCCGTTAAACAAAGTGTATCTGAGCGTTATCAGAAGATATACCAGCGCAGCATCACAGATAAGCGACCACATGAGTCCGTTATAGGTGAAGTAGTTAGCAATCGCTAACACCACCATGGAAACAAGACAAAGAAATGCAAAAATCTGCAGCATAAGCTTGTATCCCTTTCTGTGAATACGAATCATGGGATACATTCCCTCTGTCTTCTCCTCCTTATCCCCCCTGCTTTCCAGAATGCTCTGACACAGTGGACAGACATTCGTCGGGTCAGCGATATTTACTTTACACTGTTTACAATATCTCATATATTCAGTCCTTCCCCGTTCGTCTCAACAACGACCGAAATACCGTCCTCTGCAAGGGTTGAAAAAAATCTTCTCTGAATGGATGTGTCTGCCAGCTTTGTGCTTATGGTATATACCATCTCGTCTTCATATGTGCAGACTGCGCACTTCATATTCTGTCCCTTGGTCATGGACAACACAATATGGAAACGTTCGATATACGGCTTATAGGCATCCCTAATCTGCATCGTACCCAGGTTCGTCAGTGTCGAAGTATTGGAACGCGCCGTCCGGCAATAAACCCATCGCATGGCAAGTCGTTTGATAAACAGCGGAACCATACGGAGCCACCGGTTCATCTCATTTGAAACATTATAGGCAATCAGTCCGTCCATATTTTCCCTCGTCAACTGTGGCTTCAGATTTTTTTCTACAATCCGTAAAACTTCCTCCAACGTATAGTTTTCTTTTTCGGTTCTGAATACCGATTCTATCATTGCAAAGAAGTTTTTTATCGTGATGGAATTGTAAAACGGGCGCAAATTTACCGGAATAGAAATGCTGATTGGTCTTTTTGAGATTCCGCCATGCAAAACTTCCCTGTAAATACTATAGGTATATACCCCGACCAGATAGGTGTTAATGCTGACTCCCCACTTTTTGGCCGCCTGTTTCACCTGAGACAGATTCATATATCCGTGCATTACGGACAATGCATTTTTCACGAGGAAGTCCCCTTCCAGTTCAAGTGCGCGCTCTGTCTTATATTTTTTACTCAACTTTTTCCCCGTGTAATTTTTGATATAGCTGTCTTCTTTATTCAATGAAGTATCGCTGCAAAGAACGTCTCCAAGTTCATTCCGCAGCTCCGGATGCACCATCCTGAGATACTTATACACCAGTTCCCTGAAGAATGTGATGGCTCCCATCCCATCGGTCAACACATGAAAAACTTCCAAATTGATTCTTTTTTTATAATAGGTCACGCGGAATAAATAGTTATTGTTCTGATAAGGAGGCATGAAAAGACACGGATAGGAACTTTCCTCCTTCACCCGCGGTGCCGGCCTTGTATTGGTCTCAAAATAATACCAGAAGATTCCCCTCCGCAGCCTTGCATGAAACACATCAAACAGCGGAAGAACCCTGTCGAGTGCTTCCTGCAGCAATTCCGGCTTTATCTCCTCATTTAAGGTTACCGATATCCGGTAAACACTGCTCATGCTCTCATTGGCAATTACCGGAAAAAGCAATGCCGTATTATCTAATTTATCCCACTTCATTTCTCTGCTTCTCGGACTCATATATGCTTAATACTCCGTTCCAAAATACCATTCATGTGTGCAATTGCGGTTCCGTAATTTGTCATCGCCACATTTTCTTTTCGCGCCGTCTCACTCCGGCAGACCATTTCCTTTTCACTCAGCATACATCCGCCACAGTGAATCACAAGGCGAATACCGGAAAGTCCGGAAGGAAACTGCGTGCCGGCGGTCCACTGAAATTGAAGCCTCTTACCTGTATACTTCAAAATCCACGCCGGAAGCTTCTCCGTACCGATATCTCCACACTGTCTGTGATGTGTGCAACCCTCCGAAATCAGCACCGTATCTCCGTCCCGGAGTTCATCCAACACCCTTGCACCTTCTACGGCCTCCCATAAAATTCCTTTGTATCTTGCAAATAAAATCGAAAAGGAAGTCAGCCTTATACCCTCCGGTACAATACGGCTCACCTGTTCAAAAACCTGACTGTCCGTAATGACAAGTACCGGCGGTTTCACACTGTTTTCCAGTGCGCCGGCAAGTTCATCCGGCTGTACAACCATTGTAACTGCGCCTGTAGTGAGCAGCTCACGTATCGTCTGCTGCTGAGGCAGTATCAGTCTCCCCTTCGGTGCCGATGCATCTACCGGTGTTACCAAAATTACCAAATCACCTTTTTTCACCAGATCAGAAACCAAAGGTCGTTCCATCTTTGTGGTCATCCCCATGCTTCCCAACGCATTTTTCAGTTCCCCGATTCCTATGCCTTTTTTCGCACTCACATAAACATGCCTGCGTTCCGGGCAAAAAGCCTCCCACGTCTTCCTCTGTATATCCGTAAGCTCCTCGGCCTTATTGACGGCAATCAGAAAAGGAATTCCGCGTTTTTCCAGTTGTTCGGCCAGTTCCCTTTCTTCTGTCAGAACTTCTTCCGCAGCATCGGTCACAATCACTGCAATATTTGCCTTATCAAAAATACGGAACGTCTTTTCCACCCGGAGCCGACCGATTTCTCCTTCATCATCAATTCCGGCCGTATCTACCAACAGCACCGGACCGATTGGCAAAAGCTCCATTGTCTTTGAAACCGGATCCGTCGTTGTACCCGCCACATCCGAGACAACGCTGATGCTCTGTTCCAGTACGGCATTTACCAGACTTGATTTTCCGCTGTTTCTTTTCCCGAAAAAACCGATACAGATCCTGTCTGCAACCGGTGTATCCTGTAAACCCATCTCTCTTCCTCACTCATATGCACAGATTAAAAACGGAAATCTCTCTCTCCGCCTTTGATTTTCTCCAATCTGTCCCGGACAATTTCCCGGACGCTGTCTTTGGGAATATTCTGCAGTTCTTTTTGAATCATGGCCTCTCCGGCTTTCCTTGTCTCCTCCGTTGCATAATCTGTCAGGTATTCCTGCAGGGTCATCAGTGCATTCGGATGGCAGCAGTTCATAATCTGCCTGCTTTTACACAGCTCCATAAATCGGTCTCCCGTTCTTCCCTCGCGATAACACGCTGTACAAAAGCTCGGGATATAATCCATTTCCATCAGCCAGCGCACCACCTCATCCAGAGTTCGTTTATCACTGACATCAAACTGCTCGCTGTTCTCATCCACGGCTTCTGCCTCTGCATAGCCTCCGACACTTGTTTTGGAGCCTCCGCTTATCTGCGAGATACCAAGCCCCAATACACGTTCCCTGCACGCCTGACTCTCTCTTGTCGAAATAATCATTCCCGTATAAGGAACACTGATACGGATACATGCAATAATTTTGGCAAAGGTATCATCATCAATTCCGTTATCGAAGTCATCCGGATCTATATCGTCCGCCCGCTTAACCCGCGGAACACTGATGGTATGCGGTCCGACACCGAAGGCTGCCTCCAAATGCTCCGCATGCATCAACAACGCCGCAAATTCGTACCGGTAAAGCTCAAGTCCAAAGAGCACGCCCAGTCCCACATCATCAATTCCGCCCTCCATCGCACGGTCCATTGCCTCTGTATGATAAGCATAATCATGTTTCGGCCCCGTCGGATGCAGTTTCTCATAGCTTTCTTTATGATAGGTTTCCTGAAACAGAATATAGGTACCGATTCCGGCCTCCTTAAGTCTGCGATAATTTTCTACCGTCGTTGCAGCGATGTTCACATTAACACGACGGATATCCCCATTTTTGTGATGAATGCCATATATCGTTTCGATACACTCCAAAATATATTCAATCGGATTGTTTACGGGATCCTCTCCCGCCTCGATTGCCAGTCTCTTATGTCCCATATCCTGAAGTGCAATCACTTCTTTCCTGACTTCTTCCTGTGTCAGCTTTTTCCGGGCAATATGTTTATTTTTCATATGATACGGACAATATACGCATCCGTTTACGCAATAATTGGACAGATACAGCGGTGCAAACATTACGATTCTGTTTCCGTAAAAATCTTCCTTAATCTGCTTTGCAAGTGCATATATTTCCTCATTTTTTTCCGGAATATCACAGTCGAGAAGCACTGCTGCCTCACGGTGCGAAAGTCCTTTTCTCTCTCTTGCCTTTCGCAGGATTTCATCAATCAGTTCCCGGTTTGACTTATTCTCTCCGGCATATGCAAGCGTTGCAAGCACTTCCTCATGATCTATAAATTCTTCCGCTTTTTTTGAACTCGAATTGTACACCAGAAATATCCTCCTTCTTCTATTTTTCTCAAAACTCTTTTCACAGTATACCACATTCCGGCTGCAAAAAAAAGTTGTGCAGAAGCTTCTGCACAACTTATCATTTCTTATAATGCTTTCATGACCTCTTCATATATCGCATCATACCCGTCCGGATTATAATCTGCATCCATGTCAATCACAGTCTGTTTACCATAGTTTTCATCACCCTTATACTTCGGAATAATATGGAAAACCAGTTTGTCATCCATGTCCTCTAAATCCATATAACAGATGGCATCCGGCTTATAGCATTTCCTGAGCACCTTTGCCGCTTTTGCAATGTCCGCAAAAAACAAATTGCGTTCCAGGGTGGACAGACGACACATTTCTTTGGTTGCTTCTTTAAACACCGCAACCATATGCCCCTTATTCTCCTGATTCTTGTACAGATAAAGCTTCACGACATCATATTCCTTCAGAAAACGTCCATACTTTTCCTCAACAGGCATTTCAACCCTGTCCGCCTTGTCCGCCTGCTCTTTAAGATACTTCTTATACGCTGCTGTCATATTGCAGTCCTCGTTCAATACGTGATTCATAATCCACGTCTGCACCTCATCACGTATCTTCTCAAGCTGCTTCACCGGCTCTGCTTTAATCTTCGGCAAATCAAGTCCCATAATAAAATCCGAACATCTCGTATGGAATTTCTTATGCTCTGTAATTCGCGGATAACACATTTCCTCCATCATGCGCTCTTCTACATAAAAATGATACCCTGTATAATCGCGCAGTGCGCACACAATGTCAAGAAGCTGCTTATCCGTAACACCGATACACTGAATTCTCAGAAGCTGCTCAATATCTCTTCCGATTCTGAACAACTGCTTATGCTGTGTATCTACATCCTCAACCCCCGTTTCCATTGACTTTACCCAGTCAAACTTAAAATCAAACATAAAAACGGTAACCCTTTCTTTCTTACTATATGTACTATTATATTTTATCTATTTCCCGGTCAAAAAACAAGGGATAATATATCAATACTTTCTACTTTTGAAGGCACATATCATCTCGTTTGTCAGACTCGTATCTGTATATTCCACCGGAATCTGTTCACGGGAAATCCAGCATGCAACGGCCAGTTCATCCTCATCCATCCGGATTTCTTCATCACCATCTGCTTCGCATATATACCCTGCCAGTATGTTGTCGGCAAATGCCCACGGCTGAGAACCGAAATAACGGATATTCTTTACCTTCAGTCCTGTTTCCTCCATAACCTCACGCCTTACCGTGTCCTCAAACGTTTCTCCTATTTCTGTAAATCCTGCCACCAGAGCATAGCCTCCGTACTCCCGTCCCCGGTATTTTGTCAGAAGCAGCTTTTCTCCGCTTGTCACTGCCACAATCACCGCCGGATTAATCCTCGGATACACCTGCTGCCCACAGGCAGGACATTTCAGCATTCTCTCTTTTTCATCATGCTCCAGCTCCTGTCCGCATCGTCCGCAGTAGCGGTTAGAACGATACCAGCCATCCAACATAAACCCGGTCACGGCTGCAAATGCAAGATGCTTCGGAGACCTTCTTCGGAACTCCTGCTTTCCTGCGATCACAACCTTCCCCGCTTCAAGAAGCTTGCCCGCTTCTTTTTCCACCTGAAGATAAAAGCATCTCATATCATCCACAGAAAACAGATACATCATACGCGCTTCGGCCTCATCAGAAAATTCATCACGGCGGGGAAATACGATTTTCTCTCCCGGACATAAAAGGATTTCTCCGCCGGAAAAGGCCAGCACGCAGTCTTCTTTTTGTGGAGATAAATTATAAAATTCTATATGCAGCTTGTGCGGAGCAATATCCTGTATCATTCTTCTTCCTCCATTTCCGGCATCACATCCCGCAGGCGGTTGGTCGCCTCGCTTCTGCGTTCCGTATACTCTTCCCGTATTTGTGCCCTGGCACGTTCAATTTCTGCCTTTAACTCTCTCGCTGACATCAGAAGACAGCCATGTCCCCAGACAATCAACTGAATCAGTCCGTCTGACGTTGCAACCGTCACTCGATATTCCCCTTTATCAATCCTGTGCGCGGCTTTTTCAATATACATATCCGCTGTCTCTGCCTCTTTGGTATATACCACTTCAATGTTGTGATATTTCTGCACAACTCCGATATTTCCTTTTACCTTATATGCGTCAAACACAACAATCAGACGACATTTTTTAAATCCCTGATAGTCACATAAAATATCCATCAGCTTCCCACGGGCAGCATCTATGTTGGCATCCGCTAACTCTTTGAGCTCTTCCCATGCAAAAATAATATTATAACCGTCGACAAGAAGGTACTCCTCCCGGATTCCGGAAGCTTTCGCATGCGCCTTCTTCCATTCCTCTCTTGCCTCAGTCCGGGCGGTAACCGTTTTGGGAGCATTCAGCACTCTCTGTTTCGGTGCCCCGTAGGTTTTTTCAAAAATCGCCTTGAGCTCCTCATCCTCCGCGCCGAATTTATCATTGTTTTTCCGTCCGCGTTGCTCTGCCTCCCTCTGCAGACGGGCAATTGTTCCCTCGTCAAATTCCGTTTTTTTCCTCGCCCGCAATACGCTTTCCAGATGCATGTGCTGTTCCACCTCATTCCACGGAACAATAAATCCCGCACCGTGCTGACAAAATACAGAATCCGCCGGATTGTGCGTGTCATGTAACGGATTATAATCTTTTTTCTCCATCACTTCCTCCGCATTGCAGCAAACATCATATCCTTCCGGTATCAGGACAATATTCCCCTTTCCTCCGGTATAAGAAGCCAAATCTCTCGCATAATTTCTTGTCGTTGAAACCGGTGCTCTCCCCCGGATGATTGCTCTGTCGCCTCTTATATCGGGCTGTGAGAATTTTCCTCCCATGCGCTCCATATCAACAAGCACACGTCCTACCATATCCGAAGGAACTGTAATTTTAAAAGAATAGTACGGCTCAAGCAGTACACTCTCCGCCTGCATAAGTCCCTGACGGACGGCGCGGTAAGTTGCCTGTCTGAAATCGCCGCCTTCCGTATGCTTTGTATGAGCCTTCCCGGCAACAAGCGTAATTTTCATATCCGTTATCGGAGCACCCGTGAGCACTCCGCGATGCTGTTTTTCCGCCAAATGTCCCTGTATCAGTCTCTGCCAGTTGAGGGCGAGCTCATCCTCCCGGCAATCCGTCTCAAATACCAGTCCGCTTCCTCTTGCAAGCGGTTCCATGAGCAAATGCACCTCCGCATAATGTCGGAGGGGTTCAAAATGTCCGACTCCCTCCACAGTATCCAAGATCGTCTCCCTGTACACCACATCCCCCTCATCAAAAGACGCTTCAAAGCCGAAACGCTCCTCTATCATACGTCGAAGAACTTCTATCTGCACATCCCCCATCAGTTGCGCACGAATCTGGGATAATTCCTCATCCCACGTGATATGCAGCTCCGGGTGTTCCTCCTCCAGAATACGAAGTTTTCCGAACAGGGTCTGCGGATCCATCTGCTCCGGTCCGTACACCCTGTACGAAAGTACAGGCTCCAGACAAGGCGATATCTTCTCTTCCTCACAGCCGATTCCTTCGCCTGCCAGTGCATGGCTGAGTCCCGTCACAGCACATATCTGTCCGGCAGATACTGCTTCCGGAGTCTCAAATTTATCTCCGTGGTAAATCCTGATCTGATTCACCTTTTCGTCCTTCTCCCAGTTAGCACTTGCTAACACGGTCTTTACCTTGAGAGCTCCTCCTGTGATTTTCATGTGTACAAGTCGGTTCCCCTGCGCATCACGTGTAATCTTAAATACGCGCGCTCCGAAGTTCTCACCGCGCACCGGTTCTTTTGTATAAGTTACAAGTCCGGAAATCAATCCGTCTATCCCTGTATGATGCAGTGCAGAGCCGAAAAAACACGGAAAGAGCTTTCTTTCCTCAATCGCGGTAAGCAATGAGTCGTCATCAATCTTTCCCTCCGACAGAAACTCCTCCATCAGTCTTTCATCGGTCATCGCACAAGCATCAAAAAACTCTTCATCTCCGTTTTTATGCTCTGAAAAATCTATACATTCACTTCCGAAATGTGCCCGGATCTGCTCATAAACCGTTTCTTTCTCCATCCCCGGCTGATCCATTTTATTGACAAATAAAAATGTCGGCACCTGATACTGCCTGAGCAGATTCCATAGCGTCTGCGTATGTCCCTGTACTCCGTCCGGGGCACTCACAACAAGCACCGCATAATCCAGCACCTGCAGACTTCTTTCCATCTCTGCCGAAAAATCCACATGGCCCGGTGTGTCCAGAAGCGTAAAAACCGAGCTGCCGAAACGAAGAATTGCCTGCTTGGAAAATATGGTAATTCCTCGCTCGCGTTCCTGCGGATCCGTATCCATAAAAGAGTCGCCGTGATCGACACGTCCTGCTTTCCGTATTCCTCCGCTCTCTAGAAGAAGCTGCTCGGAAAGGGTTGTTTTCCCTGCATCCACATGTGCAAGAATCCCAAGCACTATATTCTCTTGTTCTGTTTTTTTATAATCTTCCCGCATATCTACTCCAAAAAAGCAGCTCCGTCCGGAACTGCCCTGTTATCATGTGACAGATAAAATATCCACCGTATGGGAACTCGCTCCTAGCATATCCTGACGTTCACAGGTCGCAAGATGGTACCTGACAAACCATCCAAACTCTTCCTCACTGAGCGAATTTATCACCGGTCTCATATGATCTGCCGGTCCGTCCGCCGCAATAATCTGCAGCCTTGTAAGACCCACGGCAGAATTTATTCTGTCTATATCCTCTGTTCTGACTACACTGTACAGCGGATTTGCCTCCGGTTTACACCTAAAATCCTCTGTCAGCAATTGCCGGTCGATACTTTCCAGAATATGTTTTTCACGGAAAGCATAGGTCAGCACACTGTAGTCATTCATACAATACGCAACCAGAATGACACCTCCCGGTCTTGTCACCCTTTTTGCCTCCGACAGTGCCTTGCACTTCTCCTCAAATGCATGCAGATGATACATAGGTCCGAACACAAGTGTCAGGTCAAAGCTGTCATCTTTAAAACGGGACAGCTTCATGGCATTTCCCTGATACGCCTTAACATTACTGCCCTTCTTCTTCAAAACGCCGAGATTGCTTTTCACAAGCTCAACAGCAGTCACATCATATCCCTCTTCTGCCAGCGCAACACTATATCGCCCCGTCCCTGCTCCGACATCTAATATACACGGATTTTCCATGTCATTGAGATACTTATGGATATACTTCATAGAAGTAATATACTCTACCCGGCCGTGACGCGATAACAGTCTTTTATCTTCATTAAATTTATTATAATAAGCAATCAGTTCCTCTGTCATTCTTTTTTCTCGTCCTCCGCCTTGCTTCTCGGCTGAAGTTGATTAAAGCAGACGGAACATTTTCCTTTCCGCTTGGCTTCATACATATTGATATCCGCCCAGTCAAATATATCGGTAATATCCATTTTCTTTTCCCACGGAACAATACCAATGCTGCACGGAACCGTCTCCATCAGCATTTCTGCTTTTCGCTGCACATCATGCGCCGAAACATTCTTAGTCAATGTCACGAATTCATCTCCGCCGAATCTTCCGACAACAGAATCTTCCGCAAACACATGTAAAATATTTTCTGCCGCTTCCTTCAAAACCTTATCCCCGTACTGGTGTCCGTACTGATCGTTTACCGATTTGAAATCATCCAGATCAATGAGGGAAAAATAGAATTCCGCCTCAGGTGCTTCCTTAACGAATTCCAGCATTTTTTCAAACACAATCTCCTTCCGGTATAAGCCGGTCAGCCCATCAATCTGTGCCTGATAATTCATCTTTTCCCTCTCCATAACTTCCGCATGGATATCCGTAATCCTTCCCATGACACTTGTCACTTTGCCGTCTGCCCCGAGAACGCTTTTATAATGAGTTCTGTGCCAGCGATAACCGCCTCCGGAAATCGCTGAGAGGTACTCAAGCTCCCCTTCCTTTTCAGACATGACAGCACTCGTGAGTGCCTGAGAAAATGCCTGCATATGGTCACTGTGCACAATCGGATTTTTCTTCACATAGGAGCTGTATCCTGTGATTTCTCTCGTCTTTTTATTGTGCGGAAGGTTGTAGGAAAATACCATGCTGTCCTTAGCCGGGAAGTATTCAAAAAGTATTCCCTGCACCGTCTCTGCAAGCACCCTGTAACGCGCGTCACGAATCAGAAGTTCCTCGTTCATCCTCTCAAGTTCTTCCATCTTCTGCTCATTCTCGATTTTGTCTGTAATATCGCGCATAATCAGAAGAACGGCCTTGCCCTCTGTCTTCGGCTCTGTCACCGGAGCAACCTTTATCGCAAACCATGAAATGCTTCCGTCATGTTTTTTTATCTGTACAGACTGCTCCAAAACCTTACCTGCCTGCACACATTTACAAATCACCGGAGGAATTTCAGGGAAATTGGTTTTCGGAATACCCAGGCGTTCAAAAAATGACTGATTAAGATAAAGTGTTCTTATATCTCCCTTTATCAGTTCAAAAAGTCCTACTCCTGTTTTCATGTTAGATACCAGTACCTGCAATACTTCCTGCTGATTTCCCGTGGCCCAGGCAAGTCTGCAGCTATCCCAAAGGTCCATATCTTCCCACTCCTTGTGTTCTCCCATAATGCTCCTCCTTCCGGCTGATATAATGGACATGTGTCACTTGATTTTCTTATAGCATAATTATACTATTTGTCGTACAATTCCACAATGTAAAAATCCGTCAAAAAAAGTAAAAAAGCCGTATTGATTACGGCTTTTTTATATCATACTTTATTTGATGGTTGCATGAATCTCCTGAAGCGACATGACCTCGCTATCGCCATCTTTCAGGATGGTGTAAATACCTTCCGCAGTTGCCTTCGCCGCTGCCATTGTCGTAAAGTAAGGAACCCTTGCCTTCACCGCGGTTTTACGGATATAGCTGTCATCTACCTTAGATTCTTCCGTAGCCTTTGGCGTATTGACAATCAACTGGATATTTCCGTTCATCACTTCGTCTCCGATGTGTGGTCTGCCTTCATACATCTTATTTACACGAGTGGATTTGATACCGTTCTTGACAAGCAGCTCATGCGTAGAGCCTGTTGCCATAATATTGAATCCGCACTCTTCAAACTTCTTCGCCACTTCCACTACTTCCGGTTTATCCTTACGATTTACACTGATAAGGACTGTTCCCTCAGTCGGCAGCTTTGTCTGGGTTGCCTCCTGTGCTTTATAGAACGCTTCTCCCACGTTTTCAGATAATCCGAGCACCTCACCCGTGGAACGCATTTCCGGTCCGAGAACCGGGTCAACTTCCTGGAACATATTGAACGGGAATACAGCTTCCTTAACTCCGTAATATGTAGGTTTCACTTCCTTCATACCCTCGATTGGAGACGGATTGCCTGTTAATTCTCTCGTCATAATCTGTGTTGCAAGTTTTACCATCTTAACATTGCACACCTTTGAAACAAGCGGAACCGTTCTGGATGCACGAGGGTTTGCCTCAAGCACATATACCTTTCCGTCTTCAATAGCATACTGCATATTCATGAGACCGCAGACACCCATCTCTTCCGCAATCTTTCTTGTGTATTCTTTAATAACCTCCACGGTCTCTGCCGGGATATTTTTCGACGGAAGGATACAAGCCGAATCACCCGAATGTACGCCGGCAAGCTCAATATGCTCCATAACCGCTGGAACAAACGCTGTTTTTCCGTCCGCAATGGCATCTGCCTCACACTCTGTTGCATGGCGCAGGAAACGGTCTATCAGAATCGGTCTGTCCGGTGTTACGCCGACTGCTGCTGCCATATATTTCTTAAGTGCCTCCGGTTCATTGACAACCTCCATGCCTCGTCCGCCGAGAACGTAGGAAGGACGTACCATAACCGGATATCCGATTTTTTCAGCAATTTCAAGTGCTTCTTCCACATTGACCGCCATGCCTGCTTCCGGCATCGGAATACCGAGTTTTTCCATCATTCCGCGGAATAAATCCCTGTCTTCCGCCATATCGATAATTTCAGGTGAAGTACCTAAAATGTTAACTCCGTTTTTCTTAAGGTCTGCTGCAAGATTCAGCGGTGTCTGTCCGCCAAACTGTGCAATCACACCAACCGGTTTTTCTTTTTCATAAATGCTGAGCACGTCTTCCAGTGTCAGTGGCTCAAAATAAAGCTTGTCGGATGTATCGTAGTCTGTGGAAACCGTCTCCGGATTACAGTTGACGATAATCGTCTCAAAACCGAGCTCCTTCAATGCAAATGCAGCATGTACACAGCAATAGTCAAACTCAATACCCTGACCTATACGGTTTGGTCCTCCGCCCAGAATCATGATTTTCTTTTTGTCGCTTGTCGTTGTCTTATCTTCTGCATTATAAGTCGAATAATAATAAGCCTTGTCCGCTGTTCCGCTTACGCGTACCGGCTCCCAGCTCTCAGTGATGCCATAGGCAATTCTTGCCTTGCGGATTTCTTCCTCAGAAACCTCAAGCAGCTTGCTTAAGTATCTGTCTGCAAATCCATCCTTCTTTGCCCTCTCCATCACTTCCTTTGAAGGTACACTTCCCTTCATGGCAAGAAGCTCTTCCTCTTCTTCCACAAGCTCTTTCATCTGCTCAATAAAATATTTTTTAATCTTCGTCAGTTTGAAAAGCTCATCCACCGTTGCGCCCTTGCGGAGTGCTTCATACATAATAAACTGTCTCTCACTTGTCGCATTGTTAAGGAGCTTGAGAAGTTCTTCTTTACTCTTAGAATTGAAGTCTTTTGCAAAACCGAGTCCGTAACGTCCTATCTCCAGACTTCTGATGGCCTTCTGGAAAGCTTCTTTATAAGTTTTACCAATACTCATGACTTCGCCTACCGCGCGCATCTGTGTTCCCAGCTTATCCTGTGAGTCTTTAAATTTCTCAAATGCCCATCTTGCGAATTTAAGTACAATATAATCTCCGCCCGGCTCATATTCTGCGAGCGTTCCGCTTACACCGCACGGAATTTCATCCAGCGTAAGTCCAGATGCAAGCATGGCTGAAACAAGCGCGATCGGGAAACCTGTCGCCTTGGAGGCAAGTGCCGAAGAACGGGACGTTCTCGGGTTAATCTCAATGACAATAATACGGTCAGAAACCGGATCATGAGCAAACTGAACATTGGTACCGCCGATAACCTGTACCTCATCCACAATCTTAAATGCCTGCTCTTTCAGTCTCTCCTGACACTCCTTTGAAATGGTAAGCATCGGTGCAGAGCAGAAGGAATCTCCCGTATGTACGCCGAGCGGATCGATATTTTCAATGAAACATACCGTAATCATCTGTCCCTTGGAGTCACGGACAACCTCGACCTCAAGCTCTTCCCAGCCAAGAATTGACTCCTCGACAAGCACCTGACCCACAAGACTCGCCTGCAGACCTCTTGCACAGACAGTCTTTAATTCTTCCACATTATATACAAGACCTCCGCCTTCACCGCCCATTGTATAGGCCGGGCGAAGAACGACCGGATATCCTAATTTATCTGCTATTGCAAGTGCTTCGTCCACTGTATAAGCGACCTCACTTCTTGCCATCTCAATACCAAGTCTGTCCATTGTTTTCTTGAACTCAATACGGTCCTCTCCGCGCTCAATGGCATCTACCTGAACACCGATAACCTTAACATTGTATTTGTCAAGAATTCCTTCCTTGGCAAGCTCAGAACAAAGATTCAGTCCCGACTGTCCTCCGAGATTCGGCAATACAGCATCCGGACGTTCTTTGGCAATAATCTGCTCCAGTCTCTTTACATTCAAAGGCTCAATGTACGTCACATCTGCCGTATCCGGATCCGTCATAATCGTTGCCGGATTGGAATTTACAAGTACAATCTCATATCCAAGCTTCTTTAATGCCTTACAAGCCTGTGTTCCCGAATAATCGAACTCACATGCCTGCCCGATAATAATCGGTCCGGAACCGATGATTAATACTTTTTTGATGTCTTCTCTTTTACTCATCTTTGCTCTCCTTCTTCTTGTCGTATTTGGAATCCGCATTATGCTATCCCATGAAAAAAGTCAGCACTAAAAGTAACTGACTTTTCTTAATAAACAATTATTCATTTAAAACGGGAAGTGTATCTGAAAAAAGGGAATACGAAACCCTTGTTACCTTCAACAAAAGATTCAGATGTAATATTTCCTCTGCTTTCATCCTTTTCCTCCGATTACTCTTTCCACTTGCTCCATTATAAAGGGTAAATTGCGATTCGTAAATAGGCAATTTCCATTTTTTTAGAAAAAAATCAACGATTTCTTTTTTTCAAAATATCCCGCTGTTTCTGCTGTACATACTGTGCGATTCCCTCGCTTTCACGCAAAAGCCTGCAACCGTATATATTCTTGCCTTCTTCTTCATTTACCATGCGGACAATATTTCCCGTGAGTGAAATCTTGATTCCCATATCCGAATACCGGACTGTTATCTCTTCTCCGAGAGAAAGCTCTCTTTCCGTGGTAATCGAAAAGCCGCTCGCACTGACATCCCGGACATATACATTCACCGGACTGTCGCCTCCGCGAATCATGCTTCCGATAATACTGATACCGACACGAAAATTCTTACGGCGGTTAATCTTACGCCCTTCATTCAGGCACTGCGCAATATAAAATCCCTTGTAATACACAACATTACAAGGTGTGAACTCATAAGCACCGCCGTCGCGTTCCGTCAGAATCGAGGTTGTGACACCTTTAAAGGATAAATGCTTATCCTCTACCTTTGGAATGTCCAGAACAATGTACTGTGCATTCGCCTGTGAAACCGTCGCCCTGAATTCAATCTCATTTTCCTGATGGTGAAGTTTACAGGTAATCGTCACTGACTGTCCTTCCGGAATGTCTCTCATGTAAAATTTGTCATCCATTATTTCTTTCTATCCCTTACCAATACCAATTTACGTTCTGTCTCCCCCAAGACATTTCCTTTTCCTACTCTTATACTATAACAAAAATAATATTATTTGCCTAGATTTTAGTTTGTTTTTCAAATAATTTTTTTATAAAATTGTTTCCATACCAATCTTCTGAGGCACCAGTCCGCACGTTTCATAAAACTTCATCGCAGATGTGTTGCAGGCCCAGACATTGAGAGTTACATTGTAGCATTGTTGCTCTTTTGCAAAGGCAAGTACATACTCATAAAGGCTCTTTCCGATGTGCATTCCCCGCTTTTCCTCATCGACACACAAGTCATCTATGTACAGTGTTTTGATATCTGTCAGAATATTATCATCTATATGCTGCTGAAAAATGCAGAAGGCATAGCCGAGAACTTCTTCCCGCTCCGCACCTTCTTCATCCTGCACGCCCTCCACTGCCACAAAGACCGGTGTTTTTCCGTCACTTATGATATTCTCCAGCTCGTTGTCGGTATATTTTTTTACATCCGGCTTAAAAAGATCCGGTCTCCCGTTATGATGCACCATAAGCACCTGATGAAGCAGTTTATTGATTCCCGGAATGTCCGAGTCCGTTGCACGTCTGATTCGCATAGCTGTCTCTCCAATCTGATTTGTAGTGTTATTTATAGTTTATCACAAAATTCCTTATTTATCGCGATAAAAGTATTATTTTTCCCTTCACAACGGTTTACTTTATCAGTAAAATATATTAGAATTATTTCTGAATAAAATAAATAAAGGAGACGTAGTTATGAAAATTTCATCATTACAAACAGCAAGATACGAGTATGCTCCGAAGCTTCCTGGAATGCTGAGAAACGGCATCGCAGATATCTGTGTAAACGAAGGCGCAGCAACTCAGAGCGTGGCTGATCAGGAAAAGATCAAAGCACTTTTCCCTAATACTTACGGCAAACCGGAAATCACTTTCCAGAAAGGCCAGAACACTTCCGAAGCCAAGAAACAGGTAGTAGGTGTAATTCTTTCCGGCGGACAGGCTCCGGGCGGACACAACGTTGTTTGCGGATTATACGATGCATTAAAAGCAACGAATCCTGAAAACGTTCTTTACGGTTTCAAGGGCGGCCCAAGCGGACTGATTGAAGATGACTACTTAATTTTCGATGACGAATACATCAACCAGTTCAGAAATACAGGCGGTTTCGATATCATTGGTTCCGGAAGAACCAAGCTTGAAACAAATGAGCAGTTCGCAATCGCGGCCGAGGTTTGTAAAAAACATGGTATCACAGCCATCGTTATCATCGGTGGTGACGACTCCAACACCAACGCTGCAGTTCTTGCAGAATACTTCGCAGCAAACAATACAGGTGTTCAGGTAATCGGATGTCCTAAGACAATCGACGGAGACCTTAAAAACGAAGATATCGAATGCTCATTCGGTTTCGATACTGCAACTAAAACATACAGCGAAATTATCGGTAACATCGAAAGAGATGCCAACTCTGCAAAGAAATACTGGCACTTCGTAAAGGTTATGGGACGTTCTGCTTCTCACGTTGCACTTGAGTGTGCTCTTGAAACTCAGCCGAACATCTGCCTGATTTCAGAAGAAGTTGCAGCTAAGAAGATGTCTCTTTCCCAGATTGCAGACTACATTGCAGATTCCGTAGAAAAGAGAGCAGCCAAAGGCATGAACTTCGGTGTTGCCATCATTCCTGAGGGTGTTGTGGAATTCGTTCCTGAATTCTCTGTACTTATCCAGGAAATCAATGAGCTCCTTGCAGGAAGCAAAGCAGACGACTTCAATGCTCTTCCTACCTGGAATGATAAATATGCATTCATTGAGAAAGGTCTCTCAAAGGAATCCATGGAGGTATTTGCAATTCTTCCTACAACGATTCAGCAGCAGTTATTCTTAGAGAGAGATCCTCACGGAAACGTACAGGTATCTCTTATCGAGTCAGAAAAATTATTCTCTGCTCTCGTAGCTGACAAATTAGCAGCCAGAAAAGCAGCAGGTACTTACAACGGTAAGTTCAATGCACTTCACCACTTCTTAGGTTACGAAGGAAGATGTGCATTCCCTTCAAACTTTGACTCAGATTACTGCTACTCCTTAGGATACAATGCATTCATGCTTATCCAGTACGGCTACAACGGTTATTTATCAAAGATTTCTAACCTTTCACAGCCGGCAAACGAATGGGTTGCAGGTGGTATGCCTATCACAAAGATGATGAACATTGAAAGAAGACACGGCGAAGACAAGCCGGTTATCAAAAAGGCTCTTGTAGAGCTTGACGGAAAACCTTTCAAATTCTTTGAAGCTCATCGTGAAGAATGGTCAGAAAATACCTGTTTCGTATATCCGGGTGCTATCCAATACTACGGACCGACAGAGGTTTGTGATATCACAACAGTAACTCTTGCTCTTGAGCAGGCAAAATAAATTTTAAACCCAAAACCTCCCGAAGGCATTGCGCCCCGGGAGGTTTTTATTTAAATGCTTCTCCGAAAACTTTTCACAGACTTTCTATTATCAGACTTTCATTTACCCCATAAATATTGTAGTAGCCTTTTGATGTGAGAGTACGCTTTATCATTTCAACTTTCGTTCTATCTGCCAAAGAAATAACCACCACGCTGTCCTTATCATACTTGTCTATCAAGTCTACCGGATATTTTCTGATTGTTTTTGGATTATTCGCGATATCATTTACCGCGATACCCTTTATCTGCATATTGTACTTATCAAATTTTTGCAATAGCATCATACATTGTTTTCCTGCACCATATATGACGATATCTTTCCCAACACCCCTGAACTTGTGCATCATTTCAGCATTATACGGATGATAATAATTTTTCAGGATTTGCGCCCAAACATCCACATTCCCGCGCCAATCATCTCTTTCCTTATCCGTATCGCTAAAAGTGTCATTTAAGGTGTGTTCTTCTATGGACAGCTTATCACTCAACACATACTCATCGGTTGTATATGTATCCCTTCCCATATCTTCATTATGTCGCATATTTATCAGTTTAATTTCCAAATGTGGATATAACGTCGAAAACTCCTGCAAAAAAATCCTTAATTTTTCTATAGAATCCGTTCTGTTGCAAATCAAAACCACCCGTTTTGATTTCTTAAGCTGTTCATCTGATTTTTTGAACCTTTCCTTCATTTTTTCAATGAAAACCCTGTGTGCTTCTTCAAGCTCCATATTTTTAGAGAAATGATGAATAGAAATGATATCGTTTTTTACATCCCTGATTCATCTGTTTTCATTTTCAATTGCCGCCTGTTCTTCCTCAATATCAACAAAAAAATCAACAAATTGGGTTTTAAACAAATGAATAACTGTATCCAGGGAATATGCAAGCTGCCAATCCAGCAGATATGCCCCATCCCTTAAATCATTCACCTTCAGATGGTATGTCGGACGACATGCATATCCAATGGATAAATATAAGTCATAATAGTGCATTTCCTGCCATCACCTCAGCTTATCTCATTAATCAAAAAGAACTGCAGGTATTTATTTTACGGCATTTTTTGCATATTTGTCTGTTACATGTTCGTTACCGATAAGCTCCAACACGTTTTCACACTTCCTAACTTAATAGAACTATGCAATCTGTTCTTTCACATAGGGCAATTCATATAAAGTATCCGGATCAATATCTAAACAAGTTGTAGCATCTCGAT
>CAZFLR010000029.1:0-21207 GCA_964519385.1 uncultured Kineothrix sp.
TCGCTTGTTGTGTATCTTCCATGGTTGTTGGTAAACAGATGCAGTTCTTCGGAGCTCGTGCAAACCTTGCTAAATGTTTACTGTACGCTATGAACGGTGGTGTGGATGAGGTTACTAAGAAACAGGTTGGTCCTAAGTATCGTCCTATCGAAGGCGACGGCCCACTTGATTTCGATGATGTAATGGCTAAATACACAGACATGATGGAATGGCTTGCTGATGTATATGTAAATACACTTAACATCATTCACTACATGCATGACAAATACTGCTACGAAAGAGCTCAGATGGCTTTACATGACAGAGACGTATATCGTTACTTCGCAACAGGTTTCGCCGGTCTTTCTGTAGTAGCTGACTCTTTATCAGCAATCAAATATGCAAAGGTTACACCAATCCGTGACGAAGACGGCATTATCGTTGACTTCAAAACAGAAGGTGAATTCCCTAAATATGGTAATGATGATGACAGAGTAGATACAATTGCTCATGACTTAGTTGAGAAGTTCATGATCATGATCCGCAGACATCATACTTACAGAGACAGCTTCCCTACAATGTCCGTATTAACAATTACTTCAAACGTAACATACGGAAAAGCTACAGGTAACACACCTGACGGACGTAAGAAAGGTCAGCCTTTCGCTCCTGGTGCTAACCCAATGCACGGACGTGACTCTCACGGTGCAGTAGCATCTCTGTCATCTGTATCTAAGCTTCCGTTCGAGTACTCACAGGATGGTATTTCTAACACATTTACTATCGTTCCGGGTGCACTTGGAAAAGAAGATCAGGTATTTGCAGGAGATATCGAAATCGACTTAAACAAATAATTGAAAAAGGACCGGTGAATTATGGACGAAAATGCAATGATTGAAGATTTAATCAAACAGCTTGACGGCGGAATGGCAAACGGTGTCGGACATGTAAATGTCGAGGTCGATGCCAACATGACCGGTACACGCGAGGTGGAAACCATGGGTTGTACCGATTGCTCCAGAACTCCTCTAGCGTGCAGTGTTCCAACACTTCACCAGGGATTAGACGATTATCAATAATTACAACAAACAGGAGGTAAATATTATGTCAGAAGTTAGTGCAGCACAGGTTAACAACCTTGTGAACTTATTAGATGGCTACGCAACAAAAGGCGGACATCACCTTAACGTAAACGTTCTCAACAGAGATACATTATTAGACGCTCAGGCTCATCCTGAGAACTACCCACAGCTTACAATCCGTGTATCCGGATATGCTGTAAACTTTGTTAAATTAACACCTGAACAGCAGAATGACGTTATCACACGTACATTCCACCAGTCAGTTTAATTAACAGATAATCCTTAAAAGAAAATCAGGCTCTGACTTCAAAAGTCAGAGCCTTTTTCTTTGGGTACCAATCTACATGTGATGAAATTAGCCGTCCAGAAAAATCTTGAGATCCAGTTCAGAAACCAAACGAATGAGTCTCGGGGTAAAGTGAAAACTTGCTATCGTGACATCTTTTATACCTGACAGGAGGATTCTCCTGCGACCTAAGAAAATGCCATTACGGTCGCTTATTCCACTGCCTGCGGGAACTGAAGGAACAGCTTACACAAAAGGCAAAGGATGTCGGATATGTGATTGGTTCCATTCACTTTACAAGGAAAGACCTTCCTTTATAAATTATAGGCAGAAAAATGGGCAGATACCGAAATAAAATCGGTATCTGCCCATTTTTGCGCAGTTCGGATTGAAAAAAACGCCCAAATGTACTACTATATAAGAAGCAAATCAGACCTGATTTGCCCCGACTGAAAAGAAAAGAGGTAATAATATATGAGCGGAAGAATTCATTCCATAGAAACCTTCGGAACCGTAGACGGACCCGGTACTCGTTTCGTTGTATTCGTGCAGGGCTGTCCGATGCGCTGTGCCTACTGTCACAACCCGGATACATGGCCGACCTCCGGCGGAACCATAATGGAGGCTTCTGAAATCCTTGAGCAATACAAGCGCAATGAGGCATTTTATAAAGGCGGCGGAATTACGGTTACCGGCGGCGAGCCTCTGCTTCAGGTCGATTTTTTAATCGAACTGTTTACCGAAGCCAAAAAGATGAATATACACACCTGTATCGACACATCCGGAATCACTTATCGCCCGGACAATGCCGAATACATTGCCAAGCTTGACACTCTGATGACCGTAACCGACCTTGTCATGCTCGATATCAAACACATTGACGGCGAGAAACACAAGGAGCTGACTCTGCAGCCAAACGACGGCATTCTGGCTTTTGCCGCCTATCTGAACGACAAGAACATCCCTATGTGGATTCGTCATGTCGTGGTGCCCGGACTGACCGATGATGACAAATACCTGTTTGATCTCGGCTATTATATCGGACGCTTTAAAAATCTCAAGGCTCTTGATGTCCTGCCTTACCACACAATGGGTAAAGTCAAATACGAGCAGTTAGGCATTGATTATCGCTTAAAGGACACACCGGACATGGACAAAGCCAAAATTCCGGATAAAAAGAAGGTCATTTTGGACGGTATACGGAAAATTAGAGCAGAAATGGAAAAAAATTAATAACCAATAGACTTGTTTTTCTTGTACATTTTTTATATAATATCTGTATTGATAGAAATTTATCAATTCTATAGGATAAATATTTTTAAGGAGGATAATGACATGGCACGTATAATTTCTGACGCTTGTGTAGCTTGTGGTGCTTGCGAGGGCACTTGCCCGGTAGGAGCAATCAGCATGGGTGATGGCAAATTTGAAGTTGATGAAGCAAAATGCATCGACTGTGGTGCTTGTGAGGGTGCTTGCCCGACAGGTGCAATTTCAGAAGCTTAATTTGAATAAGAAATTTTTTAAGCAAATGCGGTGTAACCTCGCAAAACGGGGTTGCACCCTTTTTCTTTGTCACGCCGTTCCTGCAAAAGAAAAAGGCTCCGACCATTTTCAGTCAAAGCCCTATCTCTATTCATATATTTATCTCGGACCTCTATGCTCCATGTTTGCAAACTTCGTGTAATCAGGAAGCCATACAAGGTCTACCGTTCCGATTGGACCGTTACGCTGTTTCGCTATGATGATTTCCGCAATTCCCTTCTTTTCACTGTCTTTATCATAATAATCATCACGATAAATGAACATAACCACGTCCGCGTCCTGCTCGATTGCCCCAGACTCACGAAGGTCTGACAGCATCGGTCTGTGGTCCGGTCTCTGTTCCACTGCACGGGAAAGCTGGGACAGTGCCAGCACCGGCACCTGAAGCTCTCTTGCTACCGCCTTGAGCGAACGCGAAATCTCGGAAATTTCCTGCTGACGCGACTCAGAGCCGCGTCCGCTTCCGGACATAAGCTGTAAATAGTCGATGATAATCATTGAAAGATTATGCTCCAGCTTATACTTTCTGCACTTACTGCGCAGCTCCGAAATGCTGATACCCGGTGTATCATCAATAATCAGATTGGACTCACCGATAACTCCGGCACTTTCAATCAGACGCTCCCAGTCACCATCCGAAAGATCTCCTGTACGAATCTTTTGGGAGTCCACTCTGGATTCCAGGGAGAACAGTCGGTTTACGAGCTGCTCCTTCGACATTTCCAGACTGAATATGGCAACCGTCTTCTTTTCCTTGAACGCAACATTCTGTGCGATATTTAAGACAAACGCGGTTTTACCCATAGAAGGTCTGGCCGCAATCAGCACAAGATCCGAAGGCTGCATTCCCGCCGTCTTATAATCAAGGTCTATAAAGCCGGTTGGAATACCCGTCACATTTCCCGTTGTCTTACTCGCCTGTTCAATTTTATCCATCGCATTGAGGACAACCTGTCTGATTGGTACGAAATCACCGCTTGTTCTGCTCTGCACAAGCTTAAACACACGTTTTTCCGTATCCTCAAGTATAAAATCCAAATCCTCTTTACCCGCATAGCAGGTATTGGCAATCTCCTCATTCAGATGTATCATCCGTCTGAGCATCGCCTTATCCGCAACAATCTGTGCATAATACTCTACATTTGCACTTGTCGGAACCATGCCAAGCAATTCCTTTACAAATTCGAGACTGCTTACTTCCGGTGGAAGATCCTTTTCCTTTAACTTATTTTGTAAGGTAATCAAATCTACCACTTCCGCATGGTCATTCAGTTCAACCATGGCATCAAATATAATTCCGTACTGACGGCTGTAAAAATCATCCGCACATAAAATCTCAGACGCTGTCACAATTGCATCGCGATCCATAATCATGGAACCGATAACCGACTGTTCTGCTTCTATACTATGCGGCAAAACTCTCTTAAGTATCGCTTCGTCCGCCACAGTCAAATCCTCCCATCCTTTTTTCTTTCGTATCTTCCTATTCTTCCACTACCTGAACGCGAAGAACTCCTGTCACCTTCGGGTGAAGCTTTACCTTCACTTCATATGTTCCGAAATTTTTAATCACATCCGGCAATACCAATTTCTTTTTATCAATCTCTCTCTTATACTGATCCGTATATGCCTTTGCAATCTCTTTGCTTGAAACGGAACCAAATGCCTTCCCGTTCTCTCCAGCCTTCATCTTCACAACCACCTTCTGCTGTTCAAGCTCTGTTGCGAAATCTCTGGCTGCCTGAAGGTTTTCTGCCGCCACCTTATCTTCATGCTTCTTCTGCAGCTTCAGGTCATTCATATTTGCTGCAGTTGCTTCTTTTGCCAGCTTCTTCTTGAAGAGAAAATTCTTGGCATATCCCTCGCTGGCTTCTATTACTTCACCTTTTTTTCCGACTGACTTTACATCTTCCAGTAATATTACTTTCATAATTCGCCCTGCTCCTTCATTTCCTGTAATACATTTTTTAATTTCTCACATGCCTCCTCCACGGAAACGTCTTTCATCTGTGCACCTGCCACGTTGATATGACCGCCTCCGCCGAGTTTTTCCATAACTACCTGTACATTCAGCTCATCTATGGATCTGGCTGAAATAAAGATGGTATCACTATAATCCGTCAGCACAAAGCTTGCCTTAATGCCCAGTATATTAAGCAGCTCATTTGCCGCCTGTGCACCGACCACTGTCGGTGAACTCACACCGTCTGCCTGACAGACAGAAATTGCATATTCTCCCATAAAAATCTTTGCCTGGCTGACAGCATCCGCCTTCGCCCGGTAATCATTTGCATCTTCACGGAACATCTTACGGACTCTTGTAACATCCGCTCCGTTCCGGCGGAGGAAAGCAGCCGCCTCAAAGGTTCTGACTCCTGCCTTTGCCACAAAACTGTTGGTATCAACAACGATTCCCGCGTAAAGACAATCTGCCTCCACACTTTTCACTTTAATGCCGTCCTCCACATATTGCAGAATTTCGGCTACCATCTCACAGGCAGAGGATGCATATGGCTCAACATAAGAAAGCGTCGCATTTTCAATCACTTCCTCGCCTTGTCTGTGATGGTCGAGCACCACGATAGAACGACAATGCTTCAACAATTCCGGACACTCGGTATAGCTTGGTTTATTCACGTCCACGACAACCAGCACCGTATTGTTGTCCGCCAGTTCCATTGCCTGCGCATTATTGACAATTACCATTTCATCCTTATCCAGACGTTCATTAAAGACATCCACCCACGGACGTGTCATCTGATTTACAGTATTCACTACAATATAAGCATTTCGTCCCAGCGTTTTGGCAATACGGTAAATTCCGACCGCAGCACCAAAGCTGTCCACATCCGTATTGGAATGTCCCATGACGATAACCTTATCCTTAGCACTGATAATCTCCTTGAGAGCCAGTGCCTTTACTCTCGCTTTTACCCTTGTATTCTTCTCAAGCTGCTGGCTCTTGCCTCCAAAATAAGAAACACCCTCCGGTGACTTGACGACTACCTGGTCGCCTCCGCGTCCAAGCGCAAGATCGATGGACGTTCTCGCGAATTCATAATTCTGTGCATACGTCATTCCATCAGTTCCGATTCCCATACTCAGCGTCACGGACATATCATTTCCGATATTGACCGTCTTTACATCCTCAAGCAAATCAAACCTGTTATCTTTTAATCTGCGCAAAGACTGTTTACGGATAATCACGAAAAACTTATCCTTTTCCATCTTTTTCACAATACCGTCGTAGGATGCAAAATATTTATTTAATTTTCGTTCTATAAGTGCCATCAGAAGGGAACGGCGTACTTCCTCCACCGACTCCAGTGCTTCCTCGTAATTGTCAATATACAAAAGCCCTACGCAAAGCGACTGATTATCATTTTCGCGGAGCGCGATTCTGAGAGCGGTCTCATCGAAAAGATAAAGAGCCACCAGAAAGCCTTCATATTGACCGTCAGATTCAAATATATCACTGTTTTCCACCATTTCTGCCATTGGAATACGGCGCATTTTGGCGGTAAACTCTTTTTCCTCAAATGCGAAAGATACTTCGGCAATCTCTTCTGTTTCCTTCGGAAGCTTCTCCCTGGTTATCGTAGGAAATATCGTCCGGATATCCTTGTTAAAGCCCTTCGGCTTGTGAATGGTCTCCTCAAACAGACGGTTCGTCCAGATAACCTTTCCGGTCTCATCCAAAAGGGCACTCGGCAATTCCAGATCCCTCAGAAGCTTCTTCTGAATCTGCCCGTACTGGGTTGCAAAGCTGACCAGCTCATTCATGAGAATACTCTTGTTAAAATTCACCAGAATAAGAGAAAGGATTAGGTAAAACACAACAAAGCCCGAAAGAACGATTCCGGCCTTAACATCTATCGAATAAATCCATACATCAACCACAACAAGCAACAAGCCAAGTAAAAGTGTAGCATAAACAAGACTCTGCAGCTTCCCTTTTAATTTCAATTTCTGTTTCATCTGACACCTCTGAAAAGAATTTCATAGCTAGTCTGATTATAGCACACAATCGTTAATTCTGTCGATGCAAAGTAACTCTTCTTCGGAAAAGGACTCCGCCTTCACCCCTCTTACGTTTTCTTTAATCTGTTCCGGTGAGGACGCACCTATCAGTACGCTCGTAACATCTCCATCTTTTAAAATCCAGTTGACTGCCATCTGCGCAAGCGTCTCACCGCGCTCACTCGCCAGATCATTGAGTGCCGTAATCCGGGATAAAACCTCTTCGGTCAGACTGCTTTCTTTTAAAAATCTTCCGTCCCTGCGCATTCTGCTGTCGGCCGGAATGCCCTTCAGATACTTGTCCGTTAAAAGTCCCTGCTCAAGAGGACTGAATGCAATAATACCCTTGCCCTCTCTTGCCGCCTTGTCTTTTAAACCGTTCTTTTCAATGGTGCGGTCAAAAATAGAATAGCGGTTCTGATTTATGATAAACGGACATTTCATATCTTTTAAAATTTCCGCTGCCTTAAGCATAGTCGGCCCGTCATAGTTAGAAATGCCTGCATATAAGGCTTTTCCGCTCTTTACAGCTGTGTCAAGTGCAGACATTGTTTCCTCCAAAGGAGTTTCCGGATCCATGCGGTGATGGTAAAAGATATCCACATAATCAAGCTGCATTCTCTTAAGGCTCTGATCCAGACTGGACAAAAGATATTTTCTGCTTCCCCAGTCTCCATATGGTCCCTGCCACATATCATATCCGGCCTTTGTACTGATGACAAGCTCATCTCTGTACGCTGCCATTTCTTCTTTTAAAATACGTCCGAGGTTCGTCTCCGCACTTCCCGGCTCCGGTCCGTAATTATTAGCAAGATCAAAATGTGTAATCCCAAGGTCAAACGCAGTAAAACACATCTGCTTCATATTTTCATAATTATCATTTGTCCCAAAGTTATGCCAAAACCCGAGCGATACCTGCGGTAACAAAAGTCCGCTTTTCCCGCATCTGTTATATCCAATTTTACCATATCTGTCCACGGCTGCTTCGTAACTCATCTGCTTATCTCCTTTTGCGTATTTATCGTTTTATTATAACACCTTACCTGCCACATGGCAAACCCGCAAGTTTATTCGCACTCTTTTTCCATGTCTTTTGCATAGGCAGCTAAAAAAATAAAAGCACTGCCAACCGGCAATGCTCTTACACTTATTTACTTTTTCTTATCCTCCGCCCGGTCGGTCAGGAAATTTTATTTCCCACCTCGGAATATCTGAGTGCCTCCTTACAATATACCGAGAGATTGACAATCCAAATAAGACACACAACAAGTGACGGCAAAAAACCTATGTCGAAAACAAGCGCGCAGATGGCAAGCACAATGGCAAGTAGTGCACAAACATTGTTAGTGGCACTGTACGCCTTGAAAGCACACTTTCCAATCAGGATTTTCTCAGCTTCATCACAGCTATCTATCCATTTCTTTTGAAACTTTGTATCATAAACGGACGCTGTTTTTTCCGGATTCATTTTCTTGGTTGTATCCACACACTTCTGTTGAATCAAAATCGCTTCAATCATGACAGCCACGAAGCTAACGATACCTATAAATAACAAAATAATCCAATTCTTATTTTTGAAAGCTTCAAAACCGCCGGAATACGAAGCAGCAATGAGAAAATAAGAGAGAATCAGGGCTGCGCTTGTAATCCAAATAACAATGGATAGCTGTTTATCGATTGCATCAGAAACCTCTTCATTTTCACCATCCCAGGAGGATAGCTGTTTCTTTGCTCTTTTATAAATAGGAATACAAATTGCCGGCACGACAATCGCTTCCATCAGCATCAGCCAAGGGGCAACATAAGTACCGAAAAACGCGCCTGCATTCTTCATACTGCCGGTCAGTGTATACAGTCCATACTTTACGGAACAAAAACCGAATATTCCTCCAATCAGCGAGCTGATAACGACAATAAGTATAAATTTCGGAATCGCCTTGCTATTTGCTTGTTTGATTTCATCGTTATTATTCATTTTCTTCCTCCTGTAAATAAAAAACTTCTTCCAGCGCAACGCCGCATACCTTTGCAATCGTCAGGGCAAGGGTGACAGACGGCGAGTAGTCACCCCGTTCAATCAGGCTGATTGTCTGCCTTGAAACACCACACAAACGCCCCATTTCCTGTTGATTGACATTCAGTGCTGCTCTGCGTTCTTTCAACCGATTTCGCAATATCATACTGCACCTCCTCGTGACAACTTACATTGTCTATATGACAATTATTATTGTCATTTTGAATTGTACTCTTGTCATTCCTGAATGTCAATAGGAATTTTTACAATACAAAAGGCTCCCGTAACCATTCGGTCACGGAAGCCTTTAATTTTAAAATTTAGTCACATGTGTATGGCATCAGAGCTAAATGACGTGCTCTCTTGATTGCAACTGTAAGAGCTCTCTGATGTTTTGCACAGTTACCTGTGATACGACGCGGAAGGATTTTTCCTCTTTCAGACACGTATCTTTTTAACTTATTTACATCTTTGTAATCGATTGTGTTATCTTTTCCACAAAATACGCAAACTTTTTTTCTTCTGCGCATTCCGCCTCTTCTCTTCATTGGAGAATCAGCTTTTTCTGCTTTATTATAAGCCATGATATTACCTCCATCTGTCTGCTGCATTCTAACTGAACGGCAGTTCTTCAATACCATCCGGGATGTTCATAAAACCGTCATCTGCCGGTGCAGGTGCTGCGCTCTGTGAAGATGCATATCCACCTTCGCTCTGAGAAGACTTACTTTCCGCAAACTCCTGATTTTCAACTACAACATCCGTTGTATAAACCTTAACACCATCTTTATTCGTATAGCTTCCGGTCTGAATACGACCCTCTGCCAAAATCTTGGTTCCTTTGCGAAGATATTTCTCTGCAAACTCACCATTTCTACCGAATGCCACACAGTTGATAAAATCTGCTGTCTGTCCATCCTGATTATTACGGTTAAATCTGCGATCCACTGCCAAAGAGTATCTGGCAATCGCCATCGGGTTCTCTCCCTGAGAATATCTAACCTCCGGATCTCTTGTTAAACGCCCCATTAGAATTACTTTATTCATAGTTTTCCTACTTTCTTCTTATGCCTCGTCCTGTCTTACGCACAAAAATCTTACGATATTTTCCATAATACGAACGCTGTTTTCGATTTCTGCTGGCGCTGTCGGCGCTGCATCGAACTGAATGAAATAGTAGAACGCTTCTTTCATGTGCTGAACTTCGTAAGCTAATCTTTTCTTACCCCATTCATCAACATTTGTAATCTGTCCACCAAATCTTTCGACATAAGCTTTTACTTTCTCTACGATAGCAGCTCTTTCGTCGTCTTCGATTTTTGCACTTACAGCAACGGCTAATTCATATTTGTTCATGCTGTTACCTCCTTTTGGTCTCTGGCCCCTTCTCTGTGGAAGAAGCAAGGAATTATTATAATATTTCACAGAAGTTTATATTACCATAAGGAAGTTATCTTTTCAAGCCCTTTTTTGCAGGTCCTTCGTGTTTTTTTCCACTAATTTCCGGGCAATCATAATCTGATGTCCGCATCCCATACATTTCAGCCGGAAATCCGCTCCGACACGCAAGATTTCCCATTGTCCGGACCCGCAGGGATGTTGTTTTTTCAATGTCACAATATCTCCTACCTGATACTCCATATACGCCCTCTCATTTTTCAGAGAATCCTTTACACCTTAATCTTTGCAAACAATTCCCCGATGCTTCCGCTTACAACCAAATCTGCCATCGAATCTTTCGGTGTCGGTGTCTTATTTACAAGCACAAGTTTATTTCCGCGATAATAATCAATCAGCCCTGCTGCCGGATATACGGCAAGGGATGTTCCGCCGATAATAAGCATATCCGCCTCCTGAATGCTCCGCACCGCTTCCTCGATTATCTGATTATCCAGCCCTTCTTCATATAATACGACATCCGGCTTAACGATTTCGCCGCAGTCACACACCGGTATTTTGGTACTTTCCAGTATATGGTGCGCGTCAAAAAATTTGCCGCATCCGGTACAGTAATTGCGCAGAACACTTCCGTGAAGCTCCAGCACCTTTTTACTTCCCGCAGCCTGATGGAGACCGTCAATATTCTGGGTGATGACCGCCTTAAGCTTGCCGGCGCGTTCCAGCTCAGCCAGTTTTTTATGAGCCGCATTCGGTTTTGCCGTCAGACACAACATTTTATCTCTGTAAAATCTGTAAAACTCCTCGGTCTTATTCATGTAAAATGTGTGACTTAAAATAGTCTCCGGCGGATAGTCATACTTCTGATTATAGAGTCCGTCCACGCTGCGGAAATCCGGGATTCCGCTCTCTGTCGAAACACCTGCTCCTCCAAAGAATACAATATTATCGCTCCCGTCAATCCATTCCTGCAGCCTGTTGAATGCTTCCATCAAATCGCCTCATCTTCGTTCTTTAAAACATTGCTTCGCTTATGCTTCTTTTCAATATATAAATCCACGTCAGCCTTATCCATCAAATCCTTCAGTTCCACATCCGTTCCGCATTTCAGATCACAGACACCCACACTCATGCTGACATAATATGGCTTTCCGTTTCCTTCATTCTTTTCCTTCGTAATCTGACTAATTTTTTTGCGGATAGTTTTCGGGGTTTTCTCATCCGTCGCATAAGTAAATGCCACGAACTCATCTCCTCCGAAACGCCCTATAATACTTTTTTCATCAAAGGACTCTTTTAATATCTCCGCTATCAGTTTCAGAGAGTAATCACCCTCCTCATGTCCGAAACGGTCATTGATAATTTTAAGGTTATTCATATCCGCATAAATCACGAACGCTTTTCTTCCCCAGTTTGAAGCACTCGAAATCTTACGCTGTACCATCGTCAGGAATCCTCTTCGGTTGTAAATTTGTGTCAGCTCATCCGACTTGGAAATTTCATCCAGAATCTGATTCTTCTCTTTAATTTCCTCGATGTTGTTTTTAAGCTGCTGCATCATGGATCCATTCTCCTTCAGCAGTTCAACCGTCTTAACCGCAGCACTCATCTGATAGCTTATCGGCACTGAATTGTGAATATAACCTTCCTCTATTTCGCTTATAAACAATCCGTACTGTTCCATGGTCGAAAACAGCAGACTCACCATGACCGTCACCCTCTCCTGACGCTCACGGTACAGGTTCGTCACGACGTTTTTCATGCTTATCCTCTGCTCATCCGCTTCCAACCATCCCATTTCACTCCGGTCCATATAGGTCTTTAAAAGAATGTCCTTCGGAATTTCGTACTCTTCATTTTTCCTGCGTATCACCTTCTCCGGGAACAGGCACAGATACGCGCTTCTGTAGTGAAGACTGGAAAGCTTCTCCATGATGGAAAAATATGCCCTGTCATCCCCGATGGTGAAATTCATGATATCTCTCGTAAAGGAGGTCGCAATATAATTGAGTATATCCGCCTCTGTCTCTTTAGATATAAAAACCGTATCCTGATATGCGACAATATCTGCATACAGCATGTAATAGTTTTCACTGAGAAGCCTGAGACTCTTCTCATCCCTGAGCGTACCTCTCAGTGTATTGTATATACTTCCGAAAAGGCGAATCAGCTTTGACATGTTCGTATATGGTTCTAAATTCATATACAAAATGTTCCGCATCATATGAAACAGCCTTCTGAATTCCTGCTCATGAGGTTCTGCAGACACAATGCCCTGCAGTAAAAATGTATAAAACTCCGAAATGCTGATTTTTAACGCCCTGGTTCCCGGCTGGTTCACATTTCTTCCCATCAGATATTCATAAATGCTCTCAAGCACCTCTTCTTTGCGCTCAATGTCAAACATCAGGGAGCCTTCAATCTCAAAATCCGCAACATATCTCTTACGACATCCGCAGGACGCTCGGATAACCGGCACGGAAGGTATCACAATTTCATGAATGTCTCCGTTCAAGAACGCCTCCGCGTTGACAATCGCCTGATATGCCAGCTCAGCCGGATCCGCTTTAATCGTTGAAAGGTTCGGTTCCAGAGTAAGCGCGCACGCCGAGTCATCAAATCCGAGCACCGAGATGTCTTCTCCAACATCAAGACCCAGTTCCTTAAAGACTCTGTAACCGCCGACTGCCATCATATCATTTGCAAATACAACTGCATCCAGATTTGGATGTTTGGTCATCAGAGAATATACAATCTCTTCACTGTACTCCGTAAAATTGCCGTATACAACATAATTCTCATTGTACGCAATTCCCGACTCCTCCAACGCTTCCCGGTAAGCCGTAAGTCTTTCCCTTGAGTCCTCACTGGTTGCCGGTCCGCTGACAAAGCCTATATTTTTTCTTCCGTGTTCTTCAATCAGATGGCGGATACCTGCCTTTACCCCTGTCCGGTTGTCGTAATATACATTCGGGAAACCTTCGGTTTTCGCCGCAACGACAATCACCGGCTTATCGAACTGCATAAGAAACTCCAGCCGTCTCTCTGCGCTGATATTAGAAGCGATGGTTCCCATACACACAACAAAAACATCTATGTCGTTTAATCTGGCATAGTCAAACAAGCTGTTAAACTGATAATCATATCCCGTCCGATACACATCATTGTAATCGGCATCAATGTATTTTCCCGGGAAAATAAACAAGTTGGCATCTATCTGCTTTGCTGCTGCATTTGCTCCTTCGCAAAGATCTCTTCCGAATGGATCTTCCAGCTCACTGACCAGCAGTGCGATATTTAATCTTTTTGATTTCACTTTATAACTCCTTGCTTTTACACGTAAAAATCGTATAGTATAATTATAGTATAATATCATTTTTAGTTCAAGAATCTATTGAAAGGAAAACCACTGATTTATGAAAATAATACTTGCTTCCGCTTCTCCGAGAAGACAGGAATTACTGAAACAAATTTTTGAGGATTTTACGATACACACCTCCGCCTGCGAAGAAAACAGTAAATTTCCCGCACCATCCGAATACGTTATGGACCTTGCCTTCCAAAAGGCAGATGATGTCGCCGGTCACTATCTACACAGCTCTGCCGATATTACACCGGAAGATTTTCTGATTATCGGCGCAGACACCATTGTCTGCTGTGATGACCGGATTCTCGGAAAACCTTCTGACCGTAACGACGCACATCAAATGCTGACCCTGCTCTCCGGCAGAGCACACGAGGTATATACGGGAATATCTCTCATACACATACACGGAAACACCAAAACCTCTTATACTGCCTGTGAATGTACTCATGTGCATGTTGATGAATTGTCTCCGGAAGAAATCACTTTCTATCTGGACACCGACGAGCCTTATGACAAGGCCGGCGGTTATGCAATACAGGGCTATTTCAGCCGTCATATTCCGTTTATCGAAGGAGATTATTTTAACGTGGTCGGACTTCCAATCCACAAATTATATGAATTATTAAAAACGCATCAGCTCATATAAATGATTCTTAATTTCTCCTGCCGGGATGTTGTGTCTATTTTTAATTTTTATAGACTAATTGTCCAGTTTTTATAAATCTGACTTTTTTTCCTTATAATATAAAGAAAAAAGCAGGTGATATTTTGATAGGTGAACGTCTTTACGATTTACGAAAAGACAAAGGCTTGTCACAGGATGAGCTGGGTGAATTACTAAACATCAACAAACATTCGATTTCCGCATATGAACGCGGGCGGTCAGAGCCGCCGGATCAGATAAAAATTCTTTTTGCAAAGTTTTTTGATGTTTCCATAGATTATCTGCTCGGTCTTACCGATAATCCCAATCCGTATACAAATGATTTTCATCTTATCAAACTGCCTAAAAATTTTCCTGCCTGCGAGGAGGAAGAATTAAAAAAGTATATTGCATACCTGACCTTCAAGCATAAAAGAAATCCTGAAAGATAATATATATAACAAAGGAGAATACCGTAAAATTCGGTATCCTCCTCTTTTTTTGAAATTCACACACTTTTCCAGTTCTCTGTAAGGTGAAATCCCGAGACTTCCTCGGGCATTTCGGGTATACATCCTTATACCTGTAGATGCTCATAACCATTCCTACCAGTTTTTCTTTTCTTTGTTACAATCGTGTTGTTTCTTTCTCTCTTCCACCATTTTCGCAAACCACTCCACCATGGCCGGGTCCGTGTGCGAGAAGAAAGCACTCCGGTTTTTATCAAGAAGGGCTATCTTTTCCATATCCTCCGTCGTCAGTTCAAAATCAAACACACTGAAGTTTTCCACCATTCTTTCATAGTGCACGGACTTTGGAATCACTACAATTCCCCTCTGCAAATGCCATCTTATAATTACCTGCGCAGCCGTTTTTCCATATTTCTTTCCTATCTCGGTCAAAACCGGGTCGGTAAACATATTGTCACGACCTTCACCAAACGGAGCCCACGCTTCCATCTGTATACCATATTTATCATGCCACTTTTGGGATTCTGCCTGCTGATGATACGGGTGTATTTCAACCTGATTTACCATTGGCTGAATCCGGGCAAATGTTGCAATATCAATCATTCTGTCAGGATAGAAGTTAGAAATACCGATAGCTCTGATTTTTCCCGCCTCGTAATACTCTTCCAATGCTCTCCACGCGCCATAGTAGTCCGAAAACGGCTGATGAAGCAACAACAAATCAAGGTACTCCACCTGTAATTTTCTCATGGACTCCTCTATGGATGCCTTACAGTTTTCGTATCCGTAATGCTCTATCCACACCTTTGTTGTAAGAAAAATCTCCTCACGTGCAATTCCGCTCTTTTTTATGGCAGAGCCGACTTCTTCCTCATTAAAATACGACTGTGCAGTGTCAATCAGACGATACCCGGCTTTTAACGCATCCAGCACACAGCGTTCGCATTCTTCCTTTGTCACCTGATATACTCCGTAGCCAAGCTGTGGCATTTTCACACCGTTACTTAAAATTTTATACTCCATCTGTAAACCTCCTTGAAACTGTTTTATATCCGTGTTACACTTCCATTGTAGCAATCGGTAGTTACTACCGGTCAAGCGTGTTTTTCATTTTATTCCAGGAGGTCTTTATGTTCACAATGAAAGAAGCCTGCAGGCAGACACAGTTGTCATACGAAACATTAAAATTCTATTGTAATCAGGGGCTAGTTCCTAATGTAAAACGTGATAAAAATAATCGCCGTATTTTTGATGAACGCGATATTGCCTGGATTAACAGCTTAAACTGTCTCAAAAACTGTGGCATGAGCATATCGGAAATGAAGGAATATATTGAGCTTTGTCTTGCCGGCGAAGCCAGCATCCCTGATCGAAAAGTCATTCTGGATTCCAAACGCAGTTCCCTGATAAACCGACTTAAGCAAATACAGGACTGTATTGATTACATCGATTGGAAACAGGGGTTCTATGATGACGTTCTGTCCGGCAAAACCAAATATTACAGTAACCTTATCGCTACGGATGAGTAATACCTGCTCTTTTTAATGCCTTCTCCGCTCTGTGGTACGGAAGTGTGCAGGACATGAGCTGTCTGTCGAAATTTCTATACTCCTGAGCCACATCCATCAATCTCCTTCTGATTTCTGCAATTAGTTTCTCATCGCTAACTCTTTCTCTCTCCTCAAGCTCTTCCAGAAGTCTTACCATTTCCGGAACCGCTGCATCACCCATTTCTTCCAAAGCCCGGACATCCACCGTCTTCAGACTTCCTTCCAGATACATATCCACATTATATTTCGCGATAAGACTATCCACGTTCGGAAGTGCAAGAGCTGCAAACATTATAACCGCCACAGCAAATGAAACTGCCACAGCATTCAGTTTCTTATAAAATTGTTTTATCACTGCCACCACAAAAAGTATGGCAAGAGCTATCATAAACCAGCTCGAATACAGTCTTTTCCGGGTAAGCCCATAGGAATTGATGTAAAGGAGCATCTTGGACATGGCTGTTGCAATCAATATCAGTGTACACGCTGCATAGATGATAACGACCGCACCTTTTACCTTAACTGCCATCTGTTTTTCCATATCCATAAAGAGCTGTACCAGCACTATGATTATCATATTGATAAACGATACAATACAGAGCTGAAAAAAACCTTCTCTGGCATAGTCAGCATAGCTGATTCCGCTCGGAAGTCTGCCTGAAAATGCCGACACATAATACTTCCACTGTGATATGAAAAACACCAAATACACCAACAGCACAGGAAGAACTGCTGCGATTGTGGTTACAACATGAGCCTTTTGTATACCTTTCATCTTCGACATACATTCTTCCTCTGTCATCTCTCTGACTGCCCTGTCACCCGATGCCACAAAGCGACGGTAAATTCCATCCTGCTGCATAAGCTGCTCGTGTGTACCGCTCTGGGCAATCTTACCTCTGTCAAATAATACGCTCCAAGATTTATATAATAATCTCATATTTCGGCTCTACAAGAGAATATTTTTCTTCTTTTCCATGCCTGTTTTTTGAGATTATAAATCCAGACTCCAATTCGTCTCGACCATAAAACAAGTGAAGATTGTTCCGAAAATTATTTACTATTTCTTCACAAACATCATCACATCTCACTTTTTTCTTCCCAAATATCTACATACTTTCGATTTATATTGCAGGTACTCATTTCCAAATGCTTCTATCAAAAAATCCTCCTCTACATTGACTATCTGCAAATGAAAAAGCAATACTGCAATAACTGTTGCAAAGCACAAATACCAATTAAAGTATATAAACAAAATACCAACATACATAAGGTCAAAACCTAAAAACGCAGGATTACGACTAATAGAATATATACCTGTCATAACAAGATTCGTTTTATCCTCCCTCTGTACCCCTGCTCTCCAGTTATCTTTCATCTGTAACACCGAGATAATAAATGCTGCAACCCCCATTGCAGTTATTACAATCCCAACGATTTTTAATGATACACAAACATTCTTTTTGCAGGATACTATGCTAATAAGTTGAATGAAAGGTAAAACGCACGTAATTATCTTGAGTGCTATTTCTATAAACTTTACAAATCCTACTTTTCCTTTTCCAAGTTGGTCTGTGTGTATTCCTTTTTTTCTTTGACTTATCATCTTTACAAAGTAACAGATATAAAATACTGCCATCAGTGTAATTATAATCATTTTTGTTGTCATCTTGTTCCTCCAAGCAAAAATTTAATTCTAACAACAACTAATTTTACACTTTTCTAATTGGATGCCGAATAACCGTTTTCCATTTTTCCGGTGCAACCTTTCTTGCATCTGTTAAACCTTCCAGTTTTTCAATAAAAGCCCTGTAAAATTGTTTTTCCTGCTCTATGTACCTAGCAGCATTTTCTCCACGTTGGCTTATTGGCATAAGAGGATTTTCCAAGTCATACAGTATCTCTCTTGCTGCCTGTAATGCAGATGCTATTGAACCACCAAATACATCCGTGTAATCTGCCACACCATTATGTCTGTTCTCTACCTGATGTATAAAAACTTGTGAAAGGTAATCCATTCTCTCACCTTCTTTGTACCCGGTTTCTTCAGCAGCTTCCATAAATGCCTTCCTTACTTCCTCCGGGGCATTTGGTGCAAATCGTGAAAAATCTATTACTGTTTTTGCTTCATCTTTATTCTGCTCTGTATATGTACTAAAGAAATCAACCAGTGCCTGACAATCCTTAGCCTGATTATCAATTCCAGCTTCCTGATATACCTGTATCATCTTTTCCATTATGGCAGCCCAGTCAAATCTCTTGTTCAAAAATGCCTCCACTCCGGAAAGACTGCCACAATATCCAATACTGCTTGCATTTCCTCCATATACTTCCAACTGCTGATGAGAGCCAAAGGTTCCACCATAACTGAATGCCGTTTCTGCCCCCTGGGACATCCATGCTTTGTGGAATTCCTGATAATCCACAAACTCTGCAAATCCCGGATTTTCTGTTGTTTCATTAGGTGTCAGTTTTCCATCTTCTGTCTTGGTAAAACCCGCACAGTATTTTACGCTCTTATTCGTCTGATAAGAGGTATAATATCTAGCATTTACACTACTGCTTACCTGCATATTTTCTCCTTTCCGCAGTCCTTCTGTCAGTCGGGACTGCACCACTCTCCGAAAGGACCAAGTGGTATATTTTATTTATCATTAAAAGCTTTCTGCTTCTATGAACATAACGTTGTTAATAACGAAGAATATCTTTCAGACTTAAGTTGAATATCCTCTTCTGTTACACCATAATAAATGTATAATTCCCTCGCTATTTTTTTCAGCTGATTCATGGTCTTTTTATTTCCACTATACGATATTCCTAAACTATCCCACATATAGTCTACTTCCATCTCCAGACATCCATTTCCTATTCTGATTTCATATATATGTAAATCCATAGGCATTTTACTCTCAGGGATTTCAGCAATTCTTTCACTACGCATCTGTAATTGCTGCTGGAACTCCCTGACTGAATCCTCATTCCAGACAGCTGGTTTTACAATATCTTTCATATCTTCTAGCAGTTCAGGTTTATGTTTTAATATCAGGCTTTCTTTTAAGTATTTCCTCTGTTCGATATACTTCTTTTCTTCCACCGAAACTTCCGTTACCGTAAATCTCTCATTTGCATAAGAAACTACTTCATTCAGTGTGTGTCCACCTGCGCGAATCCTTTTCTCCATCCTCTTACGTTTACATTTATAAAAATAATTTCTAACACAGTCTTTCAGTGGTTTCCTTCCTGTCCTCCCTGCAATAAATATGCTGGTTGGTCCATCTGCTCCTCCTATGATAGAAACCGATTTTGTTCCTTTCCTCATATCCATTCTCCATTCAACAAAATGAAAATAGCGTTACGCTCCCACAGGTACTGCTCATCCATGAAATCATAACGCTATCCTTAGCTTACTATTTATATCGGCAATTTCAGAACGATAAAATACTACTTTACCTGAAATTCCCTTTCCTCACACAACATATAGACCATTTTCCCCGGAATACATTACATCCATCCGAATATCCGGAATGTTATCCCAACCTTTATCTGCTACGACATCCATCAGTCCCTGCACATAGTCGTAAGCTGCTCCTTTAAACTCAGGTGCAATGGAGTTGTCTTTACTAATCCCTTCCTTGATTAGCTCCCATGCATCTTTTCCATTTACAAATACTAGCTCCATCTTGTAAAAGCATGCATCATAATATGCACAGATAACCAGAGGTATTGACATGTTCATCAAATATCTCTGGTTACTCTTTTCAATATCTTTACAATTATCTAAAAACTACAAGATTGTTCTACCGAAATAGTTGTTATATACTTTTCTTATTCAGATACCTGCCATTTCTCCCCTGTCCAATACAAATATTGTGTTTTTTCATAATTATTCCCCGATATGGCAACTGCATTTGTACATAATTTCTCTATATACATGATAAGCTCATCTTCCGGAGTCATCGAAATAACCGTCATATCTCCTATCATTGCCGTTTTTTCATACAAAGAATAGAATTGAGAATTAATCCCCCCATCCAAAATTGTTATTTCTTCTATAATCTCCACTTCATTAGCATCTGCATTCACACTCAAAATGTGAATATCTGAACTTCCATAGTTACTGGTTGATTCCGTAAACTGTATTACAATTGAATCCTTATCTGTATAGCGCAATTTATCTGTTCTCACAGTAATAAAATCCTCGCGCCATCCTGTTACACCTTGAAATTCTGAAACAACAGTTTTACCATCATCTAACATTACTCCCAGTATATTTCTATACTCATCCCCCTCATTAATGGTTCCCACAATGGCATAATCGGTAATGCCGTTTCCATCCACATCTATAGAATCACTTTCCCAATGTACTTTCATATTTTCACATTCATCCAATAGTCTGCTTGTATCAATACTATTCCCACTTTCTACACCCTGTTCCTCTACTACCTCCGGTTCAGCTTCCTCAAAATAAGAATTTGGTATTTCTTCTAGCTGCTTTTGACACCCCGATAAGGTTAAAGTCAACGTTCCAATCAAAATAACAGTATAAATTTTTCTCATAGCTGGTCTCCTTTAATTTTTCTTTTCTTAATATTTTAATACTCTAAAAAACTTCACTATTTCTGCCAAATTACCGATACTTTATGTCAAAAAAATTGTATTCCCCATCATTCTTACACAGCTCCTTTCCTCTCTTATTTTTAGTCTAACTTTTGGAGTTCCATTTTCCCAATATTTTCTTCTGTAAATGATAAATATGGAATCTCAAGTTCTTCGACATTACCTTCATTTGCATTTAGCCATACATGACATTTGCAACACTGCTAGGTGATGCAAGGGAATGATTCATAAGTGAA
>CAZFLR010000030.1:0-19946 GCA_964519385.1 uncultured Kineothrix sp.
ATCGGATCTGCTCAGCGTGTTCCTACACCTACAGGATCTACAACAATCTTAGTTGCTACAGTTGAAAAATCTGTAACAAAAGAAGAAATCAACGCAGCTATGAAAGCAGCAGCAACAGAGTCATTCGGATACAACGAAGACGAAATCGTTTCAAGCGATATCGTTGGAATGACATATGGCTCATTATTCGATGCTACACAGACAATGGTTGGCGAAGACAACTTAGTACAGGTTGTTTCTTGGTATGACAATGAGAATTCATATGTTAGCCAGATGGTTCGTACAATCAAATACTTTGCTGAATTAGCATAATTTTGATAATCAGTACAAAGACCTTTAAGGGTCCGGTCTTGTGGACCGGACCCTTTTTTAAATAATTATCCAAGAAACCAGGAGGAAACAAATATGGGATTAAATAAAAAATCCGTAGACGACATCAACGTTAAGGGAAAAAGAGTTCTTGTAAGATGTGACTTTAACGTTCCGCTTAAAGATGGCGAAATCACAGATGAGACACGTATCGTGGCAGCTATGCCTACGATTAACAAATTATTGGCTGACGGAGCGAAGTTAATTCTCTGTTCACACCTCGGAAAAGTTAAAAATGGCCCGAATGAAGGAGAATCTTTAGCACCGGTTGCAAAGAGACTTTCTGAAAAATTAGGAAAAGAAGTAAACTTTGTAGCAGATTACAACGTAACAGGCGAAGCTGCAACAGCAGCAGTGGAAGCTATGAAAGAAGGAGATGTTGTACTTCTTCAGAATACACGTTTCCGTGGAAAAGAAGAGACAAAGCCTACAGAAGCAGGCGAAGCATTTGCAAAAGAGCTTGCTGATCTTGCAGATGTATATGTATGTGACGCATTCGGTTCTGCACACAGAGCACATGCTTCCGTAGCTGTTGTAACAAAGTACATCACAGAAAAAGGCGGAGAGAATGCAGTCGGATATCTTATGCAGAAGGAAATTGATTTCCTTGGAAATGCAGTTGAGAATCCGGTAAGACCGTTTGTTGCCATTCTCGGTGGAGCAAAGGTTGCCGACAAGTTAAACGTAATCAACAACCTTATCGAGAAGTGTGACACACTCATCATCGGTGGTGGTATGGCGTTCACATTCTTAAAAGCAAAAGGATATGAAGTTGGTAATTCACTGGTAGACAACGAGAAAATTGATTACTGTAAAGAAATGATGGCAAAGGCTGAAGCAGCAGGTAAGAAATTATTACTTCCGATTGATACAACAATCGCTGCAGGCTTCCCAAATCCTATCGACGCAGAAATCGAAGTCTCTGTTGTGGATTCTGACCAGATTCCGGCTGATATGGAAGGTCTTGATATCGGTACTAAGACGGCTGAACTGTTTGCAGATGCAGTGAAATCAGCAAAGACAGTTGTATGGAACGGACCGATGGGTGTATTCGAGAACCCGACACTTGCAAAAGGTACGATTGCTGTTGCAAAATCTCTGGCAGAGACAGACGCTACAACAATTATCGGCGGAGGCGATTCCGCAGCAGCCGTTAACCAGTTAGGTTTCGCTGACAAGATGAGCCATATTTCTACAGGTGGCGGAGCTTCCCTTGAGTTCTTAGAGGGTAAAGCTCTTCCGGGTGTAGTAGCAGCAGACGATAAATAAAAAAAGGAGATTAAAATCATGGCAAGAAAGAAAATCATCGCCGGCAACTGGAAAATGAACATGACTCCAAGCCAGGCAGTAGAATTAGTAAATACATTAAAACCGTTAGTAGCAAACGATGACGTAGACGTAGTATTCTGTGTACCGGCAATCGACATTATCCCGGCTATGGAAGCTGCAAAAGGTTCTAACATCGTAATCGGTGCTGAAAACATGTATTTTGAAGAGAAGGGTGCTTACACAGGTGAAATTTCTCCGGAAATGCTTACAGATGCAGGAGTAAAATATGTAATCATCGGTCATTCAGAGAGAAGAGAATACTTTGCTGAGACAGATGAGACAGTAAACAAGAAAGTATTAAAAGCATTTGAACATGGCATTACACCGATTATCTGCTGTGGTGAGACATTGACACAGAGAAAACAGGGCATCTATGTTGACTGGATTCGTATGCAGATTAAGATTGCATTCCAGAATGTTACAGCAGAGCAGGCAAAAACTGCAGTAATCGCTTATGAACCAATCTGGGCAATCGGAACAGGTGAGACAGCGACAGATGATCAGGCACAGGAGGTTTGTGCAGCAATCCGTGCATGCATCAAAGAGGTTTATGATGAAGCAACAGCAGAAGCTATCCGTATTCAGTACGGCGGTTCCATGAATGCAGGAAATGCAGCTTCTTTACTTGCAAAGCCGGACATTGACGGCGGTCTTGTAGGAGGGGCAGCATTAAAGCCTGACTTCGGAAAAATTGTTAATTACAATAAATAATAGGTTTTTGCAGAATGAAAAAGGGCTTCCGGAATTTTCGGAAGCCCTTTTATGTGAAACATTATTTTCTTTTGATATTGAGTTGGTATGTATACATTTTACTAGTTGTAAAGAACATGTCGAGATATACGGTTTCACCTTTTTTCAGCTTGAGAGTAGCAGTACGCTTCGTGAGATACTGATCAACCTTTTTCGCACCATTTCTTATAGAGTGCTGATACATCTGCTTTGTTCCGACATTGAGATATCTTGCCTTTCCGCCCTGAGTCTTTACAACAAGTGCTATGGGATAGTTGTTGGAAAGCTTGGAGATAGTAAGACCTCCGCATCCGATAAAATCAGATTTCTTTCCGTTCTCTTTAAAAGAGGATATGGTGAAAACATAGGTTTCCGCCTTCGGAGCTTTGAATTTAACGTAGTTATCCTGGTAGTAATTTTTCTGATTTCTTTTCTTTACCGTTACAACTGTTGTGCCGGTTTTAACGGCTTTTGCTTTTTTGTAATTTTTCTGTGTGGTTACTTTCTTTGCTGCCTGTGCTTCTACAGAGCCTGCTGCCGGAATCATAACAGCAACGGCGAGAGCAAAAGTCAGGGCAACGAGAGAACGTTTGATAAAATTTTTTTTCATGGGCTCTCCTTTTCTTTATTTAATTGATAAATTAATGGTAACATATTCATTGTATAAATGTGTTCAGATTATGTTAATACGAAAAACTTTAAAGCGATTTTTTAACCGGATTTTTTTCTCAATATAGACTTCCTATTTTGTATAATTTGGAGTAGAATAAACATACCGAATGGTAATAAACAATTTTATGAGAGGAGGTATACATATGAAAAAGTATGTAGCTCTATTTTTTGCAATTGCAATGATGATTTTTGTTGTCCCGTCCATGGACGTACAGGCAGCAGCACCGGCGGCACCGAAAGATGCACAGCAGACGGCAAGTCTTGAGGCCGGATTCAGTGTTCACTGGACACCGGTACAGGGAGCAACACAGTATTTTTATTCATTTTCTGCAGATGACAAGACTTATACACAGGAGAGCCCGACAGGTAACGGCGGAAAAGAAGCTTTTGTTAATTTCCTCAATAAGGACGTTTTAAAACCGGGTACATTTTACTATCTGAGAATCCGTGCGTATAATGGTTCAGAATATAGCCCTTATGTGAAGGTTAAGGCAGCAACGGCACCTCTGGCACCGAAGACCATTACTGAAAAAGAGGCGACAAGCAGCTCCGTGACACTTTCATGGGATGCAAGTGCAGGCGCAACGGGATATCTGATTCGTTTCGGAACGACACAGGCGGATGCAAAGGATATACAGAAGATTACATCAACATCATGCAAGCTTACGGGACTTAAGCCTGACAGCAAGTATTATGTAGCTATTTATCCGATTATTAAGGTTACCGAGAAGTTTTATGCTTCACAGAATTTTGTTGATAATCCGAAAGTGGTTACCACGGCCGGACCGGTAAAAGGCTTGAAATTATACGACTGGGATGTCAAAACCAATACGGTTATGATTCAGTGGGATAATTCCGTAAAATATGAGAGCGGTTATGAACTTGAGCTTTCAAGAGCAAACGGCAAAAAGATTAAGACATATACTATTTCCGGAAGACGTACAACATTACGTGCAATCCGAAATAAGGCTTTGAAGAATAAAGCGTTCCAGTATCGTATCAGAACCTATACCAGATTTGCAGGTAAGAAATCCTATGGTGACTGGTCTGCATACGCATATGCAGTTCCTCAGGCAGACGTAAAGGCGACTAAGGCTTCCAACACAGCAGTTAAGCTGACATGGGATAAGGTAGAGGGAGCAACGAACTATACAGTTTATCGCGCGACGAAAGAGGGCGGCAAATTTAAGAAGGTTGCAACTACCAAGAAGACTTCTTATAAGGTGAGAAACCTTAAGACATACAAGGATTACTACTTCTTCGTAAGAGCAAATAAAGTAAATATCGGTGGAAAGAACAGATATTCTACCAAGCTGACCACTCCGAATGCTATAAATGTATTTATTTATAAATATCAGGACACGGTAACTGAAGATTAAGAGATGTTTTGAGGTGACAAAATGAGTAAGATTATCCTTGTGGTGGATGATGACAGAACGAATCTGCTTATGGCAGAAAAACTGCTTGGAAAAGAATATCATATTGTTTCCGTGACATCAGGAGAACAGGCTTTCAAGTTTCTGGCAAAGAAAAAACCCGATTTGATTCTTTTGGATATCAATATGCCTGAGATGGATGGCTTTGAGGTGATGCGCAATCTTAAGGATAATGAGTCGTGGACGAAGATTCCGGTTATTTTTCTGACGGCGGACCGAGATGCAGACACGGAGGCAGAGTGTCTCCAGATGGGGGCTGTTGATTTTGTCGGGAAGCCGTTTGAACCGGAAATTATCCGCAATCGTATTCGCCGCACGCTTGAAATCGAGGAATATCGTAAAGATTTAGAGGGTGTTGTGCGCAGACAGACGGCAAAGATTGAAAAAATCCAGAGAGAGATTATCATAAGTCTTGCCAATATGATTGAAAGCAGGGACGACAACACAGGACAGCATGTCAAACGGACAAGTCAGTATGTCGAGATGATTGTTAACGAGCTGAAAAACAGAAATATGTATGAGGAGATTATCAACGACGCATATGTATATAATCTGATTAAGGCTGCGCCGATGCATGATATCGGCAAGATTAAGATTCCGGATCAGGTACTTCAGAAGCCGGGAAAGCTGACAGAGGAAGAATTTGAAATAATGAAACAGCACTCTTCGGAGGGCGGTAAAATTATTCGCAAGATTATGGCACAGATAGAGGAAGCGGAATATATTGAAGTGGCCTATAATGTTGCAACGTTCCATCATGAGAAGTGGAACGGAAGAGGATATCCGGATGGTCTGTCCGGTGAGGATATTCCGCTGGAGGCAAGAATTATGGCGGTCGCGGATGTGTTTGACGCGTTGATTTCCAAGAGGTGTTATAAAGATGCCATGTCACTTGACAAGGCATTTGAGATTATTAAAGAGTCCGAGAATGAACATTTTGATCCCCGGATTGCGCAGGTTTTTCTGGAGTTAAGACCGCAGATAGAAGAATATTTAAGAACGTCCGAACAGTAATAGGTTGAAAAATGCCGGGACAGCGTGTTATACTGTTACAGGTTGAGTTCAATAATTAATTTCACATAAAAGGAGACTAAATAATGAGTAAGAAACCTACAGTATTAATGATTTTAGATGGTTACGGTCTGAACCCGAACAAAGAGCACAATGCGGTGGAAGAGGGAAAGACACCTGTAATGGATCAGCTTATGAAGGAGTACCCGTTCGTTGAGGGCTTTGCATCCGGAATGGCTGTCGGTCTTCCGGACGGACAGATGGGTAACTCTGAGGTCGGACATTTAAATATGGGTGCAGGACGTATTGTATACCAGGAGCTTACAAGAATCACGAAAGAGATTCAGGACGGAACCTTCTTTGAGAATCCGGCACTTGTAGCAGCAATGGAGAATTGTAAGAAAAACGACAGTGCACTTCATGCATTCGGATTGCTTTCCGATGGTGGTGTGCACAGCCACAATACACATTTGTACGGTATTTTGGAAATGGCTAAGAGATTTGGTCTTTCCAAGGTTTATGTACATTGTTTCCTTGACGGACGTGATACACCTCCGGCATCAGGTAAAGATTTCGTGGAACAGCTTGAAGCAGAGATGGCGAGAATCGGTGTCGGCGAAGTGGCGAGCGTCAGCGGACGTTATTACGCTATGGACCGTGATAACAATTATGACCGTGTACAGATTGCCTATAATGCGCTGACAGCAGGCGAAGGTGTTACAGCAGAAAGCGCACCGGCTGCAGTACAGAATTCATACGATAAAGATGAAACAGATGAGTTCGTGAAACCAACGGTTGTTATGAAGAATGGAGCACCGGTTGCAACGATTCAGGATAAGGACAGTGTAATCTTCTTCAACTTCAGACCGGACAGAGCAAGAGAAATTACAAGAGCATTCTGTGATGATGATTTCACAGGCTTTGCACGTGAAACGAGATTAGATTTGTGCTTCGTATGTTTCTCTGACTATGATCCGACGATTCCTAATAAGGAAGTGGCATTCCATAAAATTGCAGTGACAAATACATTCGGAGAATGGCTTGCAGCAAACGGAATGACACAGGCAAGAATTGCAGAGACAGAGAAGTATGCACATGTAACATTCTTCTTTAACGGAGGAGTGGAAGAGCCAAACGAGGGCGAAGACAGAATTCTTGTAAATTCACCGAAGGATGTTGCCACATATGATTTAAAACCGGAGATGAGTGCTTATGAGGTGTGTGACAAGCTTTGCGAAGCGATTACATCACAGAAGTATGATGTGATTATCATCAATTTCGCCAATCCGGATATGGTTGGACATACAGGTGTGGAAGCTGCAGCAATCAAGGCAGTGGAAGCTGTTGATGAATGTGTTGGAAAGGCTGTGGAAGCAATCAAATCCGTGGACGGAACCATGTTTATCTGTGCAGACCACGGAAATGCAGAACAGCTTGTAGATTATGAGACAGGAGAACCGTTTACGGCGCACACGACCAATCCGGTTCCGTTCCTTCTTGTAAACTATGATCCGGCATATACACTTCGCGAGGGCGGATGCCTTGCTGACATAGTACCGACTCTGATTGAGATTATGGGCAAGGAACAGCCGGCTGAGATGACAGGAAAATCCCTGTTAATCAAGAAATAATAAAGTATATTGCAGCACGACAGAAATGTCGTGCTGTTTTTATGTGCAAAAATATATCTTTTCTCTTGTATGATTTTGGAAAAAAAGAAAATGCTATTAGTAAAATCGTTTATAAGGAGGATTTTATGAAAGCAGATTTAATGATTCATGATTTACATGCACTGGAAATTCTTGATTCGCGAGGGAATCCCACGGTGCAGGTCAGTGTTGTCGTCAGAAAACCGGATGGGAGTTTTGTTCAGGCGACTGCCTCTGTTCCGTCCGGGGCAAGCACGGGACAGTTTGAGGCTGTGGAGCTTCGCGATGGAGAAGAGAGGTATTTCGGACTTGGGACAGAAAAAGCGGTAAGACATGTTAATACAAAGATACGACCTGCTCTTATAGGTCAGAATGTGATGGATCAGCTTGAGATTGACAAAATCATGCTGGAGATGGACGGAACGGACAACAAAGGGAGCCTGGGAGCCAATGCTGTTCTGGGTGTCTCTATGGCTGTTGCAAAGGCCGCTGCAAAGGCACTGGATATGCCCTTGTACAGGTATCTGGGAGGGACATATACACGTCGGCTCCCGGTGCCGATGATGAATATTTTAAATGGAGGAAAACACGCGGCAAATACAGTGGATTTTCAGGAATTTATGATTATGCCGGTCGTAGCAGGAACATTTAAGGAGGCACTCAGAATCTGCGCAGAAATTTATCACAATTTAAAAAAACTTCTGGCCCAAAAAGGTTATTCCACCGGAGTGGGCGACGAAGGTGGATTTGCTCCGAATCTTCCGGATGCAGTGGCGGTTCTTGATTATATCATGGAAGCTGTGAGAGCTTCCGGCTATAAGCCGGGGGAGGAAATACAGATTGCGCTTGATGTTGCTTCAAGCGAATTATATGATGAAAACGATGGCTTGTATCACTTCCCGGGGGAGAGTGAGGCAAAAGGAGAGGAAATTGTGCGTTCGGCGGAGGATATGATTTCCTACTATGAAAATCTCATACAGAAATATCCGATTATTTCTATAGAGGACGGCCTTGCGGAGGATGACTGGGATGGCTGGAAGGCAATGACAAAGCGGCTCGGCGGTAAAATACAGTTGGTCGGTGACGACTTGTTTGTGACGAATCCGAAACGACTGACTGCAGGAATCAAACTGGAAACAGCAAATGCGATACTCGTCAAAGTGAATCAGATAGGAACGGTGTCGGAGGCTCTGCAGGCGATAGAAATAGCACAGCAGGCAGGATATAAGGCAGTTGTTTCCCACAGGTCCGGCGAGACAGAGGATACCTTTATCGCGGACCTGGCTGTTGCGGTAAATGCAGGACAGATAAAGACCGGAGCTCCCTGTCGGAGTGAAAGGGTGGCAAAATACAACCGTCTTCTCAATATAGAAGCAGAAATGGATAAGGTTTCTTCTTATGAATCACCCTTTGCTTTCTGCGAATGACAGTTATAAAAGCACATGGCGTGCCAAAAGCACAGAAGCCATGTGCTTTTGCACGTTTTGCACAAAAAATGAAAAAAATGACTAAAAAAATTGTAATAATTGCCACACTATGATATAGTAATAAGTAAAATACAGAGTATAATTTAGTGTATGCTCTGTATAAAGCATACTTGGAGGGATGATTTATGAAACGGACGAAAAAATGGAAGGGCATGAATTCTATTCTGGCGCAGATATGTATTGTTATTTTTATCTGTGTTCTGCTTACGGGAGTATTCTTAATGTGGCTTTATTCGACGAAGTCAAAAGAAGAAATCAGCGGAATGTCTCAGAATTACATCAATGATTTGTCTGTGGCATACGGGGCAACACTGGATAATGAAATCAAGAAGGCGGACGGCGACGCAACCTACGTCCTTAAGGGTGATAACTTATACCTTAAGTTAGACGGCGTTGGTATTGAAGGGGTAGAATCAAGTTATGTATATGTAGTGGATGCAGGCGGACAGATGCTTTTTCATCCGGATGACAGCAAAATCGGACATGCAGTGGAGAACGAAGTTGTGAAACAGTGTGTGGAGGATCTGAAAGCCGGAAAGTCCGTGGAGAACGGTGTTGTTAGATATGAGTTTAAAGGGGCTCAGAAATACGCGGGAATCTACGTCAGTACATACGGTAAATTTATTTTGGTAATTTCGGCAGATGAGGATGAGATTTTAGAGCCGGTATCACATATCAATAAACTCGGAAATCTTGCGCTCGTTGTTATTCTGATAATATCAGGTGTTATGGGAAGCTTCTTTGCACAGAAGATAGCAAAGCCTATTGATAAGATGACAAAACTTACAATCAGTCTCTCAGAGATGGATTTTACGGATAAGGCTGAGTATGAGCAGATTAACAAGCGTAAGGATGAGGTGGGAAGTATGGGCCGTGCCCTGACCACACTCCGGAAGGAACTTGTACATACCGTGGAGCGTATACGTGAAGAGAGTTCGCTTCTTCTTGCTACATCGGCAGATCTTAGTGTGAGTGCTTCAGAGACATCAACCACAATGGAGCAGTTAGAGCTTGCAGTCAATGAAATTGCAGAAGGCGCAGGGGCACAGGCTGAAGATACCCAGCGTGCAACAGAGAACATTGTTGTGATGGGAAATATGGTTGAGGAAGCAGACCATCAGGTTGCTGAGTTGATTCAGTGTGCGGAGAAGATGCGAAAGGCCGGTACGGATGCGACAGAAATTCTGGAGCAGCTTGTTGATGTGAACGGCCAGACAGAACGTTACATAGATGTGATTGCACAGCAGACGGCGACAACGAATGACTCTGCACAGAAGATTCATGAGGCGGCTGATATGATTACGGATATTGCGGAAGAGACCAATCTTCTTTCACTGAATGCTTCTATCGAGGCAGCAAGAGCCGGTGAACAGGGACGAGGCTTTGCCGTTGTTGCGGCCCAGATTCAGAAGCTTGCAGAGCAGTCAAATGAATCGGCGCGACAGATAGGTGATATCATCCGTACTCTTATGGGTGATTCTGAGAAGGCAGTCAGCATTATGGGCGAAGTGAAGGACATTATGCTTAAACAGAGTGAGCATGTGGAACGAACCAAAGAGGCATTCGATGAGATTCAGAACGGAGTGGATAATTCTATCCGTGGTATGGAAGTGATTTCAGAGAAAACGCAGCAGATGGATAATGCGAGAAAGAGTGTGATTGATGTAGTTCAGGCACTGTCGGCCATCGCGGAAGAAAATGCAGCTTCAACGGAAGAAACCTCTGCATCGGTTACCGAGGTGAGTGCAATTTCAAGCGAACTGTCTGATGAGGCAGAAAGACTCAAAAATATTTCCAATGCGATGGAAGACAGGATGTCTGTATTTAAAATATAAAAATTTGACAAAAGGCTTGTGCTTTAAAATATCTTGTGATAAACTAATCATGTTTTGTAACATTAGGAGGTTTGATTATGAGCGTTATCAGAATGATTTTAACAATCGTATTTCTCATTGTATGTATTGCTTTGACATGTATAGTATTATTACAGGAAGGAAAGAGTGCAGGACTTGGTACAATCAGCGGTGCTGCTGAGAGTTACTGGGGAAAGAATAAGGGACGTTCCATGGAAGGAGCACTTGTGAAGATTACACGTGTTCTTGCGATATTGTTCATTGTTCTTGCAGTTGTTTTAAACATCAATAAATTTTAAGGTATTTTGATGAAAAGCACTCTTTTTAGAGTGCTTTTCTTTTTTTGAGGGTATAGTAAATGAAAAAGGACACGTTTATGAACAGAAAAAGTTATACAGAAAGAAAACAGATGATATATGATCTGGTACGTGCAGAGTTCTACGTGCCGATGAAAGAGAAGGAGCTTGCAGTTTTTTTGCAGGTTGAACCGGAGGAACGTCCGGAATTAAAACAGATTTTAAATGAACTTTTGGAGGAACATTCGGTCGAAATTACGAAGCGCGGAAAATATAAGGTGCCGGAGAATAAAGTGATGGAGGGGATTTTTATTGCGAATGCAAAGGGCTTTGGATTTGTGGAGGTCGAAGGACAGAAGGAAGACTATTATGTTCCGGCGCAGAAGGTGAACAATGCATTTCATCAGGATAAGGTTGCTTTTTGCATTTTGCACGGGGCAAAGGGCAGAAGAACAGAGGTTGAGATTGTCAAAGTTCTTGAGAGAGGACTGAAGACTATAGTCGGAACCTTTGAAAAATCGAGTAGCTTTGGCTTTGTAATACCTGACCAGTCGAAGATTCCGGTGGATATTTTTGTGCCGGCGGAAGGAATTGGCGGAGCTGTAAACGGCCATAAGGTTGTTGTTGAAATCGTAGATTACGGAAATGAGAGGAAGAAGCCGGAAGGCAGGATTATAGAGATATTGGGACATGTCAATGATCCCGGAGTTGACATTCTTTCGATTGTCACAGCATATGATATCCCAAAGGAATTCAAAGAAAGAACCATGAACCAGGCTCTGCGCGTTGCGAAGCCGGTTTCGGAAGCTGATATTTCAGGGAGATTGGATCTTAGGAATGTACAGATGGTCACGATAGACGGAGAGGATGCGAAAGATTTGGATGATGCAGTTTCTCTTTCTGTAGAGGACGGTTTGTTTCATCTTGGCGTGCATATTGCCGATGTGGCAAATTATGTACAGGAAAATTCGGCACTTGACAGAGAAGCCCTTGAGAGAGGAACGAGTGTATATCTTGTGGATCGTGTTATACCGATGCTTCCGCACACGCTTTCTAACGGAATTTGCTCTTTGAATGCAGGAGAAGACCGGCTTGCTCTTTCCTGTATGATGACGATTGACGGAGCAGGAAACGTGATAGATTACAAAATCAGGGAAACGGTGGTCAATGTGGACAGACGTATGTCGTACACAGCAGTTGCAAAGATTCTTGAGGAAAAGGATGAAGAACTGATTTCGGAATATAAAGAATTGGTTTCGATGTTTGAGCAGATGGCTGAGCTTTCACAGATTTTGCGACTGAAACGAAAAAGCAGAGGGTCGGTAGATTTTGACCTGCAGGAGTGTAAAATATCTTTGGATGAGACGGGTCGCCCGCTGGATATCCTTCCGTATGAAAGAAATATTGCAACCAAAATAATTGAGGATTTCATGTTGATTGCAAACGAAACCGTTGCACAGCATTTTTACTGGATGGAGATTCCGTTTGTTTACAGGACACATGATAAGCCGGATCCTGAAAAGGTGCAGAAGCTTGCAGCATTTATTAACAATTTTGGGTATTCCATGAAACTGACACAGGGAGAGATTCATCCAAAGGAATTGCAAAAGCTGCTTTTGCGAATTGAAGGTACGCCTGAGGAGGGAATGCTTTCAAGACTGATTCTGCGCAGTATGAAGAGAGCACAGTATCAGGACGAGTGTAACGGACATTTTGGTCTGGCGTGTCAGTATTATTGCCATTTCACCTCGCCAATCCGCAGATACCCGGATTTGCAGATACACCGTATTATTAAGGAAAGCCTGAGGGGAAGACTGAATGCGGGAAGAATTGAGCATTACCGGCAGATTCTTCCGGATGTTTGTACGCATGCATCTAAAACAGAACGCAGGGCTGATGAGGCGGAGCGAGAGACAGATAAACTGAAGAAGGCGCAGTTTATGGAAGGCTTTATCGGGGAAGAATTTGAAGGGATTATTTCCGGAATTACGTCATGGGGAATTTATGTGGAGCTTCCGAATACGGTGGAGGGACTTGTACGCGTGGCGGATATTTTGGGGGATTATTATGTGTATCGCGAGGAGACTTATGAAATGGTCGGTCAGGCGACGGGAAAAAGCTTTAAGCTCGGTGATAAGGTAAGGGTAGTTGTGAAAGAAGTTGATACGTTTCTGAAAACGATTGATTTTCGGCTTGTGCAGGAGTGATGCGGAGCTTTTACAAATATCGGACAAGTACCGACATAAAAAACGGGTTCACAAATGCTGTAAAATGAGATATACTGGTTAGGCTGAGAGGAAGATTATGACAGAAAGGGTGTGAGGAGCTTGTCAAAGGAAGCAATGAAGCTGGTTGCAAATAATAAAAAGGCATATCATGATTATTTTATTGACGAAAAGTATGAGGCGGGAATTGCTCTTCACGGAACTGAGGTCAAGTCGTTAAGACTCGGCAAATGCAGCGTGAAGGAAGCGTTTATCCGTATTGAAAACGGAGAGGCGTGGATTTACGGTATGAATATTACTCCGTATGAGAAGGGGAATATTTTTAATAAAGACCCTCTCAGGGTAAAGAAGCTTCTGCTTCACAGGGCGGAGATAAATAAGCTCGCGGGTAAGATGGCGGAAAAGGGATTTACGCTTGTTCCGTTGCAGGTTTATTTCAAAAATGATAAGGTAAAGGTAGAGCTTGGACTTGCCCGGGGCAAGAAGCTTTACGACAAACGTCATGACATTGCAAAGAAGGATGCACGTCGTGAAACAGAGAGAGAGTTTAAGGTGAAAAACCTTTAACTATATATGTCAGGCGGGAAATGACTGCCTGATAAAAAGCGCAAGGGGCCGTAATGGTTTCGACAGGGGTCTTGAAGCTGGAGAAGCTATCCGAAGGCGATGGCGTTAAATCGCAAAAATAAATATAAACGCTGAAGAAAATTTAGCATACGCTGCCTAGTTGCGGCTGTCTGACCTAGTGCACCTACACATCAGGACCCAGGCATCGACTATGTAGGAAACGACATATGTTAAGCTTTGCGCATATGGGCGTATTATGAAGCTACCAAAATCTGTCAGGTGTCAGTTCCCGGCAGACGGCGGGAAGTCTAAATAACTGACTATGATAGTAGAAGGACAGGGAATAGGCTTTTGGACACGGGTTCGACTCCCGTCGGCTCCACTTGAAAACCCTCATAGACAGAAGGGAAGGAAAAAGAAACGTGTATCTGTATGCACGTTCTTTTTTTATGATAAATATGTGTAGGGAATAAAAATTCACAAATTAAACATAAATCTATTGTAAGGTGTTGGATGAAGACATGTTGCCAAAGGCAGACTATCAGGCAGCAGCTTGTAAAAATGGAGAAGGAAATCGTATGGAAAAGAAGAAAATACTTGTTGTTGATGATGAAAGCAGAATGAGAAAGCTGGTAAAGGATTTTTTGGTCCGGAGTAATTTTGAGGTGGTTGAGGCGGAAGACGGCGCACAGGCACTGGATGTGTATTTTGAAGATCAGAGTATCGCGTTGATTATTTTGGATGTTATGATGCCTAAGATGGATGGCTGGCAGGTTTGCAGAGAAATTCGGGCATATTCCAAGGTGCCGATTATTATGCTCACGGCAAAGACGAGTGAACAGGATGAACTGTTAGGATTTCAGCTTGGTGTAGATGAATATATTTCTAAACCTTTCAGCCCTAAAATTCTTGTTGCCCGCGTGGAGGCAGTGCTTCGCAGAAGCAACAAGGCGGCGACGGAGGATGTTCTGGAGGCGGGAGAGATTGCGATTGATAAGGCTGCCCACATTGTAAATATTGCCGGTGAGCGGATTGACCTTAGCTATAAAGAATTTGAACTCCTGACCTATTTTGTGGAGAATCAGGGAATCGCCCTGTCGCGGGAAGTGATATTAAATCATGTATGGAATTATGATTATTTCGGTGATGCAAGGACAATTGACACACATGTTAAAAAATTGCGCAGCAAGATGGGAGATTATGGCGAGTGCATCAAAACCATCTGGGGTATGGGGTATAAATTTGAAGTGTAGAGTGATGGAACGGACGGAGAAATCATTGTATTGACTTGCATAAAATGCCCAAATCATATATGATAGGAAGGGTGAGAACAAAAGAAAGGTAAGGTTTTTTTATGAAAGAACAAAAAGAATTTCAGCCGTATATTCCGGCATCAAAGGTTACACCGGAAATTACAGTGACATCCATTGTTATGGGTATCATTCTGGCTGTAGTATTCGGAGCTGCCAATGCTTATCTCGGTCTCAGAGTGGGTATGACAGTTTCGGCATCCATCCCGGCAGCTGTTATTGCCATGGGTGTAATCCGTGTGGTTATGCGTAAAAACTCAATTCTTGAGAGTAATGTGGTACAGACAGTGGGATCAGCAGGAGAGTCGCTGGCAGCAGGTGCAATCTTTACACTTCCTGCATTATTTCTCTGGGCGGCAGAAGGTACGATGGAGAAACCGGGGATTGGAGAGATAACGATTATCGCGTTACTCGGTGGTCTTCTCGGCGTATTTTTCATGGTTCCTCTCCGCAATGCACTGATTGTAAAGGAACATGGAACACTTCCGTATCCGGAAGGTACTGCATGTGCAGAGGTGCTTCTTGCAGGTGAAGAAGGGGGAGCAAATGCCTCCACTGTATTTACAGGTATGGGATTTGCAGCAGTATTTAAGTTTATCATTGATGGTTTGAAGGTGGTTCCGAGTGAAGTTTCCGCACGATTCGGAAGCTACAGGGGAGAAATAGGAACACAGATTTACCCGGCGGTAATGAGCGTGGGTTATATTTGCGGACCGAGGATTTCTTCTTATATGTTCGCCGGAGGCGTGTTCAGTTGGATGGTTTTAATTCCGCTTTTTGTCATGCTTGGTGAAAATGTTGTTTTATATCCGGGCACAGAGGCTATCGGTGCCATGTATGCAGCGGGCGGTGCCAGTGCAATCTGGAGCAGTTATATTCGATATATTGGAGCAGGTGCACTCGCAGCAGGAGGTATTCTTAGTCTGATTAAGTCTCTTCCGCTGATTATTACAACCTTCCGTGATGCGATTAAGGGAATGAAGAGCGGAGTGAAGGCTGGAAACGAACGCACGGCACAGGATCTTAGTATGAAGGTTGTGATTGGAGCAATCGCAGTTCTGACACTTCTTGTCTGGCTGGTTCCGGCTGTTCCGGTAACCTTTATCGGAGCTGTGATTGTAGTTGTATTCGGTTTCTTCTTTGCGACGGTTTCCTCAAGAATGGTTGGTCTTGTGGGAAGCAGTAACAATCCGGTATCAGGTATGGCGATTGCGACACTTCTTATCACGACACTGATTTTGAAGGCCACGGGTGATACAGGTGCTCATGGAATGCAGGGAGCTATTGCAATCGGTTCTATTATTTGTATTGTGGCTGCCATTGCGGGCGATACTTCTCAGGATTTAAAGACGGGCTATTTGCTTGGCGCAACTCCGAAAAAACAGCAGATAGGAGAAGTTATAGGTGTAGTTGCAGCGGCTTTTGCAATCGGAGGAACCTTGTATCTTCTTGATCAGGCATGGGGATTCGGTTCAGAAGAACTCGGAGCTCCACAGGCAACACTTATGAAGATGATTATCGAGGGTGTTATGGGAGGAAATCTTCCGTGGAATCTTGTATTTATCGGAGTGTTTATTGCAATTGTTGTTGAAATTGTCGGAATACCGGTTTTACCGTTTGCAATCGGCGTGTATTTGCCGGTACAGTTGAATGCATGTATCATGGTGGGCGGTCTTGTCCGTCTTGCATTTGAAAAGATGAAAAAAGACGAGAAAACGAAAAAAGACATCATCAGTGACGGAGTATTGTTCTGCTCAGGCATGATTGCAGGAGAAGGACTGGTTGGAATCCTTCTCGCGGTGTTTGCTGTTTTCGGTCTCGGTGAAGTGATTGATATTTCAGGCAGACTGAATCTCCCGACAGCAGTGGCTAACACAGGAAGCCTTGTTGTATTTGCGCTGATTGTTCTCTGCTTGTGCAAATTCTCTATTTGGAAAAAAAGAAAATAAGGGAAACGGTGATGAGTAAAAAACAAAAGGGTTCAGAAAATTATTTGGAACGTATTCCGCTTCGGGCAGAAAATCTTGACTGGTCAACAGATGAAAATGGGAATGTGACAATTCATCTCGAGAATAAAGGAGCATTTAACCGGCTGGCACAGAAGCTTTTGAAGAAGCCGGAGTTTACTCATATACATCTGGATGAAACCGGAAGTTTTGTTTGGCCGCTCCTTGGAGAGAAGAATATTCTTGCTTTGGGGGAAACTGTAAGGGAGCGTTTCGGTGAGGCGGCGGAACCATTATATGAGCGTCTTGCTGAGTATTTCCGGATTCTGGATAGTTATCATTTCATCATATGGAAAGAAAAGGAATAAATACAAAGGACTTTTGCAACAGGTTTGATATGCCCGGAGCAAAAGTCTTTTTTATGAAAAAGTATGAAAGGTTTGTGAAAATATTGTTTCCTTTTTGTGGGAATGTTAGAATAAAACAGGATGAAAGTCTGTTAGAAATGGAAGAGGAAATACATGAAACATTCAATACGAAGACAATTTGCAGTGATTTTTATAACGCTTATGACCGCCACAATCGTTATGTGCTGGCTGCTCAATTCGACTTTGCTTGAGGAATACTATATTGAAAATAAAAAGGAAGTATTGCTGTCTGCATATCGAAGCATTAATGCAGCATCGAATGCCGGAAGTACAAGCTCTGAAAGCTTTGAGATAGAGGTGCAAAAAATAAGCGGAATATACAATATCAATATTCTGGTCATCAATGCAAGTTCGCAGCCGGTCACTTCGTCCGTCCACGATTACGATATACTTTTAAAGGAACTACTGGATCACGTATTTGCAACAATTACTGAAGGACAGACAGAGGAACGGGTGCTGGAGGAGACAGCGCAATACACAATCCAGAACAGCTATGATAAGCGGGCGAATATTAACTATATAGAAATGTGGGGGTTTCTTGACAACGGAAATCCGTTTCTAATGAGAACAGCACTGGAGGGGATACGTGACAGTGTAAAAATCTCTAACCGTTTTTTGATGTATATAGGTATTTTTGCAGTCATATTAAGCGGAGTGATAATCTGGATTATATCAAGAAGAATTACGACACCGATTCTTCAGCTTGCGGATATTTCTAAAAAGATGACAAATCTTGATTTTGAGGCAAAATACACCGGAGCAGATAAAAATGAAATAGGTGTCCTTGGAATACACATGAACGAAATGTCCGATCAACTGGAAAAAACAATTTCCGAACTCAAGACGGCAAATAATGAACTCCTCAATGATATCGAAAAGAAAGAAGAAATGGATGAGATGCGAAGGGATTTTCTTTCCAATGTATCGCACGAGCTGAAAACACCGATTGCATTGATTATGGGGTATGCTGAGGGATTAAAAATGAATATCAATGACGATCCGGAAAACAGAGAGTTTTATTGTGATGTGATTATGGATGAAGCGCAGAAGATGGATTTGCTCGTGAAAAAGCTGCTGACGTTGAACCAGTTAGAGTTCGGTAACGATATTGTGACAATGGAAAGGTTTGATATTGTTGAAATGGTCCGCAATTATTTGTCCACGGTTACGATTCTGGTTGAAAATGCAGGTGCAAAGGTTGTTTTTGAACAGGAAAATCCGATTTATGTCTGGGGTGATGAATTCAAGATTGCGGAAGTTTTTACGAACTACTTCACAAACGCCCTGAATCATCTTACAAAAGAAAAGGAAATCAGGATTACGGTGCGCAGGAAAAACGACAGGGCAAGAATCAGCGTGTACAATACGGGAGAACCGATACCGGAAGAGAGTATCCCTTATTTGTGGGATAAGTTTTATAAAGTAGATAAGGCCAGAACGCGTGAATACGGAGGAAGCGGAGTCGGACTTTCCATTGTGAAGGCGATTATGGAATCCATGAATCAGCCATATGGTATGATAAACCGCGAGGAAGGCGTAGAATTTTGGTTTGAATTAGAGTGTAAATAGTGATAAAATGAAGTATCTTCTATATATTTGTATTTTCATCCCGAAACGGATGCAAATGGAAAGTGGGACATTATGTTTAATAAGAAAAAATCTATCGCTGTTATGTTGATTATATGTAATCTGCTGTTTTTACTGACAGGGTGCGGTAATCAGATTCCGGAGATGACGGATGCTGAGAATGAACTTGTCACGGAATACGCAGCGGGATTGTTGCTGAAATATCATTCAAAATATGAGGGCAGACTGGTGGACACTTCGGTTTCGCCGCAGGAAGGGCAGGAAACTGAGCAAGAGACGGAGATGGTGTCAGATAATTCGGCAGACCGGGAGCAACAGGAACAGGAGGTGTCAGAACCTGGCCTTACGGTATCCTCCAATGGAGTGACGAAAGGAAATGCCGGGGTGCAGATATCAGCAGCACAACTGCTTGGCTCGGATGGCTTTGAAATGAAATACAGCTCCTTTGAGGTGTGTGATACTTATCCGGAGACAGGGAGCGCGCCGGAGGTATTGTTTTTCTCAATGAAAGCGGGCAACGGAAATAAGCTTCTGGTTTTGAGGATTGATATTGTAAACAACAATACATCAGAGGCGCAGCTTGACACGCTCGGAATGACGGAGCTTGGCTGTGAGGTGATTATAAATGGAAAAGATACGCAGCGTGCTTACATCTCCATGCTGGAAAATGATTTTATGACAATCAGTCGAACTTTTGCCCCGGGAGAGGTGTATGAGGCTGCTGTCATAACGGAGGTGCCTGAGGATAAGGCTGCAACAATCACGACTGTGGCGTTGAGATTGAAAAACGGAGACCGAAAAACCGTCGTGGAATTGGCTGAATAATCATTAAAAAGAACGAGAAAAAATCGCAGTGTTTTTGCTGCGATTTTCTTTGTACAGAAAAGAATACAAAAAAAGTAAAAAAATTACAAAAAAAGTGTTGACAAAACACTTGGTGAGGTGTTAGACTAACATTCGTTGCGAGGCAAACATAAAGCGAAGTCGATGCAACAGTACCTTGACAAATAAACAGCAATGCAACCCTGAAAATTCTAAAAGAAGAATTGTTC
>CAZFLR010000031.1:0-19779 GCA_964519385.1 uncultured Kineothrix sp.
ATCTGATACTGTGCTGAATACTAATTTCTCCGGTAATATTCATTACATGCCAAGTGAAAAAATTATAGATTTCTGCAACAACAATGCCGCTTGTTCCTAATACACATAAAATCTTTCCGATAATCTGCTTTTTCAAAGGAGCCCATACACCTACAACAAACAAAATGACTGATAAAATTCCTATCGGATTGAGCAGGTTAATCATACCTGTAATTTCCTGCACACCCTTTAATCCGCCGTATTGGTTCATTAACATTGGAAGTAAGCTGATAATAAATGCAATTGTTAATGTTATTTTCTTTTTCATACTCCTCACCTCTGTTCATAAAAACCACTTCTTCGCTAATTTGATTTTAGCATTCCAAAATGCGTTTGGAAATAGAGTTCATAAAATCTTAAATGATTCATATCTGATACAAGCCTGAGTGTTGGGGATACACAATTCAGAGAAGAGATTTTTATTAAAACTTAGTTCGGTTTATGCTTTAAAATGTAGATAATTGTTAAATATTGTATTATAATAAGTACAATTTCAAATTGCTATTTTGTGTGGGGGATTTATGATACGCATAGGAATATGTGATGACAATAAAAGGGATAGACAATATTTGGAACGGTTGTGTGTGCAGTATTTTGATAAGGTGTGCGAAAAGTATGTATTTGTTTTCTTTGAGTCCGGTGAGGAGATACTGGAGTATTGTAATCAAAGGGACAGTAAAAGGATAGATTTGCTCTTTTTGGACATTGAAATGTGCGGTATCAGCGGAATTGAGGTAAAGAACAGGATTTTAAAGCGGATGGCCGTGTGGCGTATCGTGTTTGTATCCTGTTATAAAGAAAAGGTGTTTGATTCTTTTGGTTTAAAAACACTGGGGTTTGTGGTGAAGCCTATCGGGCAGGCAGATGTTGAAAAATGGATATCTTTTGTGCTGCAGGAACTGAAAGAAGAGGTTTATATTGAATTAAACCATTCCCTTACCGGTGAAAAGGTTGTTGTCAGACTGGAGGATTTGGAATATATCAAGGCAGACAGAAATTATACGGATGTGTATCTGCATTCTGAGTGTGAGGATGACCGTGAGAGGCTGCTGCTCTTGGATAGTATAGGTTCCGTGGAAAAGAAGCTGCAGAAGTATCCGGTGATTCGTGTGCACAGATCCTATCTTGTTAATCTTATCAATGTGACAAAGGTCGGCAGATGTATCAAGGTAAGGGATATGGAAGATGAGATACCGATTGGGAGAAGTTATCGTGAAGACGTGTTAAAAAAATACAGGGAATATGGAAAGGAGAAAATAGAAAGACGTTTATGAGAGGGGACATTATTTTTCTACTGTTGTATTTGGTGACAGAATTTATAAATTATTTATTGGCATACATGGTTTTTTTCAGTGCCGGTATCAATTCAAATAAAAAGAGGTGCGTGATGACCGTAGCATTTGTTTTACTGGTTCATTATGCACTTTTGTATTTGCTGGGATATGAGGCGGCGGTATCGATGAGTGTGGTAACAATGGCAGTTATTCCGCTCTTTGTACTGGAAAAAGCAGAAAAGAAATATTTATTGATTTATCCGTTTGTTGTGATAGGAACTTCCTCGTTTTCCATTGGCTTTTCTTTTGTGATAAGCTTTCTGCTGGGGATTCCGGAGTATGTAGTGGTATACAACCAGATGGGATCGCTTGTGTGTCAGTGTGTCCCGACATTTGTACTTCTCACAGTTTTTCTGAAACGGAAGAAGTATCGAAATCAGGGAGCGAAACTTCGGTTTGATGTTCGCCAGTATACATTGTTTTATATAGGCGGAATCTCCATTTTCCTAATGCAGTCGTCTATGCAACTTGTGTCGGTAGGCGATTTGACGGTTAGAAATATTAATATATGTGGAGTGGCAATTTCGGTTGCAAGTATGGTTTTTGTAGGTCTGTTGTTATGGCAGGGAGTTGTGGTATACAGGGAAATTCAGGTGAGGGAACGTGCAAAACGATACGAGCAGTATATGAAGTTGCAGGAAGAGCATTTTCAACAGATGATGGAGCGCGATGATAAAATGCGAAGGGTTTATCATGACATCAATGCACATGTGACAGTTTTAAAGGCGTATTGCAGAGAGGAAAACAACGAGGAGCTGATGGCATATCTGGAAAATGTAATACAAAATTCTGCCGACTATGACTTTGCACGATATACGGGAAATAAGGGAGTGGATGCGATTCTCAGGCAGGCGAAGGCCGAGGCGGATAAAAGAGGAATACAGTTGGAGACAGAGGGGGATTTGCCAGTCGAATGCAGAGTGAGTGTCTATGATTTATGCACGATATTTTCCAATTTGATGAGCAATGCGCTGGAGGCGGCCGGAAAGGCGGAAGAAAAATCCGGGAGACAAATTATTGTCCGGACGGGTTTTTATAATGACCAGATTATGATTCGGATAAAAAACACCATATCGGAGCCGGTGATAATCAGGGACCGGCATCTGGTTACAACGAAACCGGATACCTGGCTGCATGGGATTGGGAGTGAAAATGTATATCTGACGGTGTCCAAATATGAGGGGCAATTAGAATATACCTGTGATGAAGGCTGGTTTGAAGTGAACATAATTTTATAAAAAAGACAATTTCGTGTCGTTCGTACAAAAAATGTGTCGTTCGTACATGCGAAATTGTCTTTTTTTATTGTTTAAATTATCTTGAAGAAAAGAGAGGAGGGGATAGAATGATTTGTGCAATCAATTGGATTTGGATCAGAAGAGTTCTTGGATTCTGAGTTGTAAAATTACGCTCTGTGCTGAAGTCGTGTGATTTCCACAGGGTGTAATTTTTTTCTGTGGTTTTTTGAGTAAATCTATAATAAAAGGGGAGAAAAAGATGCATAGATTACTATATTATCCTGATTTTGAAATACAGGATGAAACCTTATTGAAGTTCGCGTTACTGTATATTGATGAAATAAGACCGATTGTTCCGGAGGGAGCAATGCCGGCTTTGAGTGATGCGATGAAGGATATTTTGAGGTACACGGATTTGATGAACTGTTATGAACCGGGGCGCGAAACGGGTAAAATTGCCTCCGGGGCAGCAATCCGGTATTTGGAAAAAGAATATCTGGGAAGACCGAGTCGTCGTCAGGCCGACAAATATATGGAAAAAGGGGAATACAATTATACTTTATATGAAGGCAAATATACACTGCAGTTTGAAGAGTATTGTCTGCAAAACGGACTGGCGGAGCGATGTGATGAAGGAATTTTTCTGAACAGTCATATTGCTTATATTTACATGAGTGTTCTGGCGGAAGTGATTTCTTATGAGGAAAATATGGATACAATCACCGACTTCTCAAGATATGCTGATCCGCTTTTTAAGGAGCCGTTGTTTACACATAAGAGGGAAGAGAGAAAGCGGGAGAGAAAGCTGGAGTCTATCAAGAGAGAGATACAGTTTCAGCTGCCTGTAGATATAAGAAAAATCCCGTTGCATACGTTTATCAGCCTTCGTTCAAATGAAAAATTTAATGAGCTGAGAAAGTATTTTAACAAAGAACTGAATGAGATTCTGGATAAACAGGATATGGATTTGTCAGAGGTGAACCTTTACAATTATCTGGACTGTAAAAGGGAGATGTATGCTCTGATGAAGGAGACCTACGGCGCGTGTGTTTCTGTGCTGATGGGAGTGATTTCCTTCCGGAATATACTGGGAAATTCAGATAATGCCATCGATTTTTTCGGAAATCTGGGGAATATATCTGTCAGGATGAGTGACGTAAAAAAGCATATGGATGCATCCCAGGTTTTCGGAAGAAATATGGAAGGAAAGAAAAAGGCCAGAAAATATCTGGCAAAGTTAAACAGAGTCGGATTGGAGCTGCTTTGAAGTGTGCCCAAAACGGTCAAAAGAATAAATTCATCTTGCGAATCTTTCTGCCAGTACATATAATAGAGTCACATTATAAAAGAGGAGGCAGAATCCTTGGAAGCAGGTACAACGTGTCCGGAAGGTGCAAAGAGGCGCGTACCGGAATACGACATTATAAAGGGTATCAGTATTTTGCTGGTTAGTATTATTCATACGGGACATCCTGTGTATTTTATGGAATATGGTTTTTTGTTCGCATTTTTCTTTGTGTCGGGATGTACCTTTAAGTACAGGGAAACCGGAACATTTCTCAAATCGAAGCTGCTGCGGATATACATACCGTTTGTTCTGGCGAATCTGGTCGGCTGGTTTGTGGGAAGGTTATATTATGGTCTGTCCGGTTATGGCGGATACGGATATTCCCTAAAGGAGGCTGTGGGCCGGGCTATGTCTTTCCAAATCGCGGAGAATCTGGTGTCTCCGACTTGGTTTTTGTTGCCGTTGTTTCTGGTTTCCTTCCTTTATTATTTTTTGTACAGAGTATTGATGAAGGTAAAATACCGGGATGAGATTTTGCTTGGAGGAGCTTTTGTCATATTCCTGCTGGCTCTGCATTTCCGACAGGCTCTGGCGGTTGTTGTATATAATAGGTGTTCGGTGATATCGACATCCGTTTACGCGCTGTTTTTTTACGCGCTTGGTTATTATTACCATAATCACAGGGAGCTTTCCCGAAAGATTGTTTCAGGTAAATATTCGGCAGAAGTCTTTGTTCTGGGTATTCTTTTGCTGAATGAGATATGGAACCATTCGGATTATACTCTTAATGTCAGATATGGTGAAATGAGTTCCGGATGGCTAACCGTGCCCGTTTCGGTGCTGGGAGTGTTTGTCATTGTTTATCTGGCCGGATGCATGACGAGGATGCCTTTGTTTGAAAAGGTGTTTTGTCTGCTGGGCCGTCATTCGCTGGCAATTATGCTGTTTCACGTTGTCAGTTACGGCGCAGTGACGATTATGCTCCATTATGTTATGGGATGGGATTATCCGGTGACATGGGCATTTGGTTATTACAGTGAAAAGATTTCTTATCTCAATGCATTGGCGGGAGTTCTGATTCCTGTTATGGCGGCTGAAGGATGGCAGCGGATAAAGTTAAATGTTTTGAAGTAATATGCCGATATCATAATAAGAAACGGATTTCTGCAGGCGTAGATACATGGAGGTAGATTATGCTAATGATTTCAGGTACGATTAAAAGTGCAGTCAAGCTGGATGCTCTTCTTGGTAAATGGGAACAGAAGAAGGAGAATAACGACTGGAAAAGGGATAATACGCTCACAGGAGAAGAAAAATTAATCTGTCAGTTTAAGGATGAACTTGCCACTATGCGGGAAAACAAGCGTGCGGAGGAAATTTCTGCCAAGGTGCGAAACGGACAGGATTTGTCTCCGGATGAGATCGCGTATTTGCAAAGAGAGCGTCCACAGGTTTACAGAGATTATCTGGAAATAAAAAATGAGAAGGAAGCCTATGAGCGGAAGCTGAAAAAGTGCGAGACAAAGGAGGAAGTTGACAGACTGAAAGTCGAACAGCTTTCCCAGTATGCGGCTCAGGCAAAGAAAATCATGAACAATCCGAATGTTCCGCTGAGTGAGAAACAGGCGTGTGCAATGAAGATACTGGGTAAAATATCGGCAATTTCAGAGAAGGAGGCAGAGTTTAAGATGTCTGCTGCATACCGGAATCTGGAAAGTGAAGAGGATATCCGCAGGCGTGAAGCGACGGAATCGGAGATAGCCGAAGAAATCACAGAAGAACTGGGAGAAATGGAAGAGGATGGAGAAGCTGCAGAGGGAGAAACAGAGGTGCCTGCAACTTCTGCAGAAAACAATCTGCCGTCTGATACAGAGGGCGTTGTAAAGCTTGTCGCAGAGCTGTGGAATGCACAGCGTCCGGTCGGCGGAGGTGCAGTTTATATCGACGCGGGAGAATTTTTGTCAGATATGAATAAAGAGAAAAGTGAGCAGTGATAATTTGACAGGGCTCACAAAAGGAGGAATATAGACATGGGTGCAGGAGTATCAACAGAGAAATGCACGAATTTAGAACAGATTAAGGAGGAGACCCGTCAGGTTGTGCGTGGCTTACTGAAGGAGGCGGGGCTTGAGAAAGGCGATGCGCTTGTGGTCGGATGCTCTTCGAGCGAGGTGGCAAATCATCAGATTGGCTCTTATTCCAGTGAAGAGATTGGTAAAGCAATTTTCGGAACGCTTCAGGAGGAACTTCATGGGACGGGTGTTTATCTTGCAGCGCAGTGCTGTGAGCATTTAAATCGTGCACTGATTGTAGAAAAAGAGTATGCCATAGCAAACAGGCTGCCCATGGTGAATGTGGTGCCGGCACTGAAGGCGGGAGGTTCTTTTGCAACGGCCGCCTATCACGGTTTTAAGCAGGCAGCAGCGGTTGAGGCGATTCAGGCGCAGGCGGGAATAGATATCGGTGACACACTGATTGGGATGCATCTGGCACCTGTGGCGGTTCCGGTGCGAACCGGGCAGGCAACTATCGGAAATGCACATGTTGTGACTGCGCGTACAAGGCTGAAATATATCGGAGGAGAAAGAGCGCGATATCAGTAGAGACTGTCGGCTGTCGTTTTCGCGGGTGAAAATCCGCGAAGCGCAGCCTTTTTTTGTTCTTGAAAACTACTTTGCCGCATATACTGTTTATTGAGTGTAAAAGGTTTTTGCAGACGGAAAGGATATAGGCAAAGATGCGACAGGGACAGAGCGAATTGTTAGAAATGATAAATAATAAGGCATATAAAGAAAAGTATATGTACGGGATTTGTTATTTGAAAAACATAATTGAAGTCTATGGGAGAGAATGTGTGCAGGCGCAGGGATATTGTCCTTTGGAGAGGATTGATTTTCGTATAAAGACGGCAGGAAGCATTGCCGATAAGCTGGGGAAAAAGGGGTATGGGATATCCTGTGAAAACGCAATACATTGTCTGAGCGACCTGGCAGGTGTCCGGGTCGTTTGTTTTTCTGAGAAGGATGTTTATTTACTGGCAGATTATCTGTATGGAAGAAAGGATATTGTGATTGTCAGGAGGAAGGATTATATCAGGACTCCGAAGGAAAACGGTTATCGGAGTCTGCATCTGATTACGGAGATGGAATATCCTGCAAAAAAGCAGGACCGGCAGATGGCCTCGGAATGCAGGGGTGAGGAAGAAAAAGTCCGCGTGGAGCTGCAGCTTCGCACAGGTGCAATGCACCGGTGGGCAGAAAATGACCATAGGAAGTTTTACAAAAAACTTACTCAATAATTACTCGAACATGATTTTATGTAAAGGGCATCAAGTGTTACACTTCCGGATGTAAGGAAGAGACATTGATGTCTTTTTCAATTTTGAAACGAATGATTCAGGAGGAAAAAATGAAAAACAGAAAATTATTTACGATTGTATCTACAGTGATTATGAGTATGGCACTTCTTGCAGGCTGCGGACAAAGCGAAGTTCAAGGTACAGCGAAAAGCGCGGATGCAGACGCGTTATCAGGAGAAATCAGCATGGCAGGCTCCACATCTATGGAGAAGCTTGCAAATGCAGTTGCAGAGGCATTTATGGAAAAATATCCGGATGTGACAGTCAACGCAGAGTTTACGGGATCGTCCGCAGGACTGGAAGCTCTGGCAGCCGGAAGCGTGGATATCGGCAATTCTTCAAGAAATTTAAAAGAGGAAGAAATCGCCGGAGGAGCAGTTGAAAACATTGTTGCCATCGACGGTATTGCAGTTGTGACGGATAAGGCAAATACGGTGACGAATCTCAGCAAGGAGGACCTCGCAAAGATTTACAAAGGCGAAGTGACCAACTGGAAGGATTTAGGCGGAACGGATGAGCCGATTGTTGTTGTCGGACGTGAGGCCGGTTCCGGTACGAGAAGTGCTTTTGAAGAGCTTCTTGAGATTGAGGATGTCTGCAAGTATGCCAATGAGCTTGATTCTACGGGAGCAGTGATTGCAAAGGTGGCATCTACACCGGGAGCAATTGGTTATGCATCTCTTGACGCACTGGATGATTCCGTGACTGCTGTTGCACTTGAGGGAGTGGATGCGACAGAAGAAAACATCAAAGCAGGAAGCTATGTGCTCAGCAGGCCGTTTGTAATGGCTACAAAAGGTGAAATATCCGAACAGAGTGAGGCTGTACGTGAACTGTTTGCTTATCTTCAGTCTGAAGAGGGAAAAGAAATTATTAAATCAGTTGGTCTGATTACGGTGGATTAATTATGAATACAAAAACGATTGTCCGCAGTAGAAAAAGCAAATCCGGTACGGAGGGGCTGGCGGAAGTTATTTTTACAATATGTGCTCTTGTGGCAGTGGTGGCGGTAATCGCCATTACTGCTTACATGATTATCAATGGTCTGCCTGCAATTTTTCAGGTGGGAATCAAAGATTTGATATTTGAAACAGTGTGGGCTCCGGAAGCGAAGGAGCCAAAGTTCGGAATTGCATATGTCATTCTGACATCTGTCATCGGAACGGCGGGAGCTGTTTTAATAGGCGTTCCGATTGCTCTTTTTACGGCCATTTTTCTGGCCTTTATTGCTCCGAAAAAAATAGCATCAGTCGTAAGGGCAGCGGTTGAGCTTTTGGCAGGGATTCCGTCCGTTATATACGGACTGCTCGGCATTTTGCTTTTGAATCCCTTTATATATAAATTGGAGAAGGTTTTGTTTGCAGATTCACAGACACATAGATATACAGGAGGTTCCAATCTGATTTCGGCTGTGCTGGTTCTGGCGATTATGATTATGCCGACGGTAATCAGTATAGCGGAAACTGCCCTTCGGACTGTTCCTTCAAGCTATATGAGCGCGTCTTTGGCACTCGGTGCTTCAAAGATAGAAACTATATTTAAGGTTGTAATTCCGGCGGCGAAGTCCGGTATCATTTCGGCTGTCCTTTTAGGACTGGGAAGGGCAATCGGAGAGGCAATGGCCATTACCCTTGTCTCCGGCAGCAGTGTGAACGCTCCTCTTCCGTTTAATTCCGTTCGCTTCCTGACGACCGCGATTGTCAGCGAAATGGGATATGCTGCCGGTTTACACAGACAAGTGCTCTTTACCATAGGACTGGTATTGTTTGCATTTATCATGGGATTAAATATCATACTTACAAAATGGTTCTCAAAAAAGGAGGAGTAATGTGAAAGATAAGAACATAAATAAAAGGCGCAGGGGAAAGGACAGGATTCTCCTTTTGTTCTTATATGCATCGGCAGCGATTGCTGTCGCGCTTCTTCTGGGAATTATAGCCTATGTCTGCTATAAGGGAGCCGGAACGGTCAACGTTGCTTTTCTCACAACAGTGACAAGTGCGGTAAAACAGACAACGGGAATAGCAGGAAATATTGTCAATACACTGTATGTCGTCGCACTGACGGTTTTCATTGCAACACCGATTGGTGTCGGATCCGCAATCTGGCTGAATGAATATGCGAAACCGGGCAGATTTGTGCAGATTATAGAATTTACAACGGATACACTGTCAGGTATACCTTCCATCATCTTTGGATTGTTCGGGATGGTATTCTTCGGAATGACATGCGGATTACATTATTCGATACTGACAGGTTCGCTCACGCTGACTATCATGGTGCTTCCGCTGATTACTAAAAACACAAGGGAAGCACTCAGAAGTGTTCCTGAAACCTACCGGAGCGGAGCTCTTGGCATGGGGGCGACCAAGTGGTATATGATAAGGACCATTCTTCTTCCAAGTGCGATGCCGGGAATCCTTACCGGAATTCTTCTGGCCATAGGACGGATTGTTGGCGAATCGGCTGCACTTTTATTTACGGCGGGCAGTGGTTTTCTTCTGCCCCGGACAGCGGCCGGATATTTTACCAAAATTCTGGAGTCGGGCGGAACACTGACCATACAGATGTATCTATCAATGTCAAAGGCAAAGTATGATGAGGCCTTCGGAATTGCACTGGTGCTGCTTGTCATCGTATTTTTTATCAATTTGACAACAAAGTGCGTGGCGGCAAGGTGTTATGCCGGTGGAAGAGAAGGAGAGAAAAAACGTGAAAAACAAAATAAAAATAGAAAATTTAAATCTGTATTATGGAGAAAATCATGCTCTTAAAAATATAAACATGGAAATTTGCGAAAATGCAGTTACGGCGTTTATCGGTCCGAGTGGCTGCGGAAAGTCAACGCTTTTGAAATGCTTAAATCGTATGAATGACCTTGTGGACAATGTTCGCATTGAGGGCAGGATTACGTTGGATGGAGAAGATATTTATGCTCCGGAGGTTGATACGACTCTTTTGCGAAAAAAAGTGGGGATGGTGTTTCAACAGCCGAATCCATTCCCGATGAGCATATATGACAACATCGCATATGGCCCGAGGATACACGGAATGAAAAATAAAGCGGAGCTGGATGAAATCGTTGAGAAGAGTCTGAGAGATGCTGCGATTTTTGATGAGGTAAAAGACCGTCTGAAAAAATCGGCACTCGGTCTGTCCGGCGGACAGCAGCAGAGACTTTGTATTGCCAGAGCACTGGCTGTAGAGCCTGAGATTCTTCTTATGGATGAACCGACCAGCGCGCTTGATCCCATCTCTACAATCAAGGTTGAGGATTTGATGGAGGAATTAAAAAAGAAATATACCGTGGCTGTGGTAACGCATAATATGCAGCAGGCGGCAAGAGTGTCAGATTATACGGCATTTTTCCTGCTGGGTGAGATGGTAGAATACAATACGACAGATCACATATTTAAACGTCCTTCGGAAAAGAAAACAGAGGATTATATTACAGGAAGGTTTGGATAAAGAAGGAGGAAATCATGAGTCTGAGAATAACATATGAGGCTGAGCTGGAAAGACTCCGGGAAGATACGGAGAAAATAGGGGAGGCGGTACAAAATGTTTATGGCAGGCTTTTTGAAGCTTTGCAGGAGAAAAAGGAAGATGAGCTTTCACAGATTTGCGAAAGCGAACACGATATTCATATGATGCAGAGGAGCATTGAAGGGAGCTGCCTGAATCTGATTACAAAACAGCAGCCGGTTGCATCGGATTTGCGCCGGGTAACGGCGGTGCTCAAATCAGTAAATGATATCAGCAGAATCGGAGATCAGTGTGCAGACATTGCAGAGCTTCTGCTCCGTATGCAGATGAAGGAGCTCTCCGCTTTTTCTGCACATATTTCGGATATGATTGACTGTACACAAAAACAGTTGGCCGATTCTGTCGAGGCGTTTTTAAAAAGAGATGTCATTGCAGCCTCTTCGGTAATTTCCAAGGATGATCTGGTAGATGAATTTTTTAACAGGGTAAAAGAGGATTTAATCAGTCATTTGAAGGAGGGGACAAAAGATGCGGATGACTGCGTTGATATTCTTATGATAGCCAAGCATCTGGAAAAGACCGGTGACCATGCTGTAAATATAGCTGAGTGGACGGTGTTCCGCGAAACGGGAGAATTTCATGAAGTGAGACTGCTGTAACAGGCAAGAGTCATCTGTGGACAAAGAGGTCTGCAGATGATTTTTTTATACAAAAAATTAAAGCATAACATTGTGATAAAACGAAAAATATAGTAATATAGACATGATGTCGGTTTGAAATGCCGTGTCAGGATGAAAAATGAAAATACGCTCAGGAGGTTACGGTATATGAAAAGAATCGGAATGTTAACAAGCGGTGGAGATTGTCAGGCATTAAACGCAGCGATGCGCGGTGTTGTGAAGAGTATCACGAATGCAGAACAGGATGTTGAAATATATGGTTTTCTGGACGGATATAAGGGACTGATATACGGAAACTTCCGTATGCTGACAGGGAAAGATTTTTCCGGTATTCTGACAAAGGGCGGAACGATTCTCGGAAGCAGCCGTACACCTTTTAAGCTGATGAGAGAACCGGATGAAAACGGTCTCGATAAAGTGGAGGCAATGAAGCAGAATTATCATAAGCTTCAGCTTGACTGTCTTGTAATTCTGGGAGGTAATGGAACGCACAAAACGGCGAACCTGCTTCGCGAAGAAGGACTTAATGTTGTGACGCTTCCGAAGACGATTGACAATGACCTCTGGGGCACGGATATGACCTTTGGATTCCAGAGTGCGGTGAACATTGCGACGGAGGCGATAGATTGTATTCATACAACAGCAGCTTCCCACGGACGCGTTTTTATTGTGGAGGTCATGGGACATAAGGTCGGATGGCTTACGCTCAATGCCGGTATGGCAGGCGGAGCGGATATTATTCTGCTTCCTGAAATCCCGTATGATATTGACAGCGTTGTCAGAAAAATTGACGAGCGTATGAAAAACGGAAGCCGTTTTACCATTCTTGCGGTTGCAGAGGGTGCGATTTCCCAAAAAGATGCAAAATTATCCAAGAAAGAGTATAAAGAAAAATTGAAAAAAATGCCTTATCCGTCTGTGTCCTATGAAGTGGCGGCTCAGATTCAGGAAAAGGGAGGATATGATGTGCGCGTGACAGTTCCGGGACATACGCAGCGTGGCGGAAGTCCTTGTCCGTATGACCGCGTATTTGCATCACGTCTCGGCTCAGAGGCCGGACGATTGATTTTGAACGGTGAATACGGCTTTATGGTCGGAATCAGAAACCGCGAAATCATTAAGGTTCCGCTTGAGGAAGTTGCAGGAAAACTCAAGATGGTATCTCCGGACGCTTCCATTGTACAGGAGGCCAAGATGCTTGGCATCTGTTTCGGAGACGACTAAGGAGTCGGAAATTCATTTAGAAAAAGGGGATTTTTATGTCCTATCAGGCTTTATATCGTAAGTTCCGTCCGGATACCTTCAGGGATGTCAAGGGACAGGAGCATATAGTTACTACTTTGCAAAATCAAATAAAGGCAGGGCGTGTCGGACATGCTTATCTCTTCTGCGGAACACGCGGAACGGGTAAGACGACGATTGCCAAAATACTGGCAAAAGCTGTCAACTGCGAAAATCCGGTTGATGGCAATCCGTGCGGTGAGTGCAAAATGTGTCGGTCCATCGCATCCGGAACCAGTATGAATGTGATTGAAATAGATGCAGCCTCCAATAACGGTGTGGACAATATCCGTGAAATTGTGGATGAGGTTTCATTTTCTCCGGCGGAGGGAAAGTATAAAGTATATATTATCGATGAGGTTCATATGTTGTCGATAGGAGCTTTCAATGCACTTCTCAAAACGCTGGAAGAACCGCCGTCCTACGTGATTTTTATATTGGCGACAACCGAATCACACAAGATTCCCGTCACTATCCATTCGCGCTGTCAGAGATATGATTTTAAACGTATTTCCATTGAAACCATTGCAAATCGGCTTCAGGATCTGATGGACAGGGAACAGGTGGATGTGGAGGAGAAGGCGATACGGTACGTTGCAAAGGCTGCGGACGGCTCCATGAGAGATGCTCTGAGCCTTCTGGATCAGTGCATCGCGTTTCATTATGGCGAAAAGCTGACTTATGATATGGCTCTGGATGTGCTGGGGGCAGTGGACAGCTCTGTTTTTGGTAAAATGCTCCGGCTGATTACCCAAAAAGATGTGACGGGTGCCATCACTCTCCTCGAAGAGGTGATTTATCAGGGACGTGAGCTTACGCAGTTTGTGACAGATTTCACATGGTATCTGCGAAACCTTCTTCTGATGAAAAATGCCGACGGAGTGGAAGATATTATAGATGTTTCCTCGGATAATCTTGCTTTGATGAAAGAAGAGGCGCAGATGGTCGAATCCGGGACGATTATGAGATATATACGGATTTTTTCTGAGCTTTCGGGACAGTTAAAATATGCGACGGCAAAACGTATCATGGTTGAAATGGCAATTATCAAGTTGTGCAGGCCGGCCATGGAGGTGAAAAATGACGCGCTTGTTGAGCGAATCCGGGATATGGAGGAGAGGCTTGAGAGCGGAGCTTTTGTAAGTAATGCGCCGGAGGCTGTGGCAGCAGCCGGGCCTGCAGAACCGCAGAAAAAGGCTCCTATGCCGAAGGCCGTACCTGAAGATGTTCAGGCAGTTGTGAAACGATGGGGAGAGATTGTGCAAAGCACCGGACAACCCATGAAAACTTATCTGGCGGGAAGCAGACTCAGTCTGGGCGGAGATAACAGGCTTTTGGTAGTGATACCGGACGGACTGCATTCTGATTATTTTTTAAAGCATGAGGATAATATGGATTATCTCAGAAATTGTATCTGTGAGGCGGCCGGAAAAGAAATTGTTGTTGAGGTCAGACCTTTACAGAAAGAACAAAATTTTGCAGCAAACTATGTGGATCTTTCAGAAGTAATTCACATGGATATAGAAGTAGAATAAAATAACCGGGAGGATATAGAAATGGCAAAAAGAGGAGGATATCCTGGCGGAATGGGAATGCCGGGAAATATGAACAACCTTATGAAACAAGCGCAGAAAATGCAGCGTCAGATGGAGGAAAAACAGCAGGAGCTTGAGCAGTCCGAGTTTACGGCAACGGCCGGAGGCGGTGCTGTGGAAGTGACTGTGACAGGTAAAAAAGCAGTAACGAAGATAAAACTGGACAAAGATGCCGTGGATCCGGATGATGTGGAAATGCTTGAGGATCTCATCATGGCAGCAATGAATGAAGCACTCGGAAAAGCAGATGCAGCAAGTGAATCTATGATGTCAGGTATGACAGGTGGCATGAATCTCGGAGGATTTCCGTTCTAATGGATCTATACAGCGGATATATCAATAAATTGATTGAAGAGTTTTCTTCTTTGCCGGGAATCGGACATAAATCAGCACAGAGACTCGCCTTTCATATGGTGAATATGCCAAAGGAACAGGTTGAGCATTTTGCAAAGACGCTGGTAGACGCGCGTAATAATGTGTGCTACTGCGAGCAGTGCTATACTTTGACAGACAACAAAATCTGTCCGATTTGTGCAAATCCCAAAAGGGACAGAAGTATGATTATGGTCGTGGAAAATACCCGCGACTTGGCTGCTTATGAAAAGACCGGCAAATATAAGGGGATTTATCATGTGCTGCACGGAGCAATATCTCCGATGCTTGGAATAGGACCATCCGACATTAAGCTAAAAGAGCTCATGACAAGGCTGCAGTCGGATGAGGTGGAGGAAGTGATTATCGCCACCAATTCCAGTCTGGAGGGAGAGACAACGGCGATGTATATCAGCAAACTGATTAAACCCACGGGAATAAAAGTGACGAGGATTGCCAGTGGTGTTCCGGTAGGAGGAGATCTGGAATATATTGATGAGGTCACACTTTTACGCGCATTGGAAGGAAGAACACAGTTATAATTTTGTCGCATCGGCGGCTTATAAACGGAGGATTACTATGATTACAGAAAAAAAATTCGGCAGAACACTGAATAAAGAGGATATCGTTCTTTATTCACTCAAAAATGAAAACGGAGTGCAGGCGGATGTCATGAATTACGGTGCGATTCTTGTGAACCTTTATGTTCCGGACAAGACCGGAAAAACGGCAGATGTGGTGCTCGGATATGATCAGGCAAAGGATTATTTTGTGAACGGAAGTTGCTTCGGAGCAACGATCGGCCCGGTTGCTAACAGAACAGCAAAGGGATGCTTTGAGATTGACGGAACCATCTATAATCTTGTTATCAACGATAATGACAACAATCTTCACAGTGACGGAAATGCCGGACTTCATAAAGTGCTCTGGACAGCCGTGAAGGATGAGGCAGACAATGCGGTAACCTTCTCTTATCAGGCAAAGGACGGAGAACTCGGCTTCCCGGGCAATCGTGAGTTTAAGGTGACTTACAAATTAACTGGAGACAATGCGCTGGAAATTCATTATTATGCATCGACAGATAAAAAGACGCTTGTAAATCCTACCAATCATACATACTTTAACCTCAAAGGACATGACAGTGAGAAGTCAATAGAGGATGAAAAGGTATGGTTAAAGGCTTCACATTATACAAAGGTAAGAATGGGTGCGATTCCTACCGGTGAAATCGCTCCGGTTGCAGGAACACCGTTTGATTTCACGCAGACAAAAGCAGTGTCAGAGGATATCTCGGCTGAAAATGTTCAGCTCGCACTGGTGAAAGGATATGACCACAATTTTGTGATTGATGATTACGAAGAAGGAAAGCTTCAGAAGGTGGCACAGGTCATCGACGAGGAAGCCGGCAGAGCTATGGAAGTATACACGGATCTTCCGGGTGTTCAGCTCTATACGGGAAATAATATGGTTCCGGAATTCGGAAAAGGAGGAGCTTATTATCCATGCAGAGGCGGGCTCTGCCTTGAGACACAGTTTTTCCCGAACTGTGCAAATCAGGAAGGCTTCATTAAGCCGGTAGTTGTTCCGGGCAAACCGTTTACATCCGTGACCGTTTACAAATTTGTTTAGGTATCGGGAATAAACAGGGCAGAGGTTGAAAAGGATGAATCGACAGACAGAAAAGAAACAGAAAAGTGAAATATTAAAAAAGACAACCGCCATGAATCTGTGGCTTCGCGCCATGATCGGAGCTTTTTTGGTATACATGGCCTGCAGCGTCGGAATGGATCTGGAAAACACATCCGGAAAGGATACATGGATTCTTGGCGGAGCAGCACTGCTTTTTGTGGTGGCAGGAGCCGTGATAGTCTGCTGTTCTTTGTACAGACTGATTAAAAAAGATTACTATGATCCGCTTATGGATGATGATTCGGAGTCTGAGCCGGTTGAGGAAAAAGAGGACAAGTTTTAATCGCAAAATTTCTTCTTTTTCATGGAAAAAGGTATGTGAAAAATAATATATGCTGACAAAAAAAGACGAGAGAGAAATGCTCGTCTTTTTTTATGCTCTATTATGTCAAAAAAAAGCCGGGACGCGTTTTGTTTTTTCGCTAAAAAATATAAAAGTATCTGTGTTATATGTAATAAAAACAGAAAGAGGGTAAGAGCAATGATAGAAGTTGTAAAGGAAGGGAAAATGCCGAAAAATATCCGGCAGATAGGACAGGTTTCCGGAAATCAGAGGGTATATCTTGAAGATTACGTCATTACATATTTAAAGCAGATTCCGACATCCGGCGAAACAATGCGTGTCATTATTTTGTACGGAAAAAAAGAAATGATGGGTGATGAGCTGTGCTGGTTTGTAAATGGAGCGATCGGAGCGGAGAAGGATTTTTTTATGGAAAAAACGGTCATCGACCAGGAATCTTGGCAGCATGTCAATGAGATGGCGGAACGATTTTTTCCGGAATTGACGGTTCTTGGATGGGCAATTGCAGGAAGTGATTCCACCAAGGAGATAGAGGAGCAGATTTTACGCACGCAAAAGCAGTTTTTCCGTCCGGACCAGAAATTGTATTTTGAATACAATACCGAGGAAAAAGAAGAATATGTATATTTGTTTGAAAAAGGAAAAATGCGTCAGCAGAGCGGGTATTACATATATTATGAGAGAAATGAATGTATGCAGAATTATATGGTTTCCCTGCGTGCTGCCGAACGCCATCCGGAGGAATTTGAGGCAGACAGGGCCGCACATCAGTTCCGGGAGGTGGTAAACGAAAAGAAGCAGGAGCTTCACCGCAGACGTTCCGCGACGCTGATGACCTGTGTCAGTCTTGTTCTCATGCTTGTCATTATGGTGATTGGAGTTACCATGCTGAATAATTATGAAAAGATGCAGAATATGGAACAGGTGCTTTATCAGATTTCGGGTAAGATTGACCGGGGCGCAGAGGAAGCGGCTGAGATGGAAGATGTACAGGCAGAGGCAGGGGAAACGGCTGAGATGGAAGATGTACAGGCAGAGGCAGGGGAAACGGCTGAGATGGAAGATGTACAGACACAGGCAGAGGCACAAGTGCAGGAAGAGAATGAGTCTGAAGATACTGAAACACCGGGCGATGCAGACGTTGTGACTGCGGATGCTGCCAGTGAGGAAGCAGATGCAGAAAAGGTTGCTGAGGCAGCACCATCTGTGAGCAGGGAAGAACTGGCACATGCTGGACAAGCTTCGGATGAAAATCAGCTTCAGGAAGAGTCGGATGCAGCTCCTGTGGCAGCAGAGCCGATAACTTATGTGATACAAAGAGGTGATACACTTGCAAAAATATGTATGAAGTATTATGGGAATCTTTCCAATATAGACAAAATATGTGAAATGAATTCTATTGAAAATAAAGATAATATATTATATGGACAAAAGATACTCCTTCCGTAGAAAAAATGTGTTATACTATAGGATGTCGATGAATGAGTAAGGAAAGTACGGGTGAAAAGATGCTAAAAGAGTGGTTTGGAAGAACGGATTACAGAGATAAAATTTTTAGACACAAATTACAGATTGTATATCGGATAGTGCTTGTGGTTGTTCTGATACTGGTTGCAGTTCTGATTTTAAAGCTGCAGGCAGACAACCGCGTTTATACTAAATATGAAGTTGTCAAGGAAATGAAAAGAGTCGGGACACAGGCAAGTGAGTTTTTGAATTATGAAGGCAACATACTGGTACACAGCAAGGACGGAATTTCGGCATATGACAGAGACGGCGTGCAGATGTGGAATCAGTCTTACGAGATGCAGGCACCGCTTGTAAAAAATAATGGTTCCTATGTCGCAGTGGGAGATTATAAAGGAACGACACTCTATATAATAGGAAAAAAGGGAACATTGGCGGAAATAGAGACGAATCTTCCGATTCTCGCGCTTGATATTTCAAGGCAGGGAGTGGCAGCCGTTTTACTGCAGGATAAGGACGTAACATGGCTGCGACTCTACTCTCAGAACGCAGAGCTGATTTCGGAGATTAAAACGAGCATGCGTAACAACGGATATCCGGTAGCGTTCGCAATTTCATCGGATAATATCAAGCTCGGAGTTTCCTATCTAAAGGCGGAGGCCGGAAAAATAAATACGAGTCTTGCGTTTTATAATTTTGGCGGTGTGGGTCAAAATGTCACGGACAATCTGGTGAGCGGATACGAGTATGACGGGCAGACATTTCCGATGCTTGCCTACTTAAATGATGAGGATGCGATTGCGGTCGGAGATGAAAGAGTATTGCTTTTGAAAGGGAAACAGAAGCCGACACTCGAAAAGGAGATAACCTTTGAACAGGAACTCCAGGGTGTGTATTATTGTGAAACGGGTTTTGCTCTGGTATACAGGGAAATGGATAAAGCTGCACAGTATAAGGTCCGGATTTATAATAAAGAAGGAAATCTCAAGCTGGAGCACAAGGTGGATTTTGAATTTTCGGATATGATTCTGGATGATAAAAAAGTCATTTTGTATAATGAGAAGAAGGTACTAGTCTTAGGACTAAACGGCGTAGAAAAATACAATGGAGATTTAGGAGGAAGCATTCAGGCTTTAATCCCGACGGAATCAAATGCAGATATTATAGCCGTCTTTTCGGATGGGATTAAGCGGGTGAAATTAAGATAGCATGGATTTGATACATATAATAGGAATTCTTCTGATTGCCGTATGTGCGGTCAGAGGAGGAAAAAAGGGACTGGTAAATACACTCGGAACGCTCACGGCGAGCGTGTTGGCGATTTTATTTGTATATGTGCTGAATACATGGGCATTAGAATCGCTTCTTCTGACAATACTCCAAAATCACATGCTTGTGGTTGCAAGAGTTGTTTTGTGTGTGATTTTATATCTGGTAATCTTCCTTATCCTAAAAACACTAATCCTGTCTTTAAGGGTTCTTACCGGGCTTCCTGTAATCCGCGGATTAAACAGATTTCTTGGAGCTGTGGCCGGAGCAGTTTACGGAATTTTGCTGGTGGGAATTATTTTTATATTTTTTGCGTAAACCTTATTGACAAAGAAAAAGCCGAGTGATATGATAAAAATCCACCGCGGAAAAGTGGTGA
>CAZFLR010000032.1:0-16547 GCA_964519385.1 uncultured Kineothrix sp.
ACCCCTGTTTCCGCCGTGAGAGGGCGGCGTCTTAACCGCTTGACCAACGAGCCATGAGGACTTTTGCGTCCTCGACTATATTATTATAAAACTCTGAGAAATGCAAGCACTTTTTTTAAAATAATATAAAATAATGTAAAATCACATCAAATCAAACAGGCTGTACTGATTTGATTCCGGAATATCTCCCAGTAATCCGAGCTCTCCCATGCGGTCCAGAACTCCCTGAGGTACCTTACTGCGGGTTTTTAGATCATCCTTGGAAAGGAACGGTCCGTCCTTTGCCGCCTCCATAATCGCATCTGCTGCCTTGTCTCCCATTCCGTCAATACTCGAAAAGGAAGGCATAATCTTTCCGTCTATAATCTGGAAGTTTCTCGAATGTGCACGGTAAAGATCCAGTTTCATGAACTCGAATCCGCGTGCATACATTTCCTGCACAATACGCATATCCCTGAGCGTATCCTGCTCTTTATTGGAAAGTGTATCCTTTCTGCGTTTATAATCCTCAATCTGTTTTTCCAGATACGCTTTCCCCTGACACATCAATTCGTAGGAAAACGCTGTCGCACGGATACTGAAAAATGCCGTGTAGTAAGCAAGCGGATAATAAACCTTACAGTAGGCAATTCTCCATGCCATCATAACATACGCGGCCGCATGTGCCTTAGGGAACATGTACTTAATCTTTTTACACGACCAGATATACCAATCCGGAACGCCTGCTGCCGTCATTGCCTCTTCCCACTCCGGTTTTACACCCTTTCCTTTTCGCACACTCTCCATAATCGTAAATGACAGTGCGCTGTCCACACCCTTGCTGATAAGATAAATCATGATGTCATCTCGCGTACAAACAGCCGTGGAAATTGTTGCCTTTCCCTCCTCAATCAGAGTCTTGGCATTGCCGAGCCACACGTCCGTACCGTGGGACAATCCGGAAATTCTGACAAGATCCGTAAAAGAAGTCGGTCCTGCATCAATAAGCATCTGCATGGCAAAATCCGTACCAAACTCCGGAATGCCCAGAGCTCCGAGCGTACAGCCTCCAAGCTCCTCCGGTGTTACACCGAGAGCACGGGTAGACTGAAACAGACTCATTACCTGTTTGTCATCGAGCGGTATCTTCGTCGGGTCCAGTCCGGTCAAATCCTGCAGCATACGAATCATGGTAGGATCATCATGTCCCAGAATATCAAGCTTCAACAGGTTGTGGTCAATCTTGTGGTAGTCAAAATGCGTGGTTACAATATCCGTTGTCATATCGTTAGCCGGATGCTGTACCGGAGTAAACGAGTCAATCTCCTCTCCGAGCGGAAGCACTATAATACCTCCCGGGTGCTGTCCGGTCGAGCGGTGAACGCCCTCACAGCCCTTTGCCACGCGTTCTATCTCACATCGTCTCTTTGCTATGCCTCTTTCCTCATAATAATTCTTCACATAGCCAAACGCCGTCTTTTCTGCCAGCGTTCCTATGGTGCCTGCACGATACGCCTGACCTGCTCCGAAAATAACCTCCGTATATTTATGAGCCTTACTCTGATACTCTCCTGAGAAATTCAAATCGATATCAGGCTCCTTATCTCCCTTAAATCCGAGGAATGTCTCAAACGGAATATCAAATCCGTCCTTCACAAGCAGTTTTCCGCAGTTCGGACAATACTTATCCGGCATATCACAACCGGCCATACCGGAATATGCCCTGACCTCCTCAGAATCAAAATCATAGTAATGACATTCTTTACAATAATAATGCGGGCTTAATGAATTTACCTCAGTGATACCGGCCGCATATGCCACAAAGGAAGAACCGACCGAACCACGTGAACCGACCAGATAACCGTCCTCCACGGATTTCCACACCAGCTTCTGTGCAATGATATACATAACCGCAAATCCGTTGGAAATGATGGAATTCAGTTCTCTCTCCAGTCTTTCCTTTACTATATCCGGCAGAACCTCTCCGTATATTTCATGTGCTTTCCGGTAACAGATATCCGTCAGGGTCTGGTCACTGTTGTCAATGACCGGAGGACATTTGTCAGGGCGGACCGGGTCAACAACATCTATCATGTCCGCAATCCGGTTGGTATTCTCAATGACTACCTCCCTCGCCTTGTCACTTCCGAGATATTCAAACTCCGCAAGCATCTCATCTGTCGTGCGAAGATACAACGGTGCCTGGGAATCCGCATCCTTAAATCCCTTACCTGCCATGATAATACGGCGGTAAACCTCATCCTCCGGATCAAGGAAATGCACATCACAGGTCGCACAAACAGGTTTATCAAACTGTTCTCCCAGCTTACAAATCTGACGATTGATTGCCTTGATATCTTCCATGGAATGAACCATTTCCACCTTTTCGGAATCAATCATGAAGGCATTATTGCCAAGCGGCTGGATTTCCAGATAATCATAAAACTTCACAATCCTTGCAATCTCTGTGCTCGATTTTTCATCGAGAATTGCACGGTAAAGTTCTCCCGCCTCACACGCGCTTCCCAGAATCAGTCCCTCTCTGTACTTCATAATCAGACTCTTAGGAACCTTCGGCCGGCGGTTAAAATAATTCAAATGCGACTCGGAGATTAATTTGTACAGATTGACCCGTCCGACATCATTTTTTGCCAGAACAATGGCATGGTAGGACGGAAGCTTACGAATTGCTTCAGGACTTTCCTCTCCGAGCGCGTTGACCTCATCCAGTCTGTAAACCTTCTGCTGCTGCAGCATGGCGATAAACTTCTCGAAAATCTCTGCGGTCGCGCCCGCATCATCAACTGCCCTGTGGTGATTTTCCAGTGAAACTCCCAATGCCTTTGCCACATGGTCAAGCTTGTACTTTGCAAGGTTTGGCAGAAGGACTCTTGCAAGTGCAACCGTATCCAGATAGGTCGGTTCAAAATCCAGCCCCTGTCGGCCGGCCGCCACACGGATAAAGCCTATATCAAAATCGGCATTGTGAGCAACAAGCACAGAATCCCCGCAAAACTCCAGGAACTGTCCGAGCACCTCCGTAATTCTCGGCGCGTCCGCAACCATGGTGTCATTGATACCCGTCAACTGTTCTATGCGAAACGGTATCGGTTCATCCGGGTTTACATAAGTCGAAAACCTGTCCGTAATCCTTCCGTTTTGCACCTTGACGGCACCAATCTCAATGATGTTATTTTTCTCGTTGGAAAAACCGGTCGTCTCAATATCGAAAACTACAAAAGTATCTTCCAGAGACTGATTTTTTGAATTCGTCACAATATTTTTAAGGTCATCTACCAGATAAATTTCCGACCCGATAATCACCTTGAAAAAGTCCTGACGATCCAGTGTTTTTCCCTCTTTCTCGGCATCCGCTTTTGCTGACTTGTACATATCCTGCCACGTGTGGAACATATCTGCAAGCGCAGCCACAACTCCATGGTCGGTAATTGCGATTGCCGGATGCCCCCATTTATAAGCGCGTTTAATTATGTCAACCACATCTGCCACGCCGTCCATATCACTCATTTTGGTATGGCAGTGAAGCTCCACCCTTTTCTGAGGTGCCACATCCGTTCTCGGACTTCGGAAATCTTTGGACTTCCGGATGCTCTTCATCATGACGACAATATCTCTGTCAAAGGCATCCTGTGTCGGCACTCCCTTCACCATAACAAAGGCTCCCTTGCCTGCACCTTCACGTATGGCCGGAAGCTCCTCGTTCGGACAGAACATTTTACATTTAATCGTATCTGTAAAATCCGTCAGATAAAACGAATAAATTGTTTTTTCATTGCGTATTTCTCTTTCCTCCGTTGACAGAATCTGTCCCCGGATGACACATTCTCCGATTTCTCCGACAATCGTATCAATCGGTGTAATCTCACCTTCAATATCATACCCGAACAAAACATCCGGGTTGTCTGATTTGCGCGGTCCTCTTCGATACGGTCTGTTTTCCCCGGAAGCGGCTTCTCTTGCCGGCTTTTCTTTCTTAGCCCTTGAGTTGTCCGCTTTCTTACTCTCCTCGGGAGCGTTTAGCAAATCATCTGCTCCTGCACCACTCATATCCGCATATTCGCTGTCACTTCCCAACGACTTCTCCGAAGCTGCCCGTTCCATAATCTCTTCAACTTTTCTGGCAATTCTTGCATCGTCTTCCTTGCGATACCGGCTCTCCTTCGGCTCCGTATATGTAATACCAAAAAATGCCGTAACTCCGCATCTCTCACATACAATTTTATCCAGTATATCCAGAAGCTCCTGTTTTTTCTGATGATGAAGCGGAATGTCTTCCATCCTGAGAACCGTCTCGTTGTCTCCCTTGTAGGTAATCTCCGCCTTTTTTAACATGCTGTATAAAAGCGGACTGTAATTCCTTATTTCCATTAAAATACTGTCCATATAAATGTCCAGCAGTTTTTTTACATCATACTGGTCCGAAAGAATAAACTTTTCGTATATTTTCACCTCCGGCCCCTTGCCATCCGGTTCTTCTGCAGCCGAAAAAAGCTGCCTTTGCAGCTCCTTTTCGATTTTATAAATATATTGTTTTTCTATCAGACGATTGCACGTTATGTAAACCTTGTACAAATCGCGCGCACGCGTTGTCGCAATGCGCTCCACTGTTGTCAGTTCCATATAAGCTCTGCAATCGCCCTCCAACTTAAGTGTCGGAAATACTTCAAAAAAACTTTGACTCATTTATCAGTTACCCCAATTAAGAAGTTCTTCTCTCAGTGTCGGCAAAAGCTGATTCTCCGGTACCTTTTTTATAATTTCTCCCTTTTTAATCAACAGGCCTTCTCCGATTCCTCCTGCAATACCGATGTCTGCCTCCTTGGCTTCTCCCGGTCCGTTTACCACACATCCCATCACTGCAACTTTGATATCCAGAGGAATGTCTGCCACCATTTTTTCTACCTCATTGGCAAGTCCAATCAGATCTATTCTTGTCCTTCCGCAGGTCGGACAGGAAACCACCTCAATTCCGCCTTTACGAAGTCCGAGCGTTCTGAGAATCAGCTTGGCTGACTTCACCTCTTCCACAGGATCTCCGGTCAGGGACACACGGATTGTGTCACCGATTCCCTTATGCAGAATAATTCCGAGACCGACAGCGGACTTGATATTTCCACTTGTAACGGTTCCTGATTCCGTGATACCTACGTGGAGCGGATAGTTTGTTTTTTCTACCAGTTTTTCATGTGCCTCCACGCACATGAGAACATCAGAGGACTTAATACTGATTACAAGATTGTCGTAGCCGAGATTTTCGATTATATGCACCTTGTCCAGCGCGCTCTCCACAATCCCTTGCGCCGTCACTCCGCCGTATTTTTCTACCAGATTTTTTTCTAAAGAACCGCTGTTTACACCCACACGGATAGGTATGTTTCTCTCCTTTGCCACATCCACCACCGCTTTCACACGGTCAATGCTTCCGATATTTCCCGGATTGATGCGGATTTTATCTGCTCCGTTTTCCATCGCAGCGATAGCCATTTTATAATCAAAATGAATATCTGCCACCAGCGGAATGTGAATCTGTTTTTTAATTTCGGCAAGTGCCTTCGCTGCTTCCATCGTCGGTACTGTACAGCGGATAATCTCACATCCGGCTGCTTCCAGTCTGAGAATCTGGGCAACTGTTGCCTCCACGTCCTCCGTATGTGTATTGGTCATGGACTGAATCAGAACCGGATTTCCGCCTCCGATTTTCCTGTCTCCAATCTGAATTACCTTTGTATGCTCACGATACATTCTCTGCATCCTCCTCATCGGTTTTTAAAACAATCTGCTCAAATCATTGAAAAGCACAAATACCATCAGTGCCATAAGAAGCACCATACCAATCATGTGCACGATTCCTTCCTTTTCCGGCGGAACCGGTTTTCCGCGCACGGCCTCCACAAGCAGGAACACAAGTCTTCCTCCGTCAAGTGCCGGAAACGGAAGTAAATTAAGCACGCCGAGATTTGCCGACAAAAGTATGGCAAAATTAAGCATATTCAGCCATACATAATATGCACCGTCCGGCTTTGACTGTGTATAAATACTGTTGACGGTCTGTGCCATTCCGACAGGCCCGGACACATCATCCCTGCTCACCTGTCCCTGCACCAGAAGCTTCAGGCTCATAAATGTCGTCTCAATCCAGTAGCCGACCTCATATGCACTGTATTTCAGAGTTCCCGGCAGACTGAATTTTTCATAGACTCCCTGCCCATATAACCCCATGTAATACCGTCCTGCCTGCTCGTCATAAATCGGTTTAATCACGGTATCGCAGGTTTCTCCGTCACGCTCATACGTCACCGGAATCTCTTCTCCCCTGTTCAGCATGGAGGCAAGACTGATTTCCCGATACAGATGAATCTTATCACCATTCATCTTCAAAATTTTATCGCCGTCCCGAAGACCTGCTTCATACGCAGCACCGTCTTCTGCCACCTTTTGCACGACCGGCGTGTCTGCTCCGTAGCTTCCGATAATAATCATCGAAAAGAAAAATGCAAGAATAAAATTGAAAACCGGACCGGCAACCACTGTCGCAATCCTCGCAAATACGGGGGCATCCGGAAAGGCTCCGGATTTTTTCCCAAGCTGTATATCCTTCACAAGAGTCTGTTCCGGCTTTTCGTCCTCTCCGGCGGTATTCAGTCCGTCCTCACCTTCAAACATACAGGCTCCGCCGAGCGGCAAAAGCCGTATGGCATATTTGGTGTCGCCTTTGGTAAAAGAAAAAATACACGGTCCCATTCCGACAGAAAACTCCACGACATGGATTCCGTTCATCTTTGCTATAATAAAATGTCCAAACTCATGCGCAATCACAACCACACAAAATATGATTAAAAATAAAAGAATACCCAAGTCTTAACACCTGCTCTCAATATATTCATAACAGGAGGCCTCTGTCTCCAAAATCTGCTCTACGGTCGGATTTGCAATTACCTTATGCTGCTCCATGGATGCTCCGATAAGCTCCGGAATATCCAAAAAGCGTATCTTGCGATTTAAAAACAGACTGACTGCTTTTTCGTTCGCTGCATTGAACACCGTAGGCATGCTTCCGCCGGTACGAAACGCTTCATACGCCAGCTTTAATCCGACAAACACTTCCATATCCGGTTCCTCGAAGGTGATAGATTTCAATGCAAAAAAATCCACCTTATTATCCTTCATCGGCAGACGGTCCGGATAAAAAAGTGCGTACTGAATCGGCAATTTCATGTCCGGAACACCAAGCTGTGCCATCACGGCCCCATCAACATACTCTACCATAGAGTGTATGATGCTCTGAGGTTGTACTACTACTTTTATTTGCTCCGGCGATGCATCAAAAAGCCAGCCGGCTTCAATGACTTCCAGGCCTTTGTTCACCATAGTTGCGGAATCGATGGTAATCTTTCGTCCCATCGCCCAGTTCGGATGCTTCAGAGCGTCTTCTACCTGCACGCCCTCCAGTTGTGCCTTTGTCCATCCGCGGAACGGTCCGCCGGAAGCCGTGAGCAATATTTTACTTATCTTATCCTTAGGCTCTCCGTTCAGAGATTGAAAAATCGCACTGTGCTCACTGTCCACCGGAAGGATGTATACACCGTATTCCTTTGCCAGAGGCATGATAATATGTCCGGCGGTCACAAGTGTTTCCTTATTCGCCAGTGCAATATCCTTACCGGCTTTGATTGCTGCGATTGTCGGACGTATACCAATCATTCCGACAATTGCCGTAACGACCACATCTGCTTCCGGGAGAGAAGCTATCTCAATCAGCCCCTCCATTCCTGCAAGCACCTTAACATTCGTATCTCTTACCTTCAGGCGCAGAAGATTTGCCGCCTCCTCGCTCCACATCACTGCGTAAGCCGGTTTATATTCTCTAATCTGCTGTTCCATTTTCTCAACATTACTTCCGGCTGCAAGTGCAACAACGGATAATTTTTCGGAATAACTGCTCACAACCTCAAGAGTCTGTGTTCCGATTGAGCCCGTGGAACCTAACAAAACAATTTTTTTCATAATAACTGTCTACCTCACGTCATCGCTTTTTTAGTATGACCTCTTTTCGTTCTTCATAATCTTTTACAAATGCAAAAGGAGCATCGCACCGTAATAAATCAGCGGTGCTGTCACAATCACACTGTCAAAACGATCCATAATCCCGCCGTGTCCCGGGATTAATTTCCCGTAATCTTTGATATTGTTATTTCTCTTGATTCCGGAAGCTGCCAGATCTCCAATCTGACTGAGCACAGAGCCGACTGCTGCAATCAGTGGAAACGCCTGCAGGACATCGCCCTCCACGAAATGAATGCCTGCTTTCTGTAAGGCAAGTGCGTATAAAAATCCAACCACCGCTGAGCCGAAAATTCCTCCCACCGAGCCTTCAATGGATTTTTTCGGGCTGAGCACGGGTGCCAGTCTGTGTTTTCCGAAAAGCACACCAAAGAAATACGCACAGGTATCACAAACCCATGATGCTATAAATACCAGCCATACTATGTAAATACCATTTTCCATCATTCTTGTCCGGTAAATATAAGATAAAAGAACCGGTGCGTAAATGTACGAAAAAACGGCTGCCATCACCTGCGAAGCGTGATATTTCGGAAAAGAGAGCACATATACCAGCATCATTCCCATGATTGTAAGAATCATCACTGCCATCACAAAGGCTTTTGCCTGCGCAAATGCCAGCAGTATGTAGTAGCATACAATCCCGATATATCCCACGACCTCCATGGCGGATATCTTCTTTTCATCCGGACGCACATGAGCAGCCTTTATCAGTTCATTGAATCCAACCAGCGAGATAAAGCAGGTCGCTCCGAGCAAAACCCAGCCTCCGCAAAACATTGTCACTCCCAATATAATTACAAGAAAAATACCGCTAATTATCCTTGTCAGCATCTGTTTCCTCCTTCACAAGACCATATCGTCTGTCACGCATATTATATGCCTCTATCGCCTTCTCAAGTTCTTTTTTATCAAATGCCGGCCACGGAACCTCCGTGAAATAAAATTCCGTATAAGCAAGCTGCCAGATGAGGAAATTCGATATTCTCTGTTCCCCGCTCGTGCGAATCATAAGATCCGGCTCCGGAATTCCCGCTGTATCCAGATAACCGGCGAATTTTTCAATGCTCATATCCTCCGGTGCCAGATTTCCTTTTGCGGTCTCTCCCATTATTTTTTTCACGGCCCGGACAATCTCGTCCTGCCCGCCATAATTGAGGGCAATCTGAAAATGAAGTCCCGTATAGTTTTCTGTCGCCTTCTCAAGCTGTTCAATTCGTTCCTGAATATCCGGTGCAAGACCGGTTTTGTCTCCGAGAACCCTTACACACATATTATTCTTTTTCGCGGTTTTCAGGCAGTTGCTCATATACTTGTCGAGCAGTTTCATCAGTGCATCCACTTCATCCTTCGGTCTGTTCCAGTTTTCCGTTGAAAACGCATAGACCGTCAGATACCTGACCCCGAGATTATGAGCTGCCTCACAGATAACCTCCACATTTTTACTTCCCTGTACATGTCCGTAATTTCTCGGCATTCCCTTGCTCTTTGCCCATCTGCCGTTTCCGTCCAATATAATCGCTATATGATTTGGTACTGCCATATCCTTCTCCTTTTCATGGAATGGAAAGGGGAAAGGCCGTAGACCTCTCCCATACATATTACCGGATTAAACGGTAAGGATTTCCTTTGATTTTTCTTCAACCATGCCATCAATCTGCTTGATGAACTTGTCTGTCAGTTTCTGAAGCTGTTCCTCAAGCTGTTTGATTTCATCCTCAGAGACATCTGTTTTTGCAAGCTTCTTGAATGCGTCATTGCCGTCACGTCTCACATTTCGCACAGCAACCTTATTTTCCTCACCCTTTTTCTTTACATCCTTAACCAGATCCTTACGGCGTTCCTCCGTAAGCTCAGGGAATACAAGGCGAATCACTGCCCCGTCATTGGAAGGTGTAATTCCGAGATCTGACATCATAATTGCTTTTTCGATTTCCTTAATCAGTGTCTTTTCCCAAGGAGCAATCTGAATCATTCTCGGTTCCGGAACCGTAATGTTTCCGACCTGCTGAAGCGGTGTCGGTGTTCCGTAATAATCAACCTTAATCTTGTCAAGCACATGCGGATTGGCTCTTCCTGCACGAATGGTTCCGTATTCTGATGCAAGAAAATCCACTGTCTTTTGCATTTTTTCCTCGTAAGCCTTTATTCTTTCATCCATGTTATTGTCCTCCTATATCGTTACTTTCGTACCGTTAAACTCACCCTTGATGGTATTTACGATACTGTTCTCTTCATTTAAACCGAATACCCACATCGGCATTTTATTTTCCTTTGCGAGAATCGATGCCGTCATATCCACAACCTGCAGATTCTTTGCAACCACCTCGTCAATAGAAACCTCGTCATATTTTTTTGCATTCGGGTTCGTTCTCGGGTCATCATCATAAACACCGTCGATTGCCTTTGCAAGAAGAATCACCTCTGCCTCCACCTCAATGGCTCTGAGCATTACACCTGTATCCGTTGAGAAATACGGATGTCCTGTTCCGCCTGCAAAAAATACAACCTTTCCCTGTCCGAAATACTCATTTGCCTTGTCCTTGGAAAACAATTCTGTAAATGCGCCGCACACGAACGGTGTAAGGATTCCCGTCTGCATTCCGACACTGCGGAAAATCTCAGACACATATATGCAGTTCATGATGGTTGCAAGCATTCCAATCTGATCTGCCTTTGTACGGTCGATATTCTCACTGGTACGTCCGCGCCAGAAGTTTCCTCCGCCAATCACGATTCCGACTTCAATTCCGTCATCCGTAAGCTGCTTTACCTGAAGTGCCACACCTCTGACCGTCTCCTCGTCAAAGCCTGTCTTCTTATCTCCTGCAAGAGCTTCTCCGCTCAATTTTAACATTATTCTCTTCATTTCCGTACTCCTGTCCTATTTCTGAATCAGTTCATCAAAGAAGGATGTCGGATTCACTTCTGCATAACACTGTGAACACATACCTTCAATTACAGCACCGTTGTTAATCTGTACTGATTTAGATTTGATGTTACCCATTACGATTGCAGAGGCATCAAGAATAACCGGACCCTGCACATCAATGTCACCCTTAACCGCTCCTGCTATCACTGCACTGGAAGCCATGATGTTACCGATGATTACGGAATTCTGTCCAATCTTGACGGTTCCGTCTGCTGTCACCTTACCCGTAATATGTGCTGAATCCGCATAAACCTCCGCTGCCTTGGAATCGCCCTCGATGGTTCCTGAAACATCCAGTTTTCCCAAGATTTCAACATTTCCTTTAACTTTTCCGAGTATTTCAATGCTGCCCTTGGAAATCATATCACCTGTAATTGTCATTCCCGCCGTAATGACCGCTGTTTCATCTGCAACTTCTTCCTCTGCTAAATTCATCTTCTGCTCTGCCATTGCTCTTCCTACCTCTTTTTCTAATTCTGACTCTTCCGTCTCTACCTGCTCTGCCATAAGAAATTCCTCCGGAGACTGCATCTCTCTTTCTTCAAAATCCTCTCCGTCCAATTCCTCCTTGGCAACTATGTTTGCTATACTCGCAATCTGGGCTGCGGCTGCATCAATGACCGGTTCTACCGAAGGCTCGGCTTGTGGCTCCACTTCCGGCTCCACCGGTTCGTCCCAGGTTTCTTCCTCCTCCGGCTCAAACGGCTCTTCCACGGCTTCTTCCTCTTCCGGCTCATCCTGCTCTTCCCCGGTTTCTTCCGCTTCCGGCTCAAACGGCTCTTCCACAGATTCCTCCGGCATTTCTTCCCGGTTCTCTTCTGCCTCCATCTGGGTAAATTCCTCCGCGAGTGCTTTTTCAACCTCTTTCATAGCTTCGTCCACCGCGGCGTCTTCTTCTAATTCCTGTTCCTTCGCTTCTGCAAGTTCTTCTTCCGGTAGCAGTTCGCCGACTGCCAGTGATAAATCATCCTTTAAATCCTGAAAAAAACCCACTGCTTATTCCTCCGTTTCTAAATTATTCTCATCTGTCTTCTGCAAATGCTGTACCATGGTCATTTCATCCTCCACCGGCAACAGCTCCACATCTTCCATACTTTGCAGTTTTTCAATGATAAGAGGCAGTGCCTCCACCGTTGAAGTTTTATCTGATGCATCGTGCAACAGCACGACAGCCGTGTGATACTTCCTTACATTTTCCGTTACATTGTCCGCAATCTGCTGCGGTTTTAATTTTCTTCCCGTCGCGTCTCCGCACGATACATTCCAATCCAGATAATAAATATCTTCCCCCGCAAGATAATCAACAAGCTCCTGCATCGGAACCTCACTTACCTGATTGGAGCTTCCTCCGGGGAACCGGTAAAACCTGGACCATACTCCCGTCGTATCATAGAGGAACTCCTGTAATTGCTGCAAATCCCCGGCAAACTGTTCCTTTGAAGCATAAATTTCTGCATAGCGGTGACTGTAGGAATGCATGCCGAGCGTATGCCCTTCATCTACAATTCTGCGATACAGACTCCGATACATTTCCTGCGTCTTTCCCGTCACAAAAAAAGTCGCCTTAACATCATAGCGTTTTAAAATATCCAGTATCTCATCCGTATTGGCACTCGGTCCGTCATCAAAGGTAAGATAAACCTTCGTCTTCTTCGTTTCCGGCAAAGCTTTTCCATCGTTCGCTGAAACTGTCTGCCGAATATCGTTCTTCACCTCCGGCTCTGCTGCCGTACTTTCGCTTTCCGGCATCTGTACAGTAACCGTCGTACTCTTTTGCGCGCTCAATGCATTGACCTGCCTTTGAAGCTGCTCCACCTTAATAAACAGGAGTATACACAATATTATCGGAAGCAGAATCCCCAAAATCAGGAATGCAATAATCAGTTTTTTCAGCGTTGCAACCCTTTTGGTCCTCTCCTCCGCATCTCGCGCCATAATCATTTCTCTCCTTCTACATACTCGGTTTATTTTAACACAAAACAGCATGTAAAAAAAGTGTTTTATTTAATATATAATTCTGTTTCTTCCTTCCTGTTTCCCCTGATACAATCTTTCATCTGCAGCCTTCAGGGTTCCGTCTATTCCCTCTTTTTGCAGAAACTCCGTAAGACCGAAGGTCATGGTGACTCCTATCTCTTCTCCGCACACGCGGATTCGTGTATCCTGAACCTTCTTTCTCAAATCCTCCAGCATTTGACACGCCTCGTCTCCGTTGGAATTGATAAATACAAACAGAAATTCCTCTCCGCCCCAGCGGGCAACAAAATCCTTCCGGCGCATTTCTTTTTCAAAAAGCCTCGCAAGCGTGACAAGAACCTCGTCGCCGACATCATGTCCGTAGGTATCGTTCACCTTCTTAAAAAAATCAATGTCCGCAATGCTGATACAGCAGTTTCCCGCCATATCCGGATTTTCAGCTATCGCGCTTATAATCTCTCTTCCTTTTCTGCGGTTGTAAAGACCGGTGAGTGCGTCTTCATTCACCTGTTTTTTAAGCATTTCATTGTATTCAAGCAGCTTACCTTCCAGTTTCTGACTGCTCTCACTGCAAATAAAACAAATCAGCGAAAGGCACCAGAAAATCATAATCGTATTTATCATCTGCAGGGTCTGTATCTCACCTGACAGCAGTACAAATGCCGGTGTCCTGGTATAATACACACGAAACATGGCAAGACGAACCGCCGTGATTACAATGGTAAATATAATCTTTCCGGCATAATCCCTGTATTTTGAAAAATAATATAGGACAAGCAAAATCATCAAAAAGTGCTGTACACCCGTATTCCAGCCAAAAAAATGAACATAGGAGATAACACACATGAGTGTCGCCGAAATAAATCCCCACAGAGTCAGAGATATTTTCCCCCTGTATGTCATGCACAGCATCAATGCGCATATCAAAACGAACAGTACACAAAGCACCATACCGAGTGAATAGCCGTAAACAAAGTTTAACAATATTATGTTAACCACATAATAAACGATATAGGACAGCAGAAGCATCCTGACAATCACAGTGATTTTCTTTGGCTCATTTTGTCCGTCCGTATCTTTTCCCACAAACTCTTTAAATTTATCCATGACTGATTTTATTGTACCCATATTTGAACCCTCATCTACATATTGTGATTATTCTACACTATTTTACAAAGATATGCAATCCGGGCACGCTATCTATTTCTACAAGACATTTTTCGCAAAAAAAGAGCGACTACATTAAAATAACATAGTCACTCTCTTTATACTCATATCTTTACCTGTGTAAACGGATACAGAAGATATTCTTCGCAAAACGCTTATGCGTTCATCTGAAGTGCGAAGTATTTTCACAACTCCTTTATTTATAAGGCTTTTAAACAATCTATCTCAGATTTTACGCAACTTTTACGCAAGTTACTTCCTATTATAATGTATCAACTTACCTCATATTTTACTCAAATTGATTTTTACGCAAATTATATAAAGTATCAATACTACAAAAAACTTCCAACCTTAGAAATTTCTTTCTGTCTAATATCATCTAATACATGTGTGTAAGATACCGTTGTTGAATAATTTGAATGTCCCATTATGCTTTGAATGAATAATGGATTTAAGTTCTTTTCAAAACATCTTGTTGCAAAAGTATGTCTGAATGCATGTGGATGAATGTGTTCTAACAAATGTGGCTCACGATGTTCCTGTGCTGCAAGATATACTTCTTTGAGATTCAAATTCTGCTCAACTTTCTTTATATCATGCACAATAACATATCGTGTAACTGGCGAACCGACTGTGCTTGTAAAAACTAAGTCTCCCAACTCAGGTCTTGCTCTCCATCTATCTCCCAACTTTTCCTTATAATAGTCCTGTTTTTTCTTCCAATCTCTAAAATATTTTTCTGTATCACCAAAGAATGGAATTGTTCTGTATGAATTAGATGTTTTAGGCGTTGACAACTCCTCAATCTTCTTGCCATTGATATATGCTGTTGTCATAGACCTGTTGATATGAATACATTTGTTTTCAAAATCAACATCACTCCACCATAAACCTGAGAACTCTCCAATTCTCATTCCTGTACATAAAAGAATTGCGTATGCTTCATAATAGTATTCGCCTTCTACTTCTTTCAGAAACATATTCTGCTCTTCTATCGTTAGAACCCTTCTTTCAGGTCTTATGTTGGCATCATATATTTTAACACCAGTACAAGGATTTGCTCTGATTATATGATTCACGATAGCAATTTCCATACATTGACTAACAACGGCTAATGCTTCTTTGATAGTTCGGTCAGTATATCCCATTTCAACTAATTCATTTGTAGCATCTTGGATATTGATATTGTTGATATCCTCCATACACTTACGACCTAAAATCTTATCATAAGTATTTTTAACCTTTTGTCTATACTTATGCTTACTGATTTCATTTTTTAATTGAGGAGCTTTACACTTTTCAAACCATTCATCAAACCAATCACTAAAAGTTACATTTGGTCTGATATTTTTTTCATCCCTTAATATTTTTGCTTTTTCTATTTCAAATTGTTTCTTCAACTTCGACAGAGTTAAATCATAAATATCTATCTTAACTCCATTTATTGTTGCTCTTGCTTCGTACCTCCCATCTTTTCTTTGACTATATCCTTTTCCTAACTCTTTTCCATTTAAGTCTTTACCCATAATATAATCCACCTTTCTGATTAAATTACAGTATCAACTTACACACATATTATATAATCACACTTGGAAAAGTTCAATGAGAACTTCCAAATTTTAGAGCTTGACAATTATATTTTTATTTGGTATTTCGCACATTTGTCTAAGTAATCCATAAATTTATCTGTCTTAACATATAGCCGATTACCTAAACGAATAGTAAATGTACTATCTGGTCTATTTAAAATTTCTCGGACTTTTGTTTCTCCCCAACCTGTAAACTCACAAACTTCTTTCAGATTCATTAGTCCTTTTTCCATAATATATCACCACCTTATCTGTTTTCTACTTATTTTCTTCTCTTAAGCAAGAATTATTCACTCCATCACATTCAGTAACAGAGTGAATAATTGGTTTTTCTGTTTAAGACTCTAAGAACCTCTTAATATCATTCATCATTTCTTCTGATTCGTTTATATAATATCTATGGCAATCTTCGCCATCATAATATTCAAAATATGGAATTGGTTTTTCTTCATCATCATACATAAAACCTAATTCTGAATATCCGTCAAAATAAACAGATACATGTTTATCATTATAATCAATACAAAATCGTATTATTGCCCCACAAAACGGTGGGATAATTTTTACATTCCATTCTTTTTCAAAATGCAAAACAGGAAGTTCTGAACTCCATCTTCTGTGCTCTTGTAACTTTTCATATTTTGAAATAATCATTGTATCTTCTACACTTCTCATTTTTCCTCCATCAATAAAATGCGGATTCTATTGCTATTCATTTGTGCAATATGCACATATTTAGTTAATTCTATAACGTTTTTAGGGGTTATTTTTAACCATTTTTGTGCATATTGTATAGTCCAATTTCTTAACCATTCCACTTA
>CAZFLR010000032.1:16647-17722 GCA_964519385.1 uncultured Kineothrix sp.
TTTTTAACCATTTTTGTGCATATTGTATAGTCCAATTTCTTAACCATTCCACTTAAATAACTTCTCTGTTGATTTGCTCTTATCAGTAGCTTTAATACTTCTACTAACTTCCTGCTCCCAAATACATTCAAAGTCATCTGGTGCATTTTGCTCACTAATTAACACAATATTATTCTTTGACCAATCTCTCATTGTCTGCCAGAACTCGTTATAATCAAATGTTATGGCATTTGCATATTGCTTAGTTCCTTGATACGGTGGGTCACAATAAATAACCATTCCAGAATCATAAGGAAACTCAATAGACTCCTTATAATCACAAACACCAAATTTAATTCCTACTAAGTCGGATGCTTGTGTAGGAATATTATTCTTTGCTTCTTGATAATAATTTCTTAATCGCAAACCATTTTTAGTCTTTTCATATCCTGTTTTAGCATAACCACCGTCAAACCAACGACCATTGAATGATGCAATAAAGCCAATATTACCAATCTCCCAATCCTCAAATTCGGAAGTATCGCCATTGTTAAAAGCAGTTCGTGCCTTGTTATACAAATCCTTTGGTACTTCCTCATATAATTCTTCTCCACTCTGCACTCTTTTGAGTAAAGCAATTAAATACTTATTCTTATCAAATCCGTATTTTTCTTTACACTGAACCTTGTCAATAACATTAGCACCACCAACAAAAGGTTCAACATACTTTCCAATATTGTTTTCATTTATGTAATTCTGTATGATAGGAACAATATGTTTCGCTATCCTACTTTTTGAACCCATATACTTAATTTTTCTTCACCAGAAAGTGACATGTCCTTAGTAGCTACCTAACTTTTTCCTTTCTGATTTTATTTTTCTTACACTAAATATTTCTCTATTTCTCTTGAATTAACTAAGCGAAATCTCCACATGACCATCATCATATTCATGCAATGTATCATCAATATGATACTTTTCTCCATCTACATTAATTAAAACTTCAATATCCATATTCTCTACTGCAATTAAATTTCGTACAAGTTCTCTAGCCGTCATATAAAATCTCCTTTTAAACGCCTTTGAAACACTTTTT
>CAZFLR010000033.1:0-15088 GCA_964519385.1 uncultured Kineothrix sp.
CGAACGCGAGCAAGAAACCGGCAAGCAATACAAAGCCACCGGCAATAAGAACATACTCCGCACCTCCTTTCCGTGATTTTGATAAGTGTTGATTTTGGGCGGTTTCGCCGCCTGTATGCCTCCGATGCCCTCCGCATGGGAAACACCCACGCTCCTTGCGGAATGAAGGACACAGATGAACAAACGGCGATTTTTCCACCCGAAATGCAACGCTTTTGGTAAGGTCACTTGGGTATAGAAAAGGCGACTGTTTTTCAACAATCGCCTCACATTTATGGGTTTGTTATGAAGTTACAAGCAAGAAAATCTGTTGTCCAAAAGCCGAAAACCATTGATATTACTGCATTTTTCAAAAAGTTCTGTATCGCCACTCGCAACAGGAACGAAAATGTGATATAATGAACCTTACAAATCATAATTTTGAATATCGGAGGCAAGAGAAATGATATGTCCTAAATGCGGGAAAAACATGATAATCGGTGCACTTGGTCCATCTGAAAAAGGTTGCTTATTTTGGGCAAGGGAAGAATATTATAAGTCAAAAGTATGCAATTTTTTTACAGAAAAAAATGCCATTAAAAACGGAGCCATTCATATTCCGATTGGTAATGGGATTACTAAGAACAGAACCAAAGCCTGGGCTTGTGAAGAATGCAAATTCGTTTTGATAGATTGCAATTAATATATCCGCTCTCTCTACTGAATCTGCACCCAGTGAAGTTCTGATGTAAGAGAAACTTCACGGCTTTCAATATTTGCGTTATATTCCTCTTCAGTAATTTCATTTCTGTTCTGATAATAATGCACCTGCGGCTCTTCACCTTCCATTTCAAAAACAGAGATAAAAGAATCCGTCAGCTCAGGAGTAAATCCATCTTCCCCGATTTGGTAAAAATCGACACCGGATTCTGCAGCACTGACACTATAAAAAACTTCTATAACTCCGTTTTCAAAAAGTGAAAAATTTGTTCTGTAACCAAACTCCAATTCCGGAAAAAGGTGCACGGCTTTCTTTCCGTTATAACTGTACAGGTCATAATTCCATGTGGAAAAGGAAGGCGTTGCAACACCGGCTGCAATGATGAGTTCTTCCGTTCCGTTTTCGTCGATATCATAAAGAGCATAATAAATATCCTGTTTATTAAGGCGGATTTCAAGACCGATATCCTCCCCAAAACTGCTGTCATACTCCTCTGAATCACGAAGCTCCATATAAAAATCATTCTGAACCATATCTCTGTATTGCGACAAAACATGCTCGTACACATTTACCTGCTCAGGCAGTGCTTCCGAAGCTTCTTCTGTGTTTGATTCATCCTCTGTATTTGACATAACCTCTGTATCCGCCACAGTCTCTTTATTTGACATAATCTCCGTGTCCGCCATAGTCTCTGCATTTTGGGCATCACTTCCGCAGCCCGTAAGCAGCAACAAAGCCAATAACAACAAGCCGGCCATTGCTTTACATTTACCTTTCATATCTCCCATCCTTTCACACATACGTCATGTACATCCTATGACGACTTTTGCCACAGAAGTCTTATCATATTTTCTATTCCCAACAGCTTATTGCCGAGCAGCATATCCTCCATATGCAGAAGATTGTTATCTGAATGTTCCACTTCTCTGGAATACCTGTACGCAGCCTCTATCATTGCCTCCATTGCCAGTCCGGTTCCAAATCGCGCATCACCCACCCACAGACTGCGAATCATCATGGTCGATGCCACAGCAAATTTAACCTTTCCATATGCCTGACAGTCATAGACTGCTCCGCAAAAATAAGTATATATAAAATATACCATCAGTTGTTCAAGGCAGACCGCCTCATCCTCGGAGACATTCCGGACACCTTTCCCCATTCGTTCTCTCCGGTAACTCGGAAAATCATCCTTTAAGACCTCCAGCTCATCCATCAGACTGTCTAATTCCCGACTGATTTCTTCCGTAGCCTCTGACGGATTCTCCCTATAATCCCTGCACCTTTTCTCAAACTGCAAAAACGCACCTTCCGAAGCATATCTCTCCAGTATTTCATCCGCCTCATAAAGTCTGTCTGCGGAAATTCTTCGCTGTAAATCATGCCCGAGAGCCAGCACCATCGCCATTCTCGTGCGAATATCTTCTTTTCTGTTTTGAAGAATGAATATCATAAGCTCACGCGCGTCGCAAAGCTTGGTAAAAAGCATGTAATCAAACTCTTCATATTCGTCCGGAGGCATTTTTCTTTCCTTCGTAAGAAATTTTACAGGCTCCTTGCGGCCAAGTAGCATCCGGGCCACCACAGGACACGATATGGAGAGCGATATTTCTCTCAAATCCTCATATTCCTCCACATGGCGCGGATATCTCCGACATGTATCACAAAGCATATGCTCTCCGGCATTTTTATAAATATCACACAGATTATCTTCATTTAAAAAAGCACATCTTTTGCGGTTCTGGCAAAAGCTTCCTTCTCTCCAGTCCACGGATGCCCTCAGCCTTCTTCCGAAGCTCCCCGGATATCTTTTATATTTCTTCCGGCTTTTTTCATCAATCACAATCTGCCATCCGGCACAGCATGTATCAGGACAATCGCCTGCAACACATGCAAACTCACGGTAATAATCCGGTATCGTAAAAATCATTTTTCTCCCCTCTGTCAATTAACTGTGATACAGCTTCGCGTAAAATCCGTTCTGCGCAAGAAGCTGCTCGTGATTTCCCTGTTCAATGATGTTTCCGTCCTTCATAACCAGAATGATGTCCGCATTCTTTATGGTTGACAGACGATGTGCAACAATAAAGCTTGTTCTTCCTTTCATAAGCCTTGAAAATGCACTTTGTATCTTCATTTCCGTTCGTGTATCAATGGAGGAGGTCGCCTCATCCAGAATCAACATCGGCGGAAGCGAAAGCATGATTCTCGATATGCACAGAAGCTGTTTCTGTCCCTGCGAGAGCATTCCCCCGTCCTCTCCGATTACCGTATCATAGCCGTCCGGCAGACGACGAATAAAGGAATCGGCATAAGCAGCCTTTGCCGCTGCAATCATCTCCTCATCCGTTGCATCCGGCTTACCCATCTTGATATTCTCCCTGATGGTTCCCGACTTAAGCCATGTTTCCTGAAGTACCATTCCGTAACTACTACGCAGACTTTTTCTTGTAATGTCACGGATATCATTTCCGTCAACTTTTATCTCACCGCTTTTCACGTCATAAAAGCGCATGAGCAGATTGATGACAGTTGTCTTACCACAACCGGTCGGCCCGACAATTGCAACCATCTGACCGGGTTTGACGCAGACATTAAAATCCTCAATGAGCTTCTGCTCCGGCGAATAAGAGAAAGATACATTTTCACAGCGCACTTCTCCCCTGACTCCCTCCAGAAAAACCGCCTCTTCCGCATCCGGAATCTGGGCTGTTTCCTCTATCAGTTCAAAAATTCTTCCTGCACAGGCAATGGCATTCTGAAGCTCTGTAATCACTCCGGAAACCTCATTAAACGGCTTTGTATACTGATTTGCATAATTCAAAAAGCACGAAAGAATACCGACCGTCATATTTCCTGACAATACGGTAAGCGCGCCACTCAACGCCACACCCGCGTAAACAAGGCTGTTTACAAAACGGGTACATGGATTCGTCAGTGAAGAATAAAAAATCGCCTTAAAAGAGCATTTCTGCAGACGCAAATTTATCTCATCAAAGGTTTCCTGTGCTTCATCCTCATGCCCGAACGCCTTTACCACCTTAACATTTCCAATCATTTCCTCCACAAAGGCGGTCTGCTCTCCTCTGGTCTCAGACTGCACCTTAAACATCATATAAGTATGCTTAGCAATAAAATTAGCCACAAACAATGAAAGCGGAGTAATTACAACCACCACGAGAGTAATCATCGGATTAAGACAGAGCATAATTACAAGTGTTCCGAGAATTGTGACAACACCGGTAAACAACTGTGTAAAGCCCATCAAAAGACCATCTGCAAAAGTATCTACATCCGTGATAATCCGGCTCACGGTCTCACCGTAGGAATGTGTATCCACATATTTTAACGGAAGAATCTGCAGCTTATCAAAGGCTTCTTTCCGGATATCTCTCACCACATGATAGGTAACATGGTTGTTCATAATATTCATCAGCCACTGGAGCAATGCCGTAACCAGCACAACAAATACAACGATTGTCAGGTAATGCCGGATGACATCAAATGCGACTGCTCCCTCCACAATGGCATCAATGGCATCTCCGATTAAAATCGGAACATAGAGTGTGAGTGCCACAATGACGGCCGCAAATAGAATGGACAGTGCCAAAAACCACATATATTTTTTCAGATAGGAAAAAACTTTTTTTATAATTTCTCTCTGTTTCATTTCGCAGCCACCTCCTTCTTAAACTGTGACTCATAAATTTCTTTATAAACCAAACAGTTATCCAGAAGCTCCTCATGGGTTCCGATTCCCACTATCCTTCCGTCATCCAAAACAATAATCTGATCTGCATCCATGATTGCATTGGTTCTCTGTGAGACAATAAAAACCGTCGGATGGTACGAAAGCTTTCGGATTGCAGCCCTCAGAGCTGCATCCGTTGCCATATCAAGGGCTGACGCGCTGTCGTCGAGAATTAAAACCGGTGCCTGCTTCACAAGTGCTCTCGCAATCGTAAGCCTCTGTTTCTGTCCTCCGGATAAATTCTTTCCTCCCTGTGTCACGTTGCCCGAAAGTCCGCCTTTTGCCTTCACCACATCTGTCGCCTGCGCTGCCCGGACTGCTGCCTCCAGCTCTTCCTCCGTCGCATCCGTTTTTCCCCAGCGGAGATTGTCCGCAATGGAGCCCTTGAAAAGAACCGCTTTCTGCGGAACAACGGCTATTTTTTCCTCCAGCTCCTGCGCCGTATAATCACGCACATTTTTTCCGTCTACCAAAACCTCGCCCCCGGTTGCATCATAAAAGCGCGGAATCATGTTTACAAGAGAGGTCTTTCCGGAACCGGTTCCTCCTATGATTCCGACTGTCTGCCCGCGTTTTATCGAAAAATCAATATTGGAAAGTGCCTCATCTCCGCCGCCGGCATAAGACAGGCACACATCCTTAAATTCAACAATTGACGTTTCTCTCTCCGAAGCTTCCGCAGACACAGATGAAGTATCCTCCCCTCTCCACTGCATACTTGTCTTTATTTCAAACACATCTGCAATTCGGTTAGCACTTGCTAACGCCTTGTTCGTTGTCACAATCAGATTTGCAAGTTTAATCAGTTCTACCAGAATCTGAGACATATAATTATAGAGTGCAACCACCTGTCCCTGGGTAAGAATACCGTGATCAACCTGAACTGCCCCCGTCCATATAAGATATACAACTGCAAAGTTGATAATGATGTATGTCAGCGGATTCATAAGTGCGGAAACACTTCCCGCTCTCTTCTGTTCCGTAGTCAGATGCATATTTTTCTTTGCAAAGCGTTGTGTTTCTTCCTCTTCCTTGCAAAATGCGCGGATGACACGTATACCTATCAGGTTTTCACGCGCCACAAGAAGAACTTCATCCAGACTGCCCTGTACACGCTTCATCATAGGAATACTGATCCACGTAATTCCTCCGACCACAATCAGTAAAAGTACAATCGCAATCACAAAGCTCATTGCGGACTTCACATCAATGGTAAATGCCATAATCATAGCACCGAACACGACAAACGGTGAGCGTAAAAACAGGCGGAGAACCATATTGACTCCTGTCTGTGTCTGATTCACGTCACTCGTCATACGGGTAATCATCGATGAGGTTCCGATGGTATCTATTTCTGAATAGGAAAGGCTCTGCAGGTGCGAAAAAAGTGCAGACCTTAATTTCGTCGCATATCCGACCGCTGCCTTCGCTGCGAAAAACTGTGCGGTCACCGAGCTGATAAGCCCCACGACCGCCAGTGCAAACAAAAGCAGACATGCTTTTGCGATATACACTTTTCCTGCGCCTTCTCCGATTCCGGTATCAATAATTGCCGCTATCACGAGCGGTATCAGAAGCTCAAAAGATGCCTCAAGCATTTTGAACAGTGGTGCAAAAATGCATTCTTTCTTATAATCCTTCAAATATACAAGCAATCGCTTCATACTGTTTCCTCTTTTCTATTCTGCTGCTGTATTTTCCGTAGATGATTATAGCACAGTTCTCTTTCCTTGCCCATTTTTTTCTTATATGATAAGATAAACCAAAAACTTCAGGAGTAGACTATGCCTAAATTATTATTTTGTGATATCGACGGAACCTTAATTCGCTCAGACGGAACTATCTCCGGTCATGTGCGCAGTCTTTTAGAAGAAATGGCCGCGCAGGGACACGGTTTTATCCTCACCTCCGGCCGCCCTCTCTCCAGTATTCTAAGAGTCAGGAATTATATCGCGATAGACTTTCCGCATTCTTATATTATCGCCAACAACGGCGGACTCATTTATGACTGCAACCTGGAGGCTCCTGTATTTGAAGCACGTCTTACGCTTCCGCTTGTAGACGCTCTTCAGTCCGCTGCAGAAGAAATGCAGATTCACATACAGACCTATACAGAGGATTCCATCGTCTGCCGTCATGAAACAGAAGAAGTAAAGCACTATGCAGAGCGGATTAAAATGCCGGTCATTCTGTCTGACACCCTGAGCCGCGCACTTAACGTTGCTCCCTACAAAATGCTGGCACTGAGTCTTAAGGGTTCTGACTCGCTCACGCCTCTAAAAAACAGTATCGAAGGGAACTACGGCGACCGCGTAAACACCATGTTTTCTCAAAACGGCTATCTCGAAATACTGCCGAAGGAAGCAAACAAGGGGAATGCACTTCGTTTTCTCTGCTCACATCTGGATATTCCAGTTTCAGATACTTATGCCGTGGGCGATTCAGAAAATGACATTGCCATGCTTCGCGCTGCAGGCATCAGTTATGCTATGAAAAACGGCGATGAAACAGTAAAATCCAGTGCAGATTTTATCACTGCACTGGATCATAATCATGACGGAATCGCCGAGGTACTGAACCACATTTTATCTTGATTGTTTTTTCACATACTTTCCGGCTGCCTTACCGGCTTCATACCCTATTTTATTTAGTCCGCTCTGATTCAGATGAATCGTGTCTGAATAAAACGCATAAGAATAGTTGAGAAGTCCCGGCGCACTCTTGGAAACCATAATAAAGTTTTTATTATTTTTACAAAGCTTATCCTGCGCTTCCATGATTGAGCCATTGAGATACTGGCGGCCGGTATCATGCCCGATTTTTATCACAAACACCTTTTCCACACCTGTATTCTTCATCCTCTTGTAAATCTTTTTCATGCGCGAAATATAAGTGTTGGAGGAGATTCCCTGTGAGGCATCTGACTCTCCCTGATACCATACCATATAAATATGGCGCACCTTGACCTTCTTCTTTTTTAACTGCTTTTTTGCCTGCTTTACTGCATTCTGCGTCTTGGACACAAGCCCTCTGTTCAGCCACGTGTTGGTGGAGGAGCCTCCCCATGCACATGATATTCCGACCACCGGTGTCTTCGTCTGCTTATAATAATTAATACAGAAAGCAGACACCAGCGTTCCGTTGGTTGAATAATTACCGTTCATGCTCAGTCCGTTGCTCCGGTTTGTTCCCTCGCCAAACGGTTCCTTCATGAGAATCGTCTTTTTGGAAGATGTCGTGATATCAAACTCATACGCCGTTCCGTAGGAAGGCTTCGGAGCCTGCGCTGCGTTCCCGCCGGAGCCGCACATATTACTCTGTCCGGCAAAAACAATAAGATCCACCTCTTCGTTTACCTTCACGTTGTAAACATACTTTATATTCTCTATCGTATGCGTAACCTTTGCAGTTCCGCCTTTTTTCGCAATCATCTGTCCCCCCGCCGTAACAGTCACCACCTTGGGATTACTGCTTGTAAACGCGGAGCCGTCAGGAATTACCGTACTTATCAGTCTCGTTTCTCCCGGAATCATAAGTACCTTGTCTTTTACTTTCTTTACGGTATATTTTATCTCCGTTTCAGAGGACTCTGACGTTTCCGCCGCGCTTGTATCCGTCACACAGCCTGCTGACACAGCAAGCATCAGACCAAACGCCAGACTTATACCGGTCAAAGCTCTTTTTAACATGGAAATTTTTCTCATTGGAATTCCCTCTTTCTTATCATCTTTTCTATTATAAAACATATTTTTATAAAAAGAAATACGGATAATTCTATCACATGACCACGACTAAAACTGCTCCCAATGTTCTGATTGCCGGCTCACCGGCAGAGCATCAAAATTACGCCGGGGCTCTTGCCCATGCAAATATTCCTTTTATATACCCGGAGTACATCACAAAGAACCACTCTACCGTATTGTCAGCTCTTTGCACTTACAACTTTCAGTTGTTACTTCTCCCCGGCGGCGGTGATATCTCACCTTTTCTCTACGAAAATCCTGTTGTTGAGAATTCTGCCGCTCCTTCTTCTCCCGATTATGTCACCGATTTCATGCAATTTCAACTTATGCAGATTGCATTTATTAAAAAAATACCGGTACTCGGAATCTGTAAGGGAATGCAGTTAATCAATGTGTATTTCGGCGGTTCACTTCACACCCGCCTTGCAACGGAAAAGCTCCACCAAAGCAGAGATAAAGATATATGGCATCCGGTATTTTTCAGCCCGGAGTTTCCCATGCACACTCACATTTTTGGAGCCGACACAGACCTTTCCGAAAAACTGCATGCTATTTTATCCGGTTACCCAAGGGTAAACAGTTCTCATCATCAGGGGATTCGCAGACTCGGCAACGACCTTGTATGTCTTCAATACTCAGAAGATTACCTTCCGGAAACCATTGCACACACAAAGCTTCCCATCTTCGCAGTACAATGGCATCCGGAACGCATCCCCGACTTTGTCGAAAACAGCTTCGGCGAACTCATAGAATTACTCTGCCAGAATTTTTAACAGATATTCCCAGACTCTCTGTACAGAAGAAACACTCAGTCTTTCCTCTGTAGTGTGAATATCCTTCATGTCCGGTCCCATGGAAACAGCATCAAGATTCTGTATCTTCTCTGCTAACATTCCGCATTCAAGACCTGCATGGATGGAAATCACCTTAGGCTCTCTCCCGAAATGCTCCTTGTATATACGAACCATTTTTTCACGGAGTGGCGAATCCACGCGGTAACTCCAGCCCGGATATTCCCCGCTCTTTTTACAGCTTCCCTGACTTTCCTTAATCGCCTTTCTTACCTTTGAGGCAAGTGCATTTTTTTCATTATCCACACTACTGCGAATCAGGAAGCCTGCGTTAACGCTTCCGTCATTCTCTATTGAAAATGTACCGAAATTAAGCGAGGTCTCAACCACACCTTCTAAGTCTTTACTCATTTTCTGTACGCCGTCCGGTACCTCTAAAAGGAATGACATCAGTCGGAAAAAGTCACTGGTCTCCAGGGTCTTTGTCTTTACGGAGGCTGAAACCTCTTCCAGAGAAATCGTAAGTCCCGGATCTGTTTCCTTCCATTCCTCTTTCAACGCCTCTTCCATCGCACTGAGCACTCCGGAAACCGTTACAAATTCTTTCCTGCATAAAAATTCTGCCTCTGCCTGCGATGGAATGACATTATCCGCAGAGCCCCCGCGTGCAGAAACTATACTTATGTCAACCTCTCTCTCCAGAAGGTAAAGAAGCTCAACCATAAGCTTATTTGCATTTGCGCGTCCTTTGTGTATCTCAACACCGGAATGTCCGCCGGTCATTCCAGTTAACATAACTTTATATCTGGTACCCTCCGTTTCGTTCCAGTTCACCTGCCACTGTCCTGAGACATTGACACCTCCGGCACACGCCACCGTGAGCTCGGTCTCTTTTTCCGAATCAATATTCAAAAGTGTATGTCCTCTCAGCGCAGAAAGATCAATCGCTGCTGCTCCGTCCATTCCCACTTCCTCATCCACGGTAATTACAACTTCCAGTCTCGGATGCGGAATATCCTCACTGTCCAGAAGAGCAAGTGCATACGCTACGGCAATTCCGTCATCACCGCCCAGACTTGTACCATCCGCGCTTATCCAGTCGCCCTCCAATACCAGATCCAGACCCTCCGTCATCATATCCTTACGACAGCCGTCCTCTTTCACTGCCACCATATCCATGTGTCCCTGAATGATTACAGGCTCCTTCTCCTCATATCCGGAAGTTGCCTCTTTTACAATAATGACATTGCCGACCTTATCCTGCGTATACCATAAATTTCTCTCTTTTGCAAAATCAACAAGATAGTTGCTGATTTTTGAAGTATTGTAGGAACCGTGAGGAATCCCGCATATCTGCTCGAAGTAAGAAAAAACTGCTGCTGGCTGTAAATGTTCTAACATATTGTAATCTCCTGACTTATTTATAAAAAGCACCGAATATTTCTATCCGATGCTTTCGTATGTTTATTTATGCAAGCTTAGATTTTGCAATTTCAGCTAAAGAAGCGAATCCTGCTGCATCATTAACTGCCATCTCTGCTAACATCTTTCTGTTGATATCAATCTCAGCTAATTTTAAGCCGTACATGAATCTGCTGTAGCTTAATCCGTTTAATCTTGCTGCTGCATTGATACGTGCAATCCATAACTGTCTCATCTGACGTTTTCTTTCTTTACGTCCCTTGTATGATGAAGCTAATGCACGCATTACAGACTGTTTTGCTACTCTGTACTGGTTGGATCTTGCTCCTCTGTATCCTTTTGCAAGTTTTAATACTCTATTGTGTTTTTTCTTTGCGTTTAAACCGCCTTTAATTCTAGCCATTTCTTTACATCCTCCTTACATCTTATAAATATGGTGTGATTTTCTTCATATTCTTAACGTTTGATGCATCCGTCATCGCCGGCTTTCTGAGATTTCTCTTCGTCTTAGCTGACTTCTTTGTTAAGATATGGCGTTTGTAAGCTTTATTTCTTTTTAATTTACCTGTTCCTGTTACTTTGAAACGTTTTGCTGCTGATCTGTTTGTTTTAACCTTTGGCATTTTATAATCCTCCTATCAAGTTGATCCAAATCTATTTTAACTCAAATTATGAAAATTTAAGCTAAAAGCATTTTCACTAGCGTTTTTCTGCTAAAATCATTGTCATGCTTCTTCCTTCAACCTTTGCAGGCTTTTCCACAACTGCAATATCTGCAAGAGCCTCGGCAAAGTCGTCAAGAATGTGTTTGCTCGATGCCATATGTGCCATCTCACGTCCGCGGAAACGAAGTGTAACCTTTACCTTATCACCTTTGGTAATAAATTTCTTTGCTGCATTCACTTTTGTATTCAGGTCATTGGTATCGATATTCGGGGAAAGACGAATTTCTTTAATCTCGATTGTCTTCTGTTTCTTCTTTGCCTCTTTCTCTTTTCTGGCCTGTTCATAACGATATTTTCCGTAATCGACAATTCTGCAAACCGGTGGTTTGGCTGTCGGTGCAATCTTGACAAGGTCAAGTCCTGCCTCATCTGCAAGCTTCTGTGCATCTCTCGAAGACATAACCCCAAGCTGGTCTCCGTTTTCACCGATTACACGTACTTCTTTGTCTCTGATCTGTTCGTTAATCATTAAGTCGCTGATAATGAAACACCTCCATAAAAATTCATAACAACAAAAAAATGGGTAGTCAGACTACCCACTTACATTCAAACAAAAGAATACACAACCGTACTTCTTACTTTTAAATATAAACACCTGTAAGCCCGATTGCCACAGGGTGAGAGTGGATACTCTGCTTTGTTTTACGCATATGTAATTCACATGCTCAAACAGAATAACATTTTGAGCATGGAATGTCAATACTATATTTTATTTTTCTTTAAAAGTTGCGCACACCGTCTCGCAGCAAGTTCCTGCGTGGCTTCCCGTAATCTTTACCTTTTCGGCATAACACTTGTAATCAGAGTTATAAATACACTTCTCTGCCTCACAGTCTATACTGATTGTCCGGCTCGGATGTTCAAGCGCACTCATATACCGGTCACCCTTTACCTCACGGAAAGATTCACAGCATGTATCTTTTGACTTGTCCGCCTGCTTTCCTCCCACGAGAATGTCGCCCTTACAGCAGCACTGCTGCTTGTTATACGTGCATGTTTCCACGCCACATTGTAAAATTGCCATACCTGCACCTCCTGATTGTCTCACACATTACACCTTTAGTATGAGACAATCCGGGCAGGTTTATACACATCTTACTTTATTTTTTTATTATTTTTTCTTTTCATCTTCCGGAAGCTCTTTGCGGATTTCCTTTGTACGGATTTCCCTGCAGATTGCTTCTGTAAATTCTTCTATGCTCTTCTGTCCTTCATTTCCTTCAAAACGGCTTCTGACAGAAACCAGTCCCTGCTCTTCCTCCTGCTGTCCGACAACAAGCATGTACGGAACCTTATTCAGTCTCGCATCACGAATCTTGTAACCGATTTTTTCAGAGCGGTTATCCACTGTTACATCCACATCATTGCGCGCAAGCTCTTTGCGGACTTTTTCCGCATAGTCTGCATACTTCTCTGAAATAGGAAGCACACGCACCTGTTCCGGGCAGAGCCATGTAGGGAATTTTCCGGCATATTTTTCAATCAGCCATGCAAGTGTTCTCTCATAACATCCCATTGAAGTTCTGTGGATAATGTACGGACGCACTTTATCTCCGTTGGCATCGATGTAATACATGTCAAACTGTTCAGCCAGCAGCGCATCCCACTGAATTGTAATCATTGTATCTTCTTTTCCGTACACATTTTTTGCATTGATATCGACCTTCGGTCCGTAGAAAGCAGCCTCTCCCACATCTTCGACAAACGGAATGTTAAGTTCTGTCAGAATTTCACGCATATGCTGCTGCGTTTCTTCCCACACTTCCGGTTCACCGATATATTTTTCTCTATTATCCGGATCCCATTTTGAAAGATGATAGGTTACATCTTCCTCCACGCCGAGCGTTGTCAGACAATGCTTGGCAAGAGCCAGACAATTCTTAAATTCCTCTACCATCTGATCCGGACGTACAATAAGATGTCCCTCTGAAATCGTAAACTGGCGCACACGTGTCAGACCGTGCATCTCACCGGAATCTTCATTTCTGAACAGAGTAGATGTCTCACCGTAGCGAAGCGGAAGATCTCTGTAAGAATGCTGCGTTGCTTTATAAACATAATACTGGAACGGACATGTCATCGGGCGAAGTGCAAATACTTCCTTGTCCACTTCCTCATCGCCAAGCACAAACATACCACTTGTATAGTGATCCCAGTGTCCAGAAATCTTGTAAAGGTCACTTTTTGCCATAAGCGGTGTTTTGGTACGGACATAACCCCATTCCTTGTCTTCCAAATCCTCAATCCAACGCTGCATTTTCATAATCATCTTCGCTCCCTTAGGCATAAGAAGCGGAAGTCCCTGTCCGATTACGTCAACTGTTGTAAAAAGCTCCATCTCACGACCAAGCTTATTGTGATCGCGGCGTTTGATATCCTCAAGATGTTCCAGATAAGCTGCCAGATCCTCTTTATTATTAAACGCTGTTCCGTATATACGCTGAAGCTGTGCTTTATCAGAATCACCTCTCCAGTATGCCATGGAAGAAGAAATCAGTTTAAATGCCTTAATTCCCTTTGTTCTCATAAGATGAGGTCCTGCACACAGGTCCACGAAATCTCCCTGACTATAGAATGAGATAACACTGTCCTTTGGGAGGTCCTGAATCAGTTCTACCTTGTACGGCTCGCCCTTTTCTTCCATATATTTAATGGCTTCTTCTCTCGGAAGTGTAAATTTCTCAAGTCTGTTACCTTCTTTAATAATCTTTTTCATCTCTTTTTCAAGATTGTCAAGATCCTCTCTTGAAAACGGCGCATGCTCAAAATCATAGTAGAATCCTTCGTCTATGGACGGTCCTATGGCAAGCTTGGCATCCGGGAACACTCTCTTAACCGCCTCTGCGAGAACATGCGAACATGTATGGCGCATTGTTCTGAGTCCCTCTGCATCATTTCCTGTCAGTATATTGAGTTCGCAGTCCGAGTCAACAACCGTGCGCAAATCTACGACCTCACCGTTTACCTCACCTGCGCATGCTGCTCTTGCAAGTCCTTCGCTGATATCAAGTGCAATGTCATAAACACTCATTTCATTTGCGTACTCTTTTACGCTTCCGTCTTTCAATGTGATTTTCATTTTCCTGCTCCTTTTCTTTATAAAATTGATAGTAATCATATAACTAAAAAATCCCATGCACATATCGTGCATGGGACGTAAGATACGCGGTTCCACCCTGCTTGTCTGCGCGCTTACAACGACTTACCAGACCTCTCTTCATAATGATAACGGAATTACCGGGCCGGATTGGGGCCACTCAGAGTTAGTTTTCATCTGTTTCTGTAAGGAAGTGCTTCCAGCACTGCTTCCGCAGGCACTTCTCTCTGGCATTTTCCGCAGATTACTCGTCTCTTCAACGTGTTAACATTTATTATGCCCGTAAATTTAATTTTTACCGCAGCATTTTTTGTACTTCTTACCGCTTCCGCAAGGACACGGATCATTCGGATAGATTCTCTCTTCCTTTACAATGGTCGTAGATCTCTTCTGCTCTTTGTAAAGCTCTTTTCTCTTCTCTTCATCAAAAATCTTTTCCCACTGCGGAAGTCCGTATAACCAGTCTGCCTCAGCAGCTACCATGTTTTTGTAAAGAAGCTCTTTGTCAAACTTCAAAGATACTTCCGTATCTTCTGTCATTTCCTCAATCGGGTTCGGCTCAACAAGCGAATCATTGATACCATCAAGGAAACCTGTCATTGTCATAATATCTACATCATATTTTTTAGCAAGATCTCTTACCGGACCCTTCACTTCCTCATCCGGATTCTCAAGAAGCTTCGCATACATCTCTTTTTCCAGGCGGAAATATTTCTGCCATAACTTCTGCAAATCTCCCTTATTGGCTTTTTCAGAATAAGCCATTCCACGCCATTTTTCTAATAACTGCATTTCACTATACTCCTTACTCATTTGCTTCTGTGTCCGCACATCGAACACACCTTTAGACAGTATATAC
>CAZFLR010000034.1:0-14239 GCA_964519385.1 uncultured Kineothrix sp.
GTCTGTCTGTCACCGATAATCAGCTCACGCTGTCCTCTTCCAATCGGTACCATGGAGTCGATTGCCTTAATACCTGTCTGAAGAGGTGTGTCTACACTCTTTCTCGTGATAACACCGGAAGCAACTCTTTCGATCTGACGATATTTTTCCGTCTGAATCGGTCCCTTCCCGTCAATAGGCTGACCAAGAGCATTTACAACACGTCCTAAAAGTGCATCTCCGACCGGTACCTCTACCACGCGTCCGGTGGTCTTAACAGTGTCACCCTCGTTAATGTTCTTCTGATTTCCGAGAAGAACCGCACCGACGTTGTCTTCTTCCAGGTTCATTACCATTCCGTATACCTCACCCGGGAATTCAAGAAGCTCACCCTGCATAGCATTTTCAAGGCCGTGCACACGTGCGATACCGTCTGCTACCTGAATAACCGTACCCACTTCGGATACTTCCAGCTCAGACGCATATCTCTTGATCTGATCCTTAATCACTGAACTTATTTCTTCTGGTCTTAAATTCATGGATCTTTACGTTCCTTTCTAAAATTTATCCGGCAACTAAGCCAGTTGGATTTTCATAAGCTGCTTTGTCAGCTCATTTAATTTTGTCCTGATACTGCTGTCCACTACCTTGTCTCCGATACGGATTACGAGTCCGCCAACCAGAGCTTCATCAATGGAAAAATTCATTTCCATCTCCTTGTATTCCGTAGTCTCCACCAGTTTTTCTTCTATCAGCTTTTTCTGTATTTCCGAAAGCTTCACCGCACTCGTCACATAGGCAACACCGATTCCCTTTTCCTCTTTCACTCTGTCTGTGAAATATGCGAGAATCGCCTCTGTTTCCGCATAACGGTCCTTCTCCACGATGAGACGGAGGAATCCGACAAGCTCTTTGTCGATTCTTCCTTCAAAGACTTCCTTCATCACCTGAAGCTTTTCGTCTTTTCCGACTTTCGGATGATTCATTAATTTGGAAAAATCCGGATTCTGCGCGAGAACTGTCTGAACCAGCTCTACTTCCTTTGCCAGCTCGTCTATCTTATTCTGTTCCGTCGCAAGTTCAAAAAGCGCATCACCGTATGTCTTGGATACTAATTTAGCCATGTGCTTTCACCTATTTCCTTTAACGTCTCGTCAATCAGGCTGTCACTGACTGTCGTATCAATGTTTGCAGCCACTACCTTACCTGCCATAGCTGATGCAATCTGAATCATTTCTTTCTTCACTTCATCGGCAACTTTCTTCTTCTCAAGCTCCGCTTCCACCTTAGCTCTCTCAATGATTGCTGCAGCATCTTCTTTTGCCTTTGCAATGATGCCCGCTTCATTCGCGAGGGCTTTCTTACGCGCGTCGCTCAAAATCTCTTCTGCCTCTTTATCAATACCACGAAGTCTCTCTTCGTAATCTGCCTTCAACGCAATTGCTTCTTCCTTCTCGGACTGAGCAGTGTCAAGATCGTTTTTGATACGCTCCTGTCTTCCTTCCAGAAACTTTCTGGCCGGGTCGAAAAGGAAACGGGACATGAATAAAAACAGTGTAAAGATTGCGATAATCATTAAAACTGCATCATGTATCAACTGAAAGTCGAGATCGAAAAGTCTTGTCATCTCAGCTCCGCTCTGTGCCAATGCGAGAGGCGAACTTAATATCGTATTCAAGCTTTATGCCTCCTTCTTTTATATTTTCCCTTACCGAAGGCCTCTTATGATAAAGGTTTAACGAATAATAACAGCATGGCGATAAGAAGTCCGTAAAGACCTGTTGTCTCGGCAACAGCCTGTCCAAGTAACATCGTAGATGTGATGTCTGACTTCGCACCCGGGTTTCTTCCGACTGCTGCTGCTGCGTGTCCTGCTGCAATACCCTGACCTACACCAGGTCCGATACCTGCAATAACTGCAAGACCTGCACCGATTGCTGAGCAACCTAAAATAAATTCGTTGTTAAATTCCATCTTTGTTTCCTCCTTGATGATTAAATAGTTTTTACTGTTCTCCGATTGCATCCGAAATATATGTCATTGTAAGCATACAGAATACATATGTCTGGATTGCCCCCGAAAATAAATCAAAGTAAACATGAAGCACAGCCGGCCAAAATACGGCTATCCATTTCAGCAAGCCATAAATCAGTGCCATCATAACAGTTCCGGAAAGAATATTCGCAAACAAACGAAGTGAAAGCGAAATCGGAACCGCCACATCTCCGATCATATTAATCGGTGCCCAGAACGGCCATGGATCGCACAAGCCCTTGATGACTCCGCTGACCTTCTGGTATTTAAATTTGTTAAAATGAATGAGAGTAAACGTTATCAAACCAAGTGCTAACGTGACTCCATAGTCCGCCGTAGGCGGCCTCAACCCAAACAGTCCGGATATGTTGCTGACCAGAATAAAGATAAAAATCGTACCGATGTAGTTCGCAAACTTGGCTGCATGCGAACCCATGGAAGCTTTTATCATGTTGTCAAGCATTTCCACAATCAGCTCGACCACATTCTGGAATCCGGTTGGCACGTCACTCGCATGCTTCATCGCGCGATTCGCCAACAGGGCAAAAGTGCCCAGAAGCAAAAATACAATCAATACGCATACATGCGTTGTTGTTATCCATACAGTCTGACCGAACAGCTCATAGGAAAAGATTCCGTGGACCATAAAGTCAACCTCTGCACCTGCGGATAACAAGATTCCCTGCCCCATACATTCACCTCCTGAAAAATTTATGAGTAACCGGCTGTAAATAAGCCGCTACTTTCAAGGTCATGACTCCGAGAAACGCCGCGAGGGGATTCCCGAATTCCGTATAACAAAGCAGAAAAATCGCAAATAAGACAACCACGTAGCGCAGGATATGGTGCACACGCATTTTCTTAATTGCATCCTCCTCTGTCATATCAAGCGCGTGTCCGAGGGACCACGCCATATGCGTCGCCATAAAAAGCGCGCATACGATTCCGGTCCAGAGACCGATGCTGTAGGACAGCTTCTGCTTTACAAAAATGAGTCCCACAACTTCGCAAAGGACTCCGCATACTAAAATTTCTGCCCAGAGCTGTGGCAGAACATCACTTAACTGAGTTAGTTTCTTTCTCATGGCTTATGCCTCTCTTCTTTGACTCCGGCGGCTGCCGGAAAATCCTTCTGGAAAAAATATAAATATTCCGGAAACCGGCCATCGCACCGACAAAAAATAACACAATCACAATATAGGAGGTCCCGAGCCACCGGTCGAGATAATATCCGGCAAAGCTGCAAAGCGCGATTGGAACTATCATATTGATTCCGAACTGTGTAATCATCGTCAGGGACTGATATACACTCTTTCCGTATTTTCTGTTGTCACGCTTTTTGGACTCCATATTCCCACCTCAAAAAAACGGCAATCCGCCATCAATAATTATACCTATTTTTTCAACTTCTGTCTACCAAAATTCATGATGTTTTTTCATTGACTTTTACCTGTTTAAAAGGTACGATTTTTATAAGAATTTTATCCGTACAAGGAGGCTATATGAAAAAGTTTTCCCTTTATCGCAGACGTATTATTCCGAAGGAATGTATTCTCTTAAAAGATGATGAAATTGTATTTTTTGAAGGCGACAGACTGGTCACCCGCTGGAATACCATACGTCCCAAACGGGATATCCATCACGGAATTTCCTGTTTCTTTCTTCAGGACGGCTTCAAGGTGAGCAAGTTTTACGGTCACGACGGCTCTCTCCTGTACTGGTACATAGACATTATTTCGCACGAATGGGACGAGGCGACCTCCTCTCTTTACGTGACTGACCTTCTGGCAGACGTAATCATTTATCCGGACGGTTTTGTCAAAGTGGTGGATGTGGACGAACTCGCCGAGGCTCTTAAAAAAGAAGAAATTTCAAACGCGGATTTATGCGACGCTCTCTATAAGCTCAACCGAATTTTGAACCTCATCTATTCCGGAGACTTCAAGAGCATATCGGATTTCGTGGAATCCTTTGAATAATTTCAGACAGAGAAACAAAAGACAGCACAGGTTTTTACCGGGAATCACCCGTTTGGCCGTGCTGTCTTTTTATGAACCTGTTATGTCTGAATCAATAAAAAATGTGTCCGCCTATCTGCTGACCCTCAAGTCCCGGAATCGGCGTTCTGAAAAACAGGCACTCTCCTACCGGAGAAGCTCCTGCCATGGCATCTCGCGCCGCCTGGTAACAGGATTCGTTTGCGCCCCGTGCAAGAACAATGGCAAATCGTCCGCTTCCCACCGGCGAGAACTGTTTATTCTGCATAATTACCTCAAGCACCGTATCCGGAAACAGCGGACTTCTCACGCGGTTCATAACCACCGCTCCGACCGCTACCTTTCCGGTATAAATTTCACCGCCGGCCTCGCACTCAATAATGGCGGCCATCAAATCTTCATCACCGCTTGAGAAAACAACATCCGAAAGGTCTCTGCTGCCCATCTGCGCTGACTGCAGCGACAAGGCAAGCTCCTCCTTATACTTTGCGCGAAGCACGGTCAAATCACTCTCCGACTCCGCGATTTGTTTTTCATAGTCCAGTGCCTGCGCCTCTTTTTCGGCAATTTCTGCCATATATTTTTTCAAATTCTGTCCGGCTTCCTGAATCGACTCATGCATCTGCTCAGAATCCGATGACGCTTCCTTCTCCAACAGCACAAGGGTTTCCTTGTCCTGTACCAGTTCCTTTTCCTTCTTCGCAATTTCCTCCTGGGTGTCTGCGTACTCTGCAAGCATTTCCCGGTCATAACGGTTTATCATCTCAATATAATCCGCTTTATTCAAGAAGTCCGCAAAGCTGTCCGCCTCCAGAAACAGTTGGAGATAGGACTCACTGCCCGATTCATACATAAAGCGGATGCGCTGCTGCATCTGTACATAACGTTCTTCCTGAAGGAGTCTTGCCTCCTCAATCTGATGCTGCGCCTTTTTGATGGCTTCCTCTTTGGACTTGCGGATTTCCGCAATCTCCATCAGCTTTTGATTTTCCTGTTCCAGTTTTTCCGTCAGATTGTCAAGATATGTCTGCAGGCTGACCCTGTCACTGTTAAGAGCGTTTAAGTCTTCATTTGTCTTGTCCAGTTTTTGTTCCGTCTGTTTTTTCTCATTCTCTGTCTGCTGAATTTTCTGCCCCGTTGTTGTCGCAGAAACATACATCGTCATCTGCGATACCAGAAGGCAGACAGCAAGCAGAGCCGGAATACGGACACAGCTTTTCTTTTTCATGCTTCACCTATTACAAATCCATTACAATTGTTCTTCCTGTCGGCTCATAAGCGCAATACTCCACTCCGGCCGCGTCAAACATCCTCTTGGATGCAATATTGGACGGCGTACCGGCATATTTATCGCACTGGTAAACCACTCTCCTGATTCCCGCCTGAATGATTGCCTTGGCACATTCGTTACACGGAAAAAGAGAGACATAAAGGGTTGTTCCCTCCAGGCTTCCTCCGCGATAATTTAAAATCGCATTCAGTTCGCTGTGGGTAACAAAGGGATATTTCGTCTCCAGCTCCGCACCCTCTCTTGCCCACGGAAAATCCTCATCCACGCACCCGTTCGGAAACCCGTTATATCCCATGGACAGGATTCTGTGGTCCTTGCCGACAATGCACGCTCCCACCTGTGTATTCGGGTCCTTTGAACGCATGCCCGAAAGTAAAGAAACTCCCATAAAATATTCATCCCACGAAATATAGTCTTTTCTCTTCTGATCCATAATTCACCTGCTTTCACCGCGCGCTAAGCTTCTATCTGGTCGATTCTTCTCTGATGTCTCTCTTCTCCCGAAAACTCAGTGTCCATGAAGTTGTCCACTATTTCCATGGCAAGATTTGGTCCCACAATACCGGCTCCGAGTGCCAGCACATTGGCATCGTTGTGGAGTCTCGTCATTTTCGCCGTCAGCCCGTCCGAACAGAGAGCTGCGCGGACACCCTTCACCTTATTTGCTGTGATGGAAATTCCGATTCCCGTCGTGCAGATTACAATCCCTCTGCCGCACTCTCCGGATGCTACTGCCTGTGCAACTGCCCGTCCGTATACCGGGTAATCGCAGGAACTCTTATCGTAACAGCCGACATCCTTCACTTCCATTCCGCGCTCTCTAAGATGCGCAATTATCTTTTCCTTCAAATCAAAACCGCCATGGTCACTTCCGATTGCTATCATATACCCTCCATCTGTTACCCTTGGGTAACTCTATTCTGCATTTATTATTTTATGTCCGGCCGCCTTCAGCATCCGGTTCATGACTGCCTGTCCGATTCCTTCCTGCGGAAATGCCTGCACGTACATACTTTCAATCTGTTCGTCATCAAATTCCCTCAATATGCGAAACAGACTCCTCGCAACTGCTGCCAGGTCTTCGCGTTCACCGGTCACCTTGATGCTGTCCGCCTCATAAAGCCCTGCTTCGTCCGCGGAAACAATCACACCCGTTCTGCGTTTCTGTTCCCGGTCATATGCCAGCAGTTCTTTTATTTTTTCCCTCACCTTTTCCGGTTTTCCGGAAACAATGGTGAGCTCGCCCCTCGGCGCATAGTGCTTGTATTTCATTCCCGGTGCCTTCGGCTGTTGCAGGCAGTCCTGTGAAAGCATCGTCGGATCAAGACACACTTCACCGAGCACCTCCTGCAGCATTTCCGGAGTAATATGCCCCGGTCTGAGAATTACCGGTATTTCTTCCGTCAGATCCACAATGGTAGACTCCACACCGATTCCGACCTCCCCGCCGTCCAGAAGCATTTCTATCTTTCCATTCATATCTTCATATACATACTTTGCAAGTGTCGGCGAGGGTCTTCCCGAAACATTGGCACTCGGAGCTGCCACATATCCTCCTGCCTCGCGGATAAACGCAAGTGCCACCTCATGATCCGGCAGTCTCACCGCCACCGTGTCAAGACCTCCCGTCGTCTCCTTTGGCACGAGCTCTGACTTTTTCATAATCATAGTCAAAGGTCCCGGCCAGAAATGCTCCGCAAGCACATATGCCTGCTCAGGCACATCAGATACCAGCTTTTTCATGTCCTCAACACGACTGATATGCACAATGAGCGGATTGTCTGACGGTCTCCCCTTCGCCGCATAAATTTTACGCGAGGAATCCGGATTCAGGGCATCTCCCCCAAGTCCGTAAACCGTCTCTGTAGGGAACGCAACCAGACCCCCCTCACGGATAATCCGTCCGGCCTCCTTCATCACATTTTCATCTATAGTTCCTTTCGGGCATCTGACCCATTTCGTCTCCAAGCTCTTCAACCTCGCATTCGCCTTTCTTTGCAGGCTCATTATAACACATCATTCAAATATTGCAAAACCCCCGTACAAATATTCCATGCCAGCTTTTCCTGATATTTCCGGTCCGTCAGTTTATCGGCTTCATCGCCGTTGGAAAGGAATCCGCATTCAACAATCACCGTCGGGACAGATGACTTTTTCAAAAGATAATAGCTCCCGTTCTTTTTGGCACTTCTCTTATTGGTCTCATCCACTCCCTTGCGGAGCTGTTCCTGCAGCAGCTCTGCTGCCCTCTCTCCCTCCTCTGAGGACTCGTAATAAAACACCTGTGCACCGTGAACCTTCTCGGAAGTATAGCTGTTTTGGTGAATACTCACCACAAGTTCCGCCCCCGCAGCGTCAATCAGTGCGATTCTGTTTTTTAAATCCTCGATTTTTTTGTTCGGACTCTCCTGCCTGTACAGCCCTTCATCATCATTCCGGGTCATGACCACCGTCACATCCTGCATTTCCAGATATTTTTTCACGAGAAATGCAACGGAGAGATTGATGTCCTTTTCAAGCGCACCATTGATACCGACCTTGCCGGGATCCTCTCCGCCGTGTCCGGCATCTATCACAACGACCATCTTCCTTTCTCCCGCCTGTCCCTGCCTGCTCATCGTGTACTCCGCCGCTGTTTTAGCCAGATAATACATGGAAAAAAGAAGGCAGACTGCCATAATTGACGAAATAATCTTATGCCTCACACAGTCTCTCCAGACAAACTTATTCCTATAATATATATGCATGCAGACAAAAAAACAGACCACTCCGCTTTTATGAAGTAGTCTGATTTTTCCATAAGATTATTTTAATCTGTTTCAATCACCTGCGCCTGCGGAAGCTCCTCCGCAATCTCCGTCCCTTGGGTCTGCGCTCCTGCCAGATATCCGGCAATGGCATCCCAGACCTCCGGTTTTTCAAGTCCCAGCTTCCACGCAGCCACGCCCGCGAGCTGATAGCCGGACATAAGATTCAGTTTGGCAGAAATACTGCTCACATCCTCCATCCAAATCTGATATTTCGCACCATCAGCCTGAAACTCAGCAAAATTCTGCGCCGTTTCCTCATCCCACACAGCCGTCACTCCATACTGTGAAAGCACATTTTCCGCCCCGGACATCGATAAAGACTCCGAGGTCACACCGTCGGCAATCTTCCACAAACGGGTATAAAACGGAATCGCGTTGATTACCTTGTTTGCCGGAACATCCTTAATCGTGTTCTCAATTCCGGCTTTTACATAATTATATGATGCCACACTTCCCGCCTGGGAGGAACCGGAGTAATGCTCGTCATATCCCATGATAATGAAATAGTCAATCACCTCTCCCTGCTCAGCCCTTCCGTAGTGAGCCGTATATTCCGTCGGCACATAGTTGTCCACCGATAACACAATTCCGTTTTGTCTGCACGGAATGGACAACTCCCGTAAAAACTGAACGTAATCACTTCCCGCCTCTGAAGGCACCTGTTCAAAGTCAATGTTAATTCCGTCAACATTATAAGAAAGAACAGTCTGTACGAGATTGTTAATCAAAGCTTTACGGTTCGTTGTTGTTGACAAAATCTGTGCGATATCCACATCATTTGTAAAATTGTCAATCAGTGCCCACACCTCTATACCCTTTGCATGCATTCCCTCCACATAGGACATGTCGGCTATTGAGGTAAATCCCCCCTGATTGTCACTCAGGAAAAACCATGTAGGCGAAACCACATTCACCCCTTTTGTCCCGGCAAGCATGGAATCAATTCCCGCATTTGCCACAGCATTTGTCACCTGATGCCATACAAGATTTATCGGATAATCTTTTGTGACGGATGTATAAACAGGAGCCACGTATGTTCCCGGCATCACAATCTGCTCATCCTCCGTCTCTTTCAGACGCTTGTTTTCCACATAGCCAATCACTGCATCCCCGGTCTTCACCTTTGACCAGGTCTCCATCTCCTCAAGCACGTAAACCTTGTCCCCTTCTTTTACCTCCTCAAGAATGTCGCTTTTAATTCCGCCCTGATAACGCACGGCCGTATCTTTTTTAATCGCGGCGGTCTTTTTCGTCTCTCCGGACAGATAAATCTGTATACGTTTCGGTTCCTCGGAGATATACGTCAGGATGTCCGAATACTGCGAAACATAATTAAGTTCCACATACGGAACCTCATCCTGTAAAATCCAGACGGACGCATCCGTAGTCCTCGTCTCTCCCGAAACCGTGTAAGATGCCGAATCAATCGGTATCTCATACAGCTCGGACGGTGTCGTAAACAAGAGCAGCTTCTCATATCTGTCATAATAAAATTTATCATTCATATTCTTCTGCACGAAACTCAGCGGAAGGTAATAGTTTCCGTCTCTGAGGACAGCCTGTTCTTCGACAAGCTCATCATTTACCACCAGAGCCGTCTGCCATTCCTGCTCAATGCCGTAATATTCCGCCAAATCCATCTTTTCTTTTGAATAGGAATACTTATCATACAATTTCATTCCAAGTGCAGCACCGCCGATAATAAGCACCAGCACAACCGCTGCCAGTACGGGAACCCAGCCCTTCTTCTCTCCGTGCTCCAAATCGTCCTTCAGCATATCATCCAGATCCTCGTCAAACAAATCCCTGTTCCTTTTATTTTTATCCATACGTCCTTCTCCTTTTAGCGCGCATATCGCCATTTCCAGTATACCAAATCCGCCCCGCTTCGTCATTCTTTTTTTACAAAAAACGAACCGTCGGCCTCAAAATGCGGCAAATGACATATAAGGGGCTTTTCATCTGCACCGCACCCAAAGCTTACCGGTCCGTTTCCGTTTGGTGTCTCATGGCTTTTTAATAAAGTTTAAGGTTCGACCCAGTCGTAGCTTATAGACGCAATCCTTCCGCGGTCATCAAGCTCGACATCGGCCATATAGCCGGATTTCCCGTATCTGCTTCCTCTCTCGCTTATCATCTGCATTTCGGAAGCATTTCTCTCTTCGTTCCTGATACAGGATTCTATCTGGCTTTTCGCAAGCCTCATAAGACAGATTTGAAAATCAATTCCACGCAAGAGGGAACTCATCTCATCCTCCGTCTCAGATGCTCTTTGATGGAATGAATCATATTCCGACAAGAAAAATCCTCCTTCCTCTTCAACTGATTTCCCATGTTTTCTCTTCCAAAAGGAAAAATGTGAAATACTTAAATAATCCGGTGAAAACTTACATATTTAATGTTTAGAGGGAAATAAATTGACAAGAATATTTCAGAGACGATCCGGACATGCACAAAAAACAAATCTAAATCATGTAATGATTAACTTTGATAAAATTGAATTACTGTGAAAATTTTTAGGATTTGAAATAACCAGACACCTGTGTGCCTAAAAGACATACAATAAATCTATAACAATTTATTGTCAAAACCGTATTAAAAACTGGAAGTAAGCATATGCTTACTGCTAAAAGAATTCCTCCCGACCGGGAGTGTGAACATGTCATGCCTCCTTTCAGTGCTCAACTGACCGGACGCATCTCTTAGGTAGAAGTATATGGTAATCGAAACCATTTGGCAAGTAAAATATTAAAATTTTTATGAAATCTTGGTTTCACAATCCAACTTCTATTGACTAAAATCGGCATAAAGTATAAGATACAGATACAAAATAACTACAAAATTTGTGTTGTTTTCGTCGGTTTTTGGATAAATTCAGATAAGGATGTGATAAGAATGAAAATCGAAAAAGTAAACGACCATCAGATTAAATGCACACTTACAAGTGCAGATCTTGCAAATAGAGAACTGAAACTCAGCGAACTGGCCTACGGAAGTGAAAAGGCCAAGAATCTTTTCCGCGACATGATGCAGCAGGCTGCCTTTGAAGTCGGATTTGAAGCCGAGAACATTCCACTTATGATAGAGGCAATTCCAATCGGCGCAGACTCCATCATCCTCATCATCACCAAGGTTGAGGATCCGGAAGAAATCGACACGCGTTTTTCCAAGTTTGCCCCTTCCGTCTCAGATGGAGACGGATACACCGGCGAGATGGAAGAGATTGCTTCCGACATCGCAGATGACGTGCTCGACCTTTTCCATCGCATGGAAGCCTCTTCACAGAAGAAGAACGCATCCACGCAGCCTCCTTTGGAGGAACCGGAGAACCAGACAACCGCCTATCCGCGCCTTGTCATCTCACGAAGCTTGAACGACCTCTGCACACTTGCGAGAAACATTGCACCGTTTTACAGCCAGCCGAGCTCTCTGTACAAGAATCCGGCAGACCAGAGCTACAGTCTTCTGCTCACAAAGGGCAGTCTGTCTTTAGAGGATTTCGGCCGCGTCTGCAACATTGCTTCCGAATACGGACAGCTTGAGAAGACAGAGCCTCCGAAACAGGCTTATATTCAGGAATACCATGACGAAATCATCAGTGAAAACGCTGTTTTTTCACTGTCACAAATTTAAAAAAGAGCTGCTGTGATATGCCCGTTATTGCGGGAAACATATCTCAGCAGCTCTTTATCCGTTGCGGATGATTATCTTTCATTGATTGCTTTTAACAAAGCATCTATATCCATTCCGTGAACCATGGCAGCCTCTTCAAGGCTCTCTCCCTGTGCGGAAGGGCATCCTACACAGTGCATGCCTGCCTCCATCAGAATCGGAATGATTGTCTGATCCTGGCGGATAATTTCACCTATTGTCATGTCCTTTGTTATCATTTATGTTTCCTCCTAACTTCAAAACTTTCGTATCATTAACATGATTCATACTCCGTTAGTATACAACTTTCCCTTTTTTTAGGCAACTATTCATTTTCCTTACTCTGCGCTTTTTCTCTTTTTATTCTGCGTGCATACAGTAAAAAGCAGGCTGCACTGAGCAGGAAAATAATTCCGAGTATCATCAGCGCGCAGTGCAGGAAAAATGTGTCTGGCAACATGGTAATTACCGGGTCGGTAGCTGCATCAAAAATCCAGAAATCATTGTCAAACGCAATCTCATGGAATAAAGTAAAAGCTTTGTCCCAGTTCATCGCCACCGCTGCCCCCAGAACCACAGGAACAAGCACCGATACGGTTCCCGTATACTTCAGCCACCGTGCCCGGTCTCTTTTTTTCTGCCACAAAACCAGAAGAAGTCCGAGACACGCGGTCACAAGAAGCATTTTCTGGAACATGACAAAAATAACCTTTACTTCCTCAAAATGTATCTTCCCCGTCTCTGACATCGCAAGCGTCGGAAACCGGAGTTCTTCCTCTGTAAACATCGAGTTGTAACGGATGAGTTCATCATAATTTTCTTTAATCTCCTCTTTCGGGATTCCCGACCTGCTCTCTATTTTCAGCAGTTCAATGTCCATGTAATAAAGAGGTCGGAAATTCAGTGTAAATGTCACTGAAAAAGAAAGGATTAAAAAAAACAGGACAAATGCCGTCAGCATGTCAGTGATAAAGCTTAAAATCCTGTCTTTATTCATAGTTTTCTCCCTTCAGGCGGTCATACGGCTCAACGCCACGCTAATCATATCAGTTTTTCGCTGTTTTGTACACAAAAAAGAACAAGTCTTTCCTTGACTTGTATACAATCTATCCTTTATAATGCAAATTAAGGAATAAGCATAGTTTTATTCGTAACTTGCGGTGTTTTCACCGTTTAAAAATCAAAACAATTTTTATAGGAGGCTATTTCAAAATGAGACCAGAATGGACAGATTTTGTAGGCGGCAAGTGGGAACATGAAATCAACGTGCGTGATTTCATCCAGAAAAACTACACTCCATACGACGGAGATGATTCCTTCCTCGCAGGACCTACACAGAACACAACAGATTTATGGGCAATGGTTATGGACTTAACCAAGAAGGAAAGAGAAGCCGGCGGCGTTCTTGACATGGACACAAAGGTTATTTCTACTATTACTTCTCACGGTCCTGGATACCTTGACAAGAGTAAAGAGACTATCGTAGGTTTCCAGACAGATGCACCTTTCAAACGTTCTATGCAGCCTTACGGTGGTATCCGTATGGCAGAGAAGGCTTGTGCAGACAACGGATATGAAGTTGACCCTGAAATCAGCGAGTTCTTCTCAGTACACAGAAAAACACACAATGCAGGATGTTTCGACGCATACAACTCAGAAATGAGAGCATGTCGTTCTTCACACGTAATCACAGGTCTTCCGGATGCTTACGGACGCGGACGTATCATCGGTGACTACAGACGTGTTGCTTTATACGGTATCGACAGACTTATTGAGGATAAATTAGCTCAGAAGGATTCTACAGGACGCGTTATGACAGATGATGTTATCCGTCTTCGTGAAGAAATTTCCGAGCAGATCGTTGCTCTTAAGATGATGAAAGAAATGGCTGCTTCTTATGGATGCGACATTTCAAAACCGGCTTCAAACGTACAGGAAGCTATCCAGGCTACTTACTTCGGATACTTATCAGCAGTTAAAGAGCAGAACGGTGCTGCTATGTCTCTCGGACGTACATCTACATTCATCGACTGCTACGCTGAGAGAGATTTAAAGAACGGAACATTTACAGAGGAGCAGATTCAGGAATTCATCGACCACTTCATCATGAAGTTACGTTGTATCAAATTCGCTCGTACACCTGAGTACAACCAGATTTTCGCCGGTGACCCTGTATGGGTAACAGAATCTCTCGGTGGTGTTGGTATCGACGGTCGTCACATGGTAACGAAATCTTCATTCCGTTACTTAAATACATTAAACAACTTAGGTGCTGCTCCGGAGCCGAACTTAACAGTTCTCTGGTCTACAAGACTTCCGGAAGCATGGAAGAAATTCTGTGCTAAGATGTCTATCAAGACTTCTTCTATCCAGTACGAAAACGATGACCTCATGAGAGTAACACATGGTGATGACTACGCTATCGCTTGTTGTGTATCTTCCATGGTTGTTGGTAAACAGATGCAGTTCTTCGGAGC
>CAZFLR010000035.1:0-13775 GCA_964519385.1 uncultured Kineothrix sp.
GGAACACACTGTATTATATTACACTTTTTTATTACAAAAAAGTATTTTTTTCATATTTTTAAAAAAAATTTTTTCCAGCCCTAAAAAAAATATTTGCATATCGCGACATTTGTGCTAAAGTATTATTGTCAAAAAAGACACTACACCTAAATGGAGGAGATCGTACGATGAAAAAAATTTATGAAGGTAAGACAAAAGATGTTTACAGTCTTGAAAACGGCAATGTAATGCTGAAATTCAAAGATGACTGCACGGGCAAAGACGGAGTGTTTGATCCGGGCGAAAACAGCGTTGGCTTAACAATCGAAGGAATCGGAAGAGAAAACTTAAAGACTTCCATTCACTATTTTGAATTGTTAAAAGATGCAGGCATCAAAACTCACTATGTAAGTGCTGATGTTGAAAATGCTACCATGGAAGTTCTTCCGGCAACAGTATTCGGACACGGTCTTGAAGTTATCTGCCGCCTGGTTGCAACAGGAAGCTTTATCCGCAGATATGGTGAATATATGGAGGACGGAACCGTTTTAGAAGGTGGTTATGTAGAGTGTACATTTAAAAACGATGCTCTCGGCGATCCTCTTGTTACAGGTGAAGGTCTTGCAGCACTCGGAATTATGTCTCCTGAAATGTTTGAGAGCATGAAGGAGCAGACATTAAAGATTACAAAGATTGTTGCTGATGACCTCAAATCCATCGGTCTTGATCTTTGGGATATTAAATTTGAGTTTGGTTACAATAACGATGAAGTTATCCTGATTGACGAAATTGCTTCCGGTAACATGCGTGTATACAAAGACGGCAAGATTGTTGATCCTGTAGAACTTACGAAACTTATCTTAAACAGATAATTTTGCAACGGAGCCTGCTCCGGCTTACGAACATATAACTAATAAGGCATCACTTCTTTATATTTGGAAGTGATGCCTTTTTTATTACTGAAATATCCAACTGTATCAGGTTTTACAGCATGTATTTCATCGCTGCTGCATCACCGACAAGTGTTACGTCCGGGTGAAGCTGAAGCACGGAAGCCGGAACCTGTGGAGTAATCGGTCCTGTAAATGCCTTTTTGACAATTTCCGCTTTATCTTCACCGCATGCTACAATAAGAATTTTCTTTGCCTTCATGATGGAAGCAATTCCCATGGTATATGCCTGCTTTGGAACATCCTCCTTACTTTCAAAAAATCGCGCGTTTGCTTCAATCGTCATCTGTGTCAGATTGACGCAGTTCGTTCCCTTGGAAAATTCCTCTGCCGGCTCGTTAAATGCGATGTGCCCGTTGTGTCCGAGTCCGAGAAGCTGTAAATCCACTCCGCCCATGCTCTCAATGATGCTGTCATATTCTGCACATGCCTTATCCGCATCCGGCTCAAGACCGTTCGGAACATTGGTGTTGTTTTTATCAATATTAATGTGGTCAAAAAGATTGGTATTCATAAAATAGCGGTAACTCTGGTCGTTCTCAGACGAAAGACCTTTATATTCATCCAGATTAACACTTTTTACCATGCTGAAATCCAACTCTCCGTTTTTGCATTTGTCAATCAGCACCCTATAAGCTCCCACCGGAGTGGAACCCGTTGCTAACCCAAGCACACAGTCTGGTTTAAGTATTACCTGTGATGCAATAATATTCGCCGCAATACGGCTTGCTTCGTCATAATTTTTTCCGCAATAAACTTTCATTCGTTTTCCTCTTTTCCTTTTGATATTGTACTGCCGGTAAATCTTTGAAGCTTAAAAAATCCTTTTTTATTATAATAAAGTCATTTCTTATGCGCAATTATTTCTTAATAAAAATATGAAAAAAATTTGAGAATTATTACATCATTTTCTTGCAACATGGGCAACTTCCATATATAATAAATTTCGTGGTTAAAAAATCACGTAACTTTTACACTATACTTAATAGAATGAAGGTGTGTTAAATGGAAAGAAAAGTAGGAACTGTATCAAGAGGTATCCGTTGCCCGATCATCCGAGAAGGTGACAACCTGGTAGACATTACCGTTACCAGTGTACTGGAAGCTGCACAGAGCGAAGGCTACGAACTGCGCGACAGAGACGTAGTTGCTCTTACAGAATCCATCGTAGCACGTTCACAGGGTAATTATGCATCTGTCCAGAACATTGCTGATGATGTGAAAGCTAAGCTCGGCGGAGGCACCATTGGTGTTATCTTCCCAATCCTTTCCCGTAACCGTTTTGCAATCTGCCTGAAAGGTATTGCAATGGGAGCGAAAAAGGTAGTCCTTATGCTCAGCTATCCAAGCGACGAGGTTGGAAATGCGCTTCTGACTTATGACCAGTTAGACGATGCAAACATCAACCCGTACACAGATGTATTGACTCTTGAAAAATACCGTGAATTATTCGGAGAGAATAAACATGAATTCACAGGTGTTGACTATGTACAGTATTATTCAGATATTATCACAGCAGCCGGTGCTGAAGTCGAGATTGTCTTTTCCAATCAGGCAAAAACAATCTTAGATTACGCAGACTGCATTATCAACTGTGACATCCATACAAGAAAGAGAACCAAGCGCATCTTACTTGCCAACGGTGCCAAGGTTGTATGCGGAATGGATGATATTCTCAACGCTTCCGTAAACGGCAGCGGTTATAATGCAAAATACGGATTGCTCGGCTCTAATAAATCCACAGAAGACACAATCAAGTTATTCCCTAGAGAATGCCAGGATCTCGTGGAAGACATTCAGTCACAGCTTCTTGAGAAAACCGGAAAACATGTAGAAGTCATGGTATATGGAGACGGCGCATTCAAAGATCCACAGGGAAAAATCTGGGAGCTTGCCGATCCGGTTGTTTCACCGGCCTTCACAAACGGTCTTGTCGGAACACCGAACGAGCTTAAGCTGAAATATCTTGCAGATAACGATTTCAAAAACTTAAGCGGTGCCGAACTGAAAGAGGCAATTTCCAAGAGTATCAAAGAAAAAGATGCTAACCTTGTCGGAAATATGGCTTCTCAGGGTACAACCCCTAGACAGCTTACAGACCTTATCGGTTCCCTCTGTGACCTCACAAGCGGTTCCGGTGATAAAGGAACTCCTGTCATTCATATTCAGGGTTACTTCGATAACTTCACAGATTAATATGATATCAAAAAAGGGAAGTGTTGCAACAAATGCAAAACTTCCCTTTTTTCTATTTACGGTCTCTCGTCCAGACAGTTCCTGTCAGACCGACCTCATCTTCATAAAAAACCGGCTCTTCCCCGGCCTTGCGCTTCTGCTCATAGTTCCTTAAAACCTTAAATGCCACCTTTCCCAGCATGAAAATGGCTATGATATTCACAATCGCCATAAATCCCATCGTAATATCCGCTATATTCCATACCAGCGAAAAGTCCGCCTGCGCACCCATAAAGATTGCCGCCAGACAGGTCAGCCGGAAAATGAACAGCACTACCTTATTATTTTTTATAAACAAAACATTTGCTTCTGCATAATAGTAATTTCCGATTAAGCTGCTGAACGCAAATGCAAAAATCGAGAAGGTGATAAAGTGTATTCCCCACTCACCGACATTGCTCCGGATTGCCTGTTGCACATAGGGAATACCGTCCAACACTCCGCTCTTTCCTTCCACTCCTGAGACAAGAAGCATCATCGCCGTGCTTGAACAAATCAAAATTGTATCAATAAATACGGAAATAATCTGTACAAGTCCCTGCTTTACCGGGTGCTCCACATCTGCTGACGCAGATGCGTTCGGCGCACTTCCCATTCCTGCTTCATTTGAAAACAGACCTCTCTTGATACCGATGACAACCGCACTTCCGGCAAATCCTCCCATAATTGCATGCACATCAAACGCGCTTTCAAAAATCATTTTAAAAATAGTCGGTAATTCGGTAATATGAAGTATCATTGTCACAATCCCCATCAGGATATAAAGAGATGCCATAACCGGAACCAAAACAGAGGAAATAAAACCGATTCGGTGCACACCTCCGAAGATAACCCATGCTGTAGCTGCTGCCAGGACAATACCTATAATCATCGGAATACACGTATCCTCATAATTTGTGACATAATATTCAATGGATGATGACATGTTATACGCCTGCAGGCCGTTAAAACCATATGCAAAACAGATAATCAAAAGAACAGAAAACAGAATCCCCATCCAGCGTTTTCCGAGAGCGCGCTCCATATAGTAAGATGGGCCTCCCCTGTATTGCCCTTCCACCTTCACCTTATATACCTGTGCAAGTGTACTTTCGACAAAAGCTGAAGCTCCCCCGATGAGAGCCATGATCCACATCCAGAACACTGCCCCCGGACCTCCGGCTGCTATCGCCGTTGCAATACCTGCGATATTTCCTGTTCCGACACGAGATGCCGTTGAAATCATCAGGGCCTGGAAGGAAGAAACCTTTTTCTCCCCATCCTCTCCTGTTTCCGCTTTCTCCATAATGGACTTTATTCCGTCCTTCAGGAGACGAAACTGCACTCCTCTCGTCCGAATTGTAAAATAAATACCGACACCGACCAGCAAAATGATGAGAATATAGGTGTACATCAAATCATTCAGTCCGGTTAATATATCATTAAAACTCATGTATTTGTTACCTTCCTCTATAAATTTCCGTTACCGCTGATAATAAATCCAATGTCACTGATTTTTGCTCCGGCCGGTACCTTGCCATTATAATCCATAGATGTTATTTTCAGTTCTTTTCCGTTCACAGAATAGTTTCCGTTCCATCCATCAGAAAAACTGATATTTCCTGCAAAGGAAAGTGTAATTTCCCAGCCGTCTATATCCTTCCCCGATACGTTCTCCAGTTCCAGACTGTACTGATAAAATGTTTTTCCTTCAGACTCCCAGCTTCCGGTCACTGTCGCTGCATACTTAAAATCGCCGTCAGTTCCCGATACAGACTCCGATGCCTGCTCCTGTTTTGTATCAGCGTCATCCGTTTTCTCTTCTTCTTTTTCCTGCTCCTGCTTATCATCCGCCAAAGAGCTCTCCGTCTTACGGCCGCCGGTCAAAAGTGCGTAAGTCCACTTTCCGTTCTGGGATAAATCATCCTGTGTAAAGCCGGATGTTTTTGTACAGCCATCTGCAAAAATCGAAGAGGTCTCATTTTTATTTGAAAGGTTCCATGTCACATAACTGATACCCTTCGCGTCCAGTGCCTTAATCCATTCGTCAGACTGATACTTGTCAAACGTACCATTTCCGCTCGCATCACAGGTACCGAACTCCGATACAAAAATAGGAAGTCCGCTGTCCACTGCCTTATTCATCCGTTCTCTCAGCCAGTCGGTATGAGATGTAGCATAAAAATGAAGCGTATACATCACATTATCATATTCCGTTATCGGATCCTCTGCTGCCTTATCCACATCCTGACACCATGTCGGTGTGCCCACAAGAATCAATGCATCCTTATCATTTTCACGGATAATCGGAATTATCTCAAGAGCATACTTCTTTACATCCGACCATGATGTGGAACCGTTCGGTTCATTGCAGATTTCATAAATCACATTATCCGCGTCTTTATACTCCGCAGACATTTCCGCAAAAAATTTTGCCGCTTCTTCCTTATTCCGGTTCGGATTTTCATCGCGGAGAACATGCCAGTCAATAATCACATACATATCTGCGTTTGTCGCATATTCCACACCGTCTTTTACAATCTGCTTAAGCTTATTTTTATCTCCATCCGTACAATAACCGCCATTTTCCGCCGTATACATTGCAAGACGCATCACATTGGCATTCCACTCCTTGTGAAGCTCATGAAACAATTCCTGATTCACATACTGCGGAAACCACGCAATTCCGTGTGTACTGATTCCCCGAAGCTGAACTTTATTGCCCCGACTGTCCACAAGCTGTGTTCCCTCCACGTGAAGTGCACCGGAAACAGAAGGTGCCACAATCGCTGCTGCCTCTGACTCTTCCTCCTTTTCTGTTACCTCCGGCTTATCCTCTTTGTCCTTAGTTACCTCCGGCTTGTCCTCTTTCTTCTCTGTTACCTCCGGCTTACTCTCTGAAGCTGTCTCCTGATTTTCTTCCGTCTGTATCTCCGTCGAAGTCTCCTCCTCTTCGCTTTCAGTTTTTCCGGAAGGACTACAGGCTGTCATTCCCATCAGCAGCATTGCCAGACACACCAGAAGGCCCATCCTTTTTCTCCACATTTTTTTCATTGAAATCTCCTCCGATTCTTGATTTCTACTCCAATCTCTGATTTTCAAGTTCTGTCGCCGTTACATTTCAGCATATGTAACGATATGCTCCATCTCATCCAAAGTCTCAGCCTCTCCCACAGCTTTAAATATAGTGGTATCTTCCTTTTAATTTTACAATAAAAATCAGTGTAATCATCAGAGAAACCACTTCCGCTACCACGACCGAATACCAGATACCATCCAATTCCCAGATAAGAGGCATAATGAGAATTGCCGCCACCTGAAACAGTAATGTCCTGAGGAAGGAAATAACTGCTGAAACCAGTCCGTTATTGAGAGCCGTAAACAAAGACGAACCAAAAATATTGAAACCACAAAACAGAAAACACATCGTATAAATGCGAAATCCGCTTACCGTCATCTCACAAAGCTCCTGGTCATAGCCCACGAATATCTCTGCCAGCATTCTTGAAGAGAAAAATCCTGCCAGAGTCAGAACAACCCCTGCAATCGCGATAAGATGTATGCTTTTCTTAAAAATACCCTTCAGCTCTGACTGATTTCCGGCTCCGTAATGAAAACCGATAACCGGTGCCGTTCCTATGGAATAGCCGATAAAAATTGCAACAAAAATAAAGTTTACATACATGATAACTCCGTATGCAGCCACACCATTTTCTCCTGCATATTTTAAAAGCTGGAAATTATATAATATAGAAACCACCGACATGGAAATATTACTCACAAGCTCTGAAGAACCGTTTGTACAGGTTTTGAGCAGAGCATTTCCGTCAAAAACCGGCTTCGTCAGACGAAGAAGACTTCTCTTCGGCTTTAAGAAAAAGAAAAACGGAGCCACACCTCCCACCAACTGGCTGATTGCCGTTGCCGCTGCTGCGCCCGGTGTTCCCCACGCAAACGCACCCATAAACAGCGCATCCAGAACAATGTTGGTCACTCCTGCCAACACCGTCATCACAAGTCCAAGCTCCGGACGCTCTGCCGTTACCATAAAGCTCTGGAACATATTCTGGAGCATGAACGCAGGCAGGGCAAGCAAAATAATTCTTCCGTAAATTACACAATAATCGATAATTTCACCCTCTGCGCCCAAAAACACTGCTATTGGCTCCAAAAATAAAATGCCGAGTACAGCCAGCACACATCCTGTCAAAATACCGGTAAGCACAAGCATTGAAAATATCTGATTTGCCTTTTCCTTATTTCCTTCGCCAAGCAGCTTGGAGACAAGCGCGCTTCCGCCTGCTCCGAGCATAAATCCGAGTGCACCCAGAATCATCAGAAACGGCATGATCAGATTTACCGCTGCGAACGGTATTTTCCCCACATAATTTGATATAAAAAAACCATCCACAACCCCGTAAATCGAGGTAAAAATCATCATTGTAATCGGCGGCCACACAAAACGAAGCAATCTTCTGTAAGTAAAATGATCTGATAGCTGAATTGCCATTTACAGGTCTCCTTCTTTTTCTTTCGGTAAAATTAAATTTAACACTACGGCCATCACAAACACAACAGCCACACAATTTTCTGCGAAAACATTCTGCACAAGCTGCGGAAAAATGGCAAACAGCTCAGGAAGCTGTGTGAATCCGATTCCGACACTGAGCGATAACGCCACAATGGTCATATTACGCTGTGAATAACCACAGGCAGATACCATCTGCAATCCGCTGACAACAATCGTTCCGAACATCATAATGGTACAACCGCCGAGCACTGCGTCCGGAAGGGTTGCAAGAACTGCACCGAAAACCGGGAAAATCCCTGCAAGTATCATAATGAGGGCTCCCATCAAAAGGGTAAAACGGTTCACCACTTTCGTCATATTGACAAGTCCGACATTCTGGCTGAAGGAGGTAATCGGCAGACAGCCGAACAAGGAAGATAAGGCGCTTATAAATCCATCGCAGGCGATGGAGCCTGAAATTTCTTTTTCTGTAACCTCACGGTTCAAAGCACCCATCGTAATCGCGGAAGTATCACCTATGGTCTCCGTTGCCGAAACAAGAAAAATCAGAAATACCGACAGAATCGCCCCCGGTTCAAACTCCGGCTTAAACGGCAGTAATTTCGGAAGTGCAATGAATGAAGCCTCAGAAATTGCCGAAAAATCCACCATTCCCATAGCAATTGCCACAATATAACCGACTACAAGTCCAAATAAAACTGACAGTTGCTTCCAATAGGACTTGGCCAGAATATTGAATCCCAGACAGCACACCAGAGTAATTGTTCCTAAAAGAAGATTTTCCCATGAGCCGAAATCCTCACTTCCGCTTCCTCCTCCAAAGGAAGCTGCTCCCACCGAAAGAAGCGAAAATCCAATGGAAGTTACGACACTTGCTGCCACAACCGGAGCAATCAGCTTCCTAAAGTATTTCGCAAACAGTCCGAGAATGCCTTCCAGACAGCCTCCCACCAGAACTGCTCCTACCACTGCATTATATCCATATGTCGGTCCGACAAAACAAAACACCGATACAAACGTAAAACTGATTCCCATTACTATCGGAAGTCCCGAACCAATCCTCCAAACCGGGTAAAGCTGAATAAGTGTTCCGATTCCTGCAATCAGCATCGCTGACTGGATAAGCATTGTCGTGTCAGCCCCTGACAGTCCGCACGCTCCGGCTACAATCAGAATCGGAGCAATATTGGCTACAAACATTGCCAAAATATGCTGAAGGCCGAACGGAACAGCCTTGGCTACCGGAACCCGACCGTCCAGCTTATAAATATTTGAAACATCTGCTATCTTCTTTTCTCTCATCTTCTGTCTTCCTTCATGTCATTTGTCTGTTCATAAAACTGAATGCTTCCGTCTGTCGCATCCATACTCTGCACAATGGCAAGCGATTCAAGCTGATATCCGAGATTCCTGATCATTCTTCCGCCTGCCTGAAATCCTTTTTCTACCGCAATTCCGATGCCTTCCACCGTTGCACCTGATGACTGGACAATCTGAAGCAGCCCCTGAAGTGCACAACCGTTGGCAAGGAAGTCATCTATGATAAGCACATGATCCTCCGGTCCCAAAAACTTCTTCGACACAATTACCTGATTTTTACAGCGATGTGTAAAGGATTCAACCTCTGCAACATACATTTCGCCTTCAATATTGATGCTCTTACTCTTCTTGGCAAACACCACCGGAACCTTAAAATGCTGTGCAACAATACATGCGATGCCGATACCGGAAGCCTCTATTGTCAAAATCTTATTAATCGGCTTCCCTTCAAAACGTCTTTTCCACTCCTGTCCCATCTGATTGAACAAGTCAATATCCATCTGATGATTCAGAAAGCTGTCCACCTTTAACACATTTCCCTCTTTAACAATTCCGTCTTTGGTAATTCTCTCTTCTAAAAAGTTCATCTTTTCACGCTCCCGTGTTTCGTATTTTAACTAAATATAATATAAATCCTGAAAGTACGCAACAGCCAATGTCATTCCACCAGCAACGTAGGTGATGACATCTCACTGTACTGCGTGGAAATCATCTTTACAAAACTAATGCGCGAATAAACCCCGCTCAGCTTTTCGTTATACACAAAAAGACCCGTCAGATTACTTGCATTTACCCAGCGATAATCATCCTCCGTAAAATCCACATTCAACAGCTCATACGGATTGTTGAATGCCTGCAGAATATACCTGCTGTTCATATTTTCCTTTAAAAGTCGTGCCCATTCGTCCTTATCCTCATGTTCCACACCTGCATGAACTCCCCTAGAACCATAAGAATCCTCCGGCTTGATAATCCATCCGTCCTTATTCTCCAGCACATCTGCCAAAAGCTGCTCATTACCCGGGGCAAACACTTCATCCAAAGCAATCGTATACGGAACGTGCGCCTTCACAAACACCTGCTCGCGCCTGCTCAGAAGACGCATGGTCTCCTCCATATGCAAAATCTTGTAAAGAACCTTATTATGCGCAATCTGCGTTCTGAAATCGCCGAGCAGACACACTCTCCTGCTTTTTGCCGCCTCGATGAAATCCCGAACCTCATCCATGTGTGAGAGTATATCGGATGTAACAGCACGGCGATAAATCACATCCACCTCCATGCCCGAAGGCGTGGTACACTTTCTTCCGTCCCAGCGTATATTCCTAATATCGCATATCTCAGCCTGGCAGCCTCGCTGCTTAAACCTCTCTGCAAAAACCACAAACTCATTTTCTGTTGCATTCTCCATAAAATCGACAATTGCAACATTCGGAAATTCCTTCTCAGACGGCTCATTTGCCATAAATTCCCGATATAACACAAGCACCTCGTCCACCCATGTATCAAACAGTTCAAATGACGATAACCGGTGAGCCTTGGCAAACTCCTTATACGCCTCTGTCCGGGAAAATGCAATATTGAGTTCCCTGTCTTCATTCATCGCACTTGTTCCGTCCGTGTTGAACTCACAGAATTTAAAATCTCCCGTTTCTTCATTATAAAAAATATCAATGCGGGCAATCGGAATGTTGCAGCTATATTTTTTCTCGCATAAAATCAGCTCATTCAGCTCCTGTGGGAAATCAAACAGTCTCCGGTAAGCTTCGCTGCGCTCAAACTCCGCGTACACCTTATCGAAAATCCCGTAAAGCTCACTAACCGCATCATCAAATGCCTTAATCTCTCTCTTTGTAAAGAGCTTTGGAAGATAAAGTGTTTTCACCACACGGTTGTGGTATTTTGCCGTCGATTGCATCAGATATTCACGGATACCCAGAGCCGATTCCCTGTGCAGCTTTTCCTTTCCGGCTACCAGCTCCTTATATTCATAGTTTAACAACGGCAACGGTATTGCCTTTTTGATATATGCCCTCTCCTGTTCTCCGCTTTCATCCAGAACACAGCCGAGAGCCGAAGAAAACAAATCCCTCATCCATTCCATAACATGTTTGCCATAGACAATCGCATGAAATCCCCGTTCAAAAATCTCATCCTCAGCCGCATAGATTTCATCGACTGTCTCAATATGTCCGAGACGCTCATCCAATGCATCCAGAATTTCTTCCTCGTACATCAGTCTTTTGATAAGCATCGAAAATCCGATGGCACGCTCAATCGGCATACTGTCCGCAGCCCTGAATTCCAGATATTTCTTCAGTCGCACCATAGGGAAAAATACCGAAATCAAATGCTCTGTCTCCTGCACTGACAGCTTTCCGGCTTCTTCCGCCTCGGACTGTGTGAAATCTTCCCGGAACTGAATTTTTGAATTTTCTGCCAGATACACAGCATATTTTTCAAACGAATAATCTGCTCTGACCGAGCCCTCCGGATATCCGCAGCGGACCGGATCCACATCACGCCATATCTGATTCCGGATCAGGTGTGTTTTTCGATTTTTCCCGGTTCCGAGCCCGCTCTTATTCTCTGCTATCAGGGATAAAACCGGTGCCAGCTTCTGTAAAACGCGAAGCTTTTTCATCGCATCCTCCTCGGAAGAGAAATCAATACAGACCTGCGTAGATGCAGTAGCGCGCATCATTTCCGTCCCATGCTGCCCTGTTGTCTTAAAATGTGCATTCATTCTCTGATAGCGTTCCTTCGGAATCAGGCCCAGACTGTCGGCCGAAATGTCTCCGTTTTCAACAAGCGGAAATACTCCCGACTCCGCCATCTTATAACCCCTGTCTGCAAAAACCGGTTCACAGACAGCGCGAAAATCATCATAAATTTTTCTTATTTCCTGAGGTGATTCCTTCGGATAAATACTGATTTCAAGCTGACATGACGGTTCAATACTGATATTATAATCCATGCAGAAAATACCGAATATCCGCTCTCCAATCCGGAATCCCTTTCCTCCTGCTTTTTCACAAATTGTCTCCAGACACTCTGCCATCTCCGGATAAGAAATCATCTCATACTCATCATTATAGATAAAATGCTCCAGCTCAAGACCAACTCTCTGCTGGTCTGTCATCCCTGATTTTATATACTTTACAATACTGTCTACTTTACTCATTCTTTGACTCCTGCTGTTTTTCTCCATGTTCCGTGCAGATATCTGACTATGAAGCTGACACTGCGGAAAATCCAGTCAAGCACCATCGCATACCAGACACCAAGTGCTCCCATTCCCAGACAGACACCAAGCACATAACTGAAACCTATACGAAACGCACACATTGAAAAAATTGACATCACCATTGGGTAACGAACATCATTACATGCACGAAGCATATTTGGCAGTACAAACGAAACCGGCCACAGTAAAATTGCCATACCGTTATGAATCATGACAAGGGTATATGCCAATGCCGTCGTCTCCGCCGAAAGTCCGTATACCGATAATATCGGATTCAGAAACAACAGAATCATACTGTTGACCGCAAATGTTGCCACGTAAGTAATCCTCATGAGCTTCCCGGTAAAAAATCTTATCTGCTTCTCATCCCCGGCACCGACACAATGTCCGATGACCGTCACCATAGCCAGGTTCATTGCCTGTCCTATGATACACCCCATGGAATCCAGACTGTTTGCAACACCGTTCGCCGCAATCTGCACCGTGCCAAATCCGGAAATAATGCTCACAACGATAACTCGTCCAAGCTGGAAAATTCCGCTTTCGATTCCGCCCGGAATACCGATATATAGTATTTTTTGAATAATTTCTTTATTTATACGGAAATGCTCACGAGTAAAATAAAGTTCTCTCTTTTTATTATGCAAAAGCATAAACAATATCAATCCCATTACAATACGTGAAATAAGTGTCGGAATTGCAACTCCCGCCACTCCCATGTGCAGTCCGAAAATACAGATTCCGTTTCCGACCACATTAATCACATTTCCAATCACGGAAACAATGAAGGTGACATTTGATTTTCCCATTGCACGGAACATCGCCGCGCAGGCATTATACACTCCCAAAAACGGGAAAGAAAATGCCGAAATCACAAGATATATCAGGGCTGCCTGCATAACATCCGCTTCAATCCTTCCGAAAAAGAGCCGCAGAATCTCCTCTCTTAAAACAATGGCAGCCATCGCAATCAATATGCTGAAGACAAGTACCGTAAAAAGCAGTTGCTTCATCCCCTTCAGTGCCTCTTCCTTCTTTCCGGCACCAAGGCTCTGGCTGATTACAACACAGCCTCCTGTTGCCAGTGCCGAAAGCACACTGAATATCAACATATTCAACATGTCCACAAGCGAAACGCCCGACACGGCCGCCTCTCCCACGGACGAAATCATCATTGTGTCCGCCATCCCGACCGTAATGGCCAGTGCCTGTTCCAGAATCAGCGGCAAAATCAGGGCTGTCAGGGCACGATTTGAAAAAAGAGGATTTTGTACCTTATTTCGTCTGACTGTCCTTATGCTCCGCTTACTCATAATCCAACCATCTCTTTTCTTTTGTTATTTTGACTCCAAAACTAGGGTAACCCATAAAAGGCTACCCTGTCAATTAACTGATATGCTGATGTAAATACTTTTCTTTTGTGGCAAGCCCTCCTCTGATATGACGTTCTGATTTGTTCACATCAAGTACCTTACGTGCTTCCTTGGCAAGTGCATGATTGAAGGACGGAAGACGTTCTGTCACATCCTTATGT
>CAZFLR010000036.1:0-13687 GCA_964519385.1 uncultured Kineothrix sp.
CAATTTGAGACCAAGTGTAGTAGTCTTAAGTAGTCAATTGGTAGTCAGTTTAGGGTGTGCATTTTTTAACGTTTGGGTGCAATATTCCATCTCTTTCGATTACTTCATCACATTCGGCTAAATTATTTGTTTTTACTATATTCTTTGCCGTTCGGCTATGTCAATAATCAAAATAAATAAATCGGCATCAAATCCTTCCCTGAATTCTCTGCCGATTCTTCGTCTTTCCTGTTTATCTTTTTTGTGATTATAAGTCTTTCCACTAGGCACACTCCGTGTCACCGGATTTAATACACCCCAGGTAAGCCTCTGCTTATTACAAGCAGGATTCCCAAAGTCAATAACAAAGCTACCCCTGTACTTATTTCATTTGAATTATTCTTCATCCTTGTTATCTCTCTCCTAATCTGTTTGTTAAATTAAAAGGAACCAAGAGTAAGGTTACTTCCTTACCTTGATTCCAGTATAAATCAGATATTGTCCGATAATACGACCTTATAACATATTTTTAGCTATTTTGGGGGCTCACATTTCTTCCAGCCTGTTCCGTTTAATCAATTTTGAATTTATTCACTTCCGAGTCAAGCAAATCGGAAATTGCCAAATTGTTATCGGCTTCCGTGTTAATCTCAGACATATTCATCGTCAGGCTAACGGAGGTTTCCGCCACATTTACGACACCACGGGTTGTCTCCTCCACTGCACAGTCAACACCTTCAATCACATCCTTGATATTGTCAATACTCTCTTTGAGCGTCTGGCTCTGGCTTGCAAAATCCTGCATCATGCCATTCATCTGTCCGACATTATTTCGATATTCCATACTGGTTTCCAGAAGCTTATCATAACCATCCATGGCTACATTCTCCATGAAATTAATCATTTCCTCCGCTTCCTTTGCAAGCTCATCAACCGCATTAATCACATCCGCACTCACGCTTCTGATTTCTCCGGCTGCTGTAGCCGAATTGGTTGCAAGCTTTCCGATCTCATCCGCTACCACGGCAAAGCCTTTTCCCGCTTCTCCGGCTCTGGCCGCTTCAATGCTCGCATTCAGCGCAAGCAGATTCGTCTGGGATGTAATATTGATAATCTCCGTTGTAAGCTCACTGATTTTTTCTACCGCCTTTGACTGCTCAATCTTCTGATTTACGGAAACAGCCATCTTCTGCGCCTGCTCCTTAGCCGCACTCTGCTGGGCAACTGCATCACTGTGTATCGCGATCGCAGCCTGCATAACCTTATCAGAAGAATGCTTTCCTTCATCTGCACTTACTGCAATCTGCTCGACTGCACCATTTACAGAAACCACTTCCTCACTAATCTGATTCAGGGAAGCATTGGTTTCCTCCATCGCCGCACTCATCTCCTCCATAGTAGCGGATACGTCCGAAATATTCATCTCCGCATTGGAAAGATGCGCTGCAATTGTCTTGGAAGCAGCGTTTAACTGCTTGGAATTCGCAGAAATATTTCTCATAATTTCACGAATATGCTCCAGCAGACTGTTAATATTATCCGCAATCAGCTCCATCTCATCTCCGGAGCGGATATCAAGCTTCTGCGTCAAATCTCCTTCATGATTCACAAGGTCATATATTTTCTGATTGACAGTTCTGAGACCCCGCATAATTGCATTGATGGTCAGACTTAAAATTAACACGGCTACCACAAGACATATAACTGCCATGAGAATAAGTCTGGAAACATTGCTGTTTAAGCGAGCCACCACATTTGCCGCATCATAGTCACAGCCGATGATTGCAACCACTTTTCCATTGCTGTCACTAATCGGCAGATAGGCAGATATCAGATTGCCGTCCTCCGTCTCGTCAATATAATCCTGCACATACGCCTCTCCGTCAAACACTGTCTTCAGTTCCCCGTAAGAAACCTCAAACACATCTCCAATAGCGTGCTGACTCTGGGTAGAGTCCGTATCCAGCGAATAATAAACCTTTTCACCGTCCGTATATAAAATATACAAAAATTCAATACCACAGGTATTCTGAATCTCTCTCAGCTCTGTCAAAGCCGTCTTATAGGCTTCTGTTTCCTCGTCTCCCGGCTTTAAGCCTGCTACCAGCTCCGCTTCCACCGACATTGCTGCAACGGCAGATGCCATTTGTGCCTGCTCAACACCCATTTCAACCATTCCGTTGTTAATCTGTACATAAGAATTTACTCCCAAAAAAGTACACGTTAATAAAAGAATAACTACTGCCGGAATTAAAATCTTGTACCTTATGCTTACCTTCCTCATCTTTTGTTTCGTTTTCCTTCCTCCCTCTTCTGACTGAACTATGCTCCATAAGATGGTATTCCGAAATACGTGTTACCGCCTGTCGGACTACCTATACCCCCATTATACTATCTCCCCGCCTTTTTTCAACTCGCAGTAGAGGCAAAAAATCCCTCTTTCATGTCAAGGAAAGACCTTTTGTGAGCCTTTCTATCACCTCTTTCATTTCCTCACAAATATCCTGAGCTGTAAACGCTGACAATATTTTAGTCTCCGAGCAGGAAACCTTATATTCTTTCACCATCCACTTGTTTATCTGCCTCATCATCTTTTTTCCGCTTACCAGTGCCAGCTTGTCCTCTAACTTCTTCCAGTTCCGATTCATATATTGTCTCGCCTCTTTATTCGCGGTGCTCGAAGCAATCTTCCTGTACTTACCGATATGCTCTGCATATTGGTCAAAAACATCATCCTTAAATTGGTCAACCTGCTCTTCAAACTTCTGAATAAATAACGGATATTCCTCCCAGCTGCGATTTGTCAGTCTGAATAACACTTCAGGCTCGAGGATATAATTTTCTATTTCTTTTCTTCTCCATATATGCAAATCAAGCCGGTTCTTCTCCGCCAGTTTCATTTTCTCATCCAGCATGTCCTGCGGAAAATAATCACTGTCCAAAATGCATACACAGCGGATACTTCCCCCGGTCTCCTCATAAAACAGCTTTGAGGTACCAAAGGCCTCGTGCAGATTATTAAATCCTCCCAAGGACACATGCGGAAGCTCATTCAATGAATCTGTCATTTCCGGATATATGATATCCGCAAACTTTGCCAGAAGCTTTAAGTCCTCTCCTTCCACAAACACACATTTTTTAGAGCTTCCTATTCTCGACAGGGACAAATTGCTGACTGAACCAATATCATCCACTATTTTCTGTACAGCCTTGATATCAGTCGCATATGACATCTGTCTGCTCTTTTTATTAATCGTAATAATGTTCCGCGAATCCACCTCTGCCATCATTTCAACGGAGTGTGTCGCAATAATTGCCTGTGGGTAACGGCTTTTGATAATTCTTATAAGCTTCCTTTGCAAATCCGGATGCATATACACATCCGGTTCATCCAGAATAATCGTATCGCATCCCTTCGTCCGACTCAAAAACCACATAATCTGAAGCCACATCTGCAATCCGCTTCCCATCAGTCCAAGCTCGGCAAAAAACTGGGAATCACTGACATACATCTGAATAAAGCCATCTTCCGAATAATCATAAGTTACTTCTTTTATTCTCAGACCGTTCCATGTTTTTTCTGCCAGCTCCACAAATTCATCCCAGTATTCATCCTTATACTGATATATTTCGTTCCTGAAATGTCGCGAATACAAATAACTGTCCTTGTCATTTCTTACCGTATCCGGAGTCAGCCTTTTCTCATTCTCTTTAATCAGTCCAAGCTGCGGAAGAATTTCCACACTCTCAATACAGCTTTCCTTTGCCTTCATCTTCGTCTTAATGTTGTTGCCATTCACATCATGAAGAACTGCATACGCATAGGATGAATTCAGATAAATTTCTATTTTATTTCCGCTGTCCAAGATTGCCGTTATCTTTGCCACCTTTTCCTCATAAAGGTAAACAATTCCTCTCAAGTCAATTTTCAGCTTATCCACATCAATCCGGAAGCCTTTGACCCGGATACCGACCCCAAGGTCCGTCGGAAGCTCCCTGTACTGCGTACCGGTACACTTCCTGATTGCCATCGCGACAAGACGCAGTGCCTCTATCAGAGAAGATTTTCCGGCATTGTTTTTACCGACAAATACGGACACCTGTTTCACCTTAATTTTTGTTTTCTCAAAACATCTGTAATTATCTAACTGTATCGTTGATATCATAAGTGCCTCATCCCTTTTCGTATGTCTCAGTCTATAAACGAATAAAACCTCATCAGATAAAATCATCCAATGAGGTCTTATACCTTATTTATTTTATCCCCTCATAAATAATATTTATCGTTTCTTATTGCCTGAAATGATAGCACAAAACTCCATCCCGTGCAATAGTTCAGAGGCGTTTGACTTTCATATCACCTTCCCCATCTTTTTCATCTTTTCCAAAATCTTTTTCTCCAGGCGACTGACCTGTACCTGACTGATACCAAGCTTTTTTGCTGTCTCTGTCTGTGTAACATTGTCAAAATAACGAAGCTTGATAAGGTATCTCTCGTCCTCGGACAAAGCCTGTAAAAGCTGCTCTAAAAACAAATGATTCAGCAGCAGCTCGTGTGCATCCTTCTCATCGGCTATTCTGTCTCCGAGACTGATTTCGCCGCCGTCTCCCTGATAGACTACCTTGGAAAGGGACTCAACTTCTATATCTGCCTCCTGTGCCAGAACGATTTCTTCCAGCGTAAGACCTGTACACTCGGCAATCTCATCAATTGTTACCTCCCTTCCGGTCGGCCCCGAAAGCTCCCTCTGGGCATTTTTAACCTTCCACGCATTTTCCTTGAGCGTGCGTGACACCTTGATAATTCCATTGTCACGGAGGAATCTTTTGATTTCTCCCATAATCAACGGCACAGCATATGTCGAAAATTTCACATCAAAATTTACATCAAAATGATCGACTGCCTTCATCAGTCCGATACAACCAATCTGAAACAATTCCTCCGCCTCATAACCGCGATTTAAAAATCGCTTCACAATATGGTGTACAAGTCCTAAATTTTCCTCTATTAACGTATCTCTAATCTGCTTGTCTCCCTTTTGTGCCTGTGAAATGAGCTCGAGCATATCTTCCATACGTCACTCCTCATATCTTGAAAAACCGACTGCCTTTTCCATTCGGACAACTGTCCCCTGTCCGGGTACTGAGGTTACCTTCAGCTCATCCATAAACGCTTCCATAAACGCAAAACCCATTCCCGAGCGTTCCTGCTGCGGTTTAGTCGTAAATAAAGGTTCCATTGCTTTTTCTATATTTTCGATACCGACACCATGATCTTCTACCGTCACCGTAAAAATATTTTTTTCACACGCACATGTTATGTAAACCTTTCCATCTTCCGGAATCCCATGAATAATTGCATTGGTAACAGCCTCCGAAACAGCGGTCTTAACATCCTCCATCTCCTCAAGAGTCGGATGAAGACGCGTCAGGAATGTTGCTGCTGTCACTCTGGCAAGTGCTTCGTTTTCTGATATTGCGTCCATTACCAGTTTCATTTCAGTTTTCATATTAATCCTCCATTATGCAGATTTTTTCTTCCAGACCTGCTATCTTTAACATCTTCTTGATTCTCGCATTTGCATTTGCGATAATGGTTCTTCCGCCGAGATACATAATCTTCTCATTCCGTCCTGCGACAAGTCCGATTCCGGAGCTGTCCATAAAAATCGTCTCCGAAAAATCAAACACCACCTGTTCCACTCTGTCATCATTCAGGTAATGGTCGGCAAATCGACGTATATCTTTTGCGTTGTGATGATCCACCTCCTCCGGCAATCTGATCAGCAAACAGTTCTCCCTTATTTCAAAGGTTCCCTTATCTCCCATTTTTCCCATCCTTTCTACAATTTATTCAAAAAAAGAGAACACGTTCTTTTTCGTGTTCTCTTTTGTATATAACTGTATTTTATTTCTTTTTTATATCTCAGGCACATCTCCCTCGGAATCCGTATCCTCTTCCGCCGGAGCATTTCCCGTTTCCTCTGACATATCACCGGAACGTTCTTCCGCCTTTCGCGCTGCCTGTGAGTCCGGATAATCCACCATAATACGGCTGTAAGCATCCTGAGCCTTATCCGTCTCGCCTGACATTTGGTAAGCCTGTGCTAACTCATATAGAATATCCGGGTTCGGTGCTTCCAGATTCGATGAGAAATACCATGCCTTTTCCAAATCTATAATCGCTGTGGTGTAATCACTTTGGTTGATTGCCGTACTTCCGTTCTTATAAAGCACATCTGCCGTTTCTTCTCCCACAAGCTCCATCAGTTTAAAATATAACTGCTTGTACGCATCTGACGCGGAGTTTTCGACATACTCGATATCCACCTCATAAAGCGTATCCGCAATCGTCTCATAGTCCTGTGGATTAGTCAGGTAGTCTGTCGCTGTCTGAATCAGTATATCTGTCTTACGGCTCTCACCGTTTGCACCTGTATACTCATCAATCTCATTTTGCAAATCGTTTCTGGCAGTCGTAAGCTCCTCCACTTTTTGCTCAAGTCCGGAGATGGTTGCTGACTTTGCATCTGAATTTTCACTCACAATCTTGAGCTCACTCTGCATCTGATTGCGCTCAGACTGGATACGCGCCGGCAAAATCAAAAAATATGCTACTGCCAGACCTATCACAAGTCCTATCACTATATTAATCACCGAGGATGAGGTCCGTCCCTCACGCATATTCAGCGGCTGGATAATTGTTTCGTTACCGCTTTGATAGGTGACAGCTCCTTCCGGCTCCGGTCTGCGCTTTTTGACAACCGAACCTGTGGATTCATCTCCGCCGTCCAGCATAATTCCCACTTTTTTCAGATAGGACAGCGTCGTTGTATTGTTAGCGTCAATCTTGCGACATTTTAAAAGCTCTTTTTTCGCCTTTTCCCATTGCTCAGCCTCCATGTAAAGAAGTGCCAGAAGCTGATGTCCCTGCACCAGACGCGGGTTTAAAGACAAAACCTTTTTAAGCTGAATCACAGCCAGATCCTTGCTGTCCTGATAGCAATAGCGCAACGCCAGATTGTACTTTTTCACCGTCTGGTTGATGGTATCAAGCCGGGTCGGATTGCTCTGAATCGCCTCGATATAATCATCTGCAAGGTTCTTCTTCGGGCGGAGATTCTTACTTATGACCCACTCACTGAGTGCTGCAACAACCTCACCCATTTCAAAATAAACAAGTCCGAGGAGATTTCTCGCCTCGATATTGTTCTTGTTGAATTTCAGACTTTGGCGGAGACTTACGATTGCTCCCGACAAGTCTCTGACATTTGCTTTCTCCAAACCATCATTATAATAGCGGTTGGAAATATGCATAATCTTTTTATATACTCCTACATCAACACCGCAACCGGTACAAAAATCTTTTTCAGACAGGTCACAGCCGCAATTATAACATTTCATCGTCACTACCTATCCTATCTATTGTTCCTTTGCTGACTCCGCTTCCTTTAGCATACCGACCAGAATATCTGCCATATCGGTAAGATCCTGATTATATATCGCATCCGCTGCATCCTCTATCTCAAGACTCGGATGAAACTTCTTTAATTCCTCTTCAAAATTAATCACTATGATTCCTCCTTGAGCAGTGCCTTAATCTCCCCAACCAGATATAGGGAACCGGCAATATACAAAACGCCGTCTTTCTTTAAATCCAGTGCCTTGTGATACGCCTCCTGCACGCTTCCACACAAATATATATTCTCCCTGCGGTTCTGCTGAAAACAATTCACAATCTGCTCTTCTGCCAGACCTCTCGCATCCGCAATCCCCGCAATGACATATGTCTCAAACAATCCGGATTCTTCAATCCGGCTTATCATCTTTTCATATTCCTTATCGCCTACAACTGAAAAAAGAAGAATACGTCTGCCATCCTCCGAAGCCGCCCGGACACTCTCCAAAAAAGCTGCGATGCCATCTTCGTTATGGGCACCATCTACAAAAACGCCCTCTCCGATTTCTTCCATTCTTCCGGGCCAGCACACTCCGGCAAGCCCGCTTCGCATCTTATGTATATCGATACATTCTTTCGGAAGAAGCACCTCCAGTGCCGTAAGTGCAACCGAAGCATTCTCCGTCTGATACAAAGCTCTTGTAGACAAAGTACAGTCAACATTATTATAATACCTAGATTTATATGAAAAATCAATGCTTTTATCATTTATATTTACATTAGAAATCAGGCTTTTATCGACCGCAAAAGCCATACTGCCACATCTTTCTGCCGTCTGCGACAAAACATCGGACACACTCTTTTCCCGGCTGACGTAAACAAGCGGAACTCCCGGTTTGATGATTCCCGCCTTTTCAAAGGCTATCTTTTCCCTGGTATCGCCCAGATACATGCAATGATCCAACCCGATTTCCGTGATTATGGTAAGCTGTGGCTTATCAAACACATTGGTCGCATCCAGCCTTCCTCCCATTCCGGTTTCCAAAATAATGTAATCCTGCTCCGCTTCCTCAAACACCAGCATTGCCATGAGAAAAAGGAATTCAAAAAAAGTCGGGTGGTGAAGCTCTGTTTCGCCTGTATATTCTCCGTTAGCTGCGCGTTCCGCCACACTCTTTACCTGTTTAAAAGCCGCCAGAAACCTCTCCTCGCTGACCATTTCTTCATCCAGAAGCATACGTTCCCGCATGTCCACCAGATGTGGTGACACAAACATCGCTGTATGGAAGCCATGCTCCCTAAGAAGCGCGCACAGATAGCTGCAGACCGAGCCCTTCCCGTTCGTTCCCGCCACATGGATGATTTTTTTCTCTGCACAGGGATTCCCCAAAAGCTCCAAATACCTTTTTGTGTGTGCAAGCGTATTCTTCTTTGTAAATTTTTGTATATCGCAGATATAATTCTGCACCTCTGTCATCGTCATTTTCTTTTCCTTCTTTTCCGCAGTCCGTCACTGAAATTTCCCCAGGTAAAATCAGCCACCGCTTACTGTTAGCGATGGCTGACAAAAATCTTATTTTAACTGATTAAGTCTCTCCTGAACCTTGGCGAGCATCTGCGTGTATTTCTCAAGCTTTTCACGCTCCTGTGCAACCTTTTCCGCCGGTGCCTTGCTTGTAAAACGCTCATTATTGAGCATTCCCGTTGCTCTCGCGATTTCTCCCTCGAGCTTCTTTTCTTCCTTTTCAAGACGTTCGATTTCCTGCTTCAGATCCACAAGCTCTGCAAACGGAATGTAAAGCGTTGCGCCGTCAATCACTACACTGACCGCATCATCTGCAATTCCGTTCTTATCCTCCTGAATCAGAACCTCGGAAGCATATGCAAGCGGTGCAAAGAACAATTTGCCGTTTTCAAAAATGTCAAGAATTTCTTTCTTGTCGGAAACCACATAAACGGAAGCCTTTCTGGAAGGTGCCACGTTCATGGATGTTCTCACATTACGGATTCCGCGAACCGCCTCTTTCATCGTCTCAATTTCTTTTTCTTCTTTTGCAAAATTGTATGCCTCATCATAAACCGGCCACTCGGAAATCATGATAGATTCCTCTTCATTCTGCAATGTACAGAATATTTCTTCCGTGATGAAAGGCATATACGGATGAAGAAGCTTCAACGCTCCTATCAGAACCTTCTTCAAGGTCCAGAGTGCTGCATTCTGGCTGACCGCATCATCACTGTTATAAAGTCTCGGTTTTACCATCTCAATATACCAATCGCAGAACTCATCCCAGATAAAGTCATATACCTTCTGAACCGCAATACCGAGCTCATAATTTTCCATATTATCGGTAACCTCGCGTGTCAGACTGTTAAGCTTGGATAGAATCCATTTATCCACCGGCTCAAGACCTTTTTGTGCATCTGCCGGAATCTCTTTTCCTTCCATATTCATCATAATGAATCTGGACGCATTCCAAACCTTATTTGCAAAATTACGACTCGCCTCTACTCTTTCGTAGTAGAAACGCATATCGTTACCCGGTGCGTTACCGGTAATCAGCGTCAGTCTCAACGCATCCGCGCCGTACTGGTCAATAATTTCAAGCGGATCAATACCGTTGCCGAGCGACTTACTCATCTTTCGTCCCTGAGAGTCGCGAACCAGTCCGTGGAACAACACAGTGTGGAACGGTTTCTGATTCATCTGCTCATATCCTGAGAAAATCATACGGATGACCCAGAAGAAAATGATATCATAACCCGTCACAAGCACATCTGTCGGATAAAAATATTCAAGATCCTCTGTCTTATCCGGCCAGCCAAGTGTAGAAAACGGCCAGAGTGCAGACGAAAACCATGTATCAAGGGTGTCAGGATCCTGTTCCAGATGTGTGCATCCGCATTTCGGACATACCGAAGGGGCTTCCTTTGAAACAACAACCTCTCCGCACTCCTCACAATAATATGCCGGAATTCTGTGTCCCCACCAGAGCTGTCTGGAAATACACCAGTCCCTGATATTGTCTGTCCAGTTAAAATATGTCTTTTCCATACGCTCCGGAACCAGCTTGATTTCGCCTTCCTTCACTGCCTTTACAGCCGGCTTAATCAGCTCATCCATCTTTACGAACCACTGTTTCTTAATAAGCGGCTCTACCGTTGTCTTACAACGGTCATGTGTTCCGACGTTGTGTGTATAATCCTCTATTTTAACGAGTAAGCCCTGCTTTTCAAGCTCTGCCACGATTGCAGCGCGCGCCTCGTAACGGTCCATTCCCTCATAAATACCACCATTTTTGTTGATGGTCGCATCATCATTCATAATGTTGATTTCCGGAAGATTGTGACGCTTTCCAACCTCAAAATCGTTCGGGTCATGAGCCGGCGTAATCTTAACTACACCTGTACCGAACTCCATATCAACGTAGGTATCTTCCACCACCGGAATCGCCTTATTTACAATCGGAAGCCATACCTGTCTGCCCTTGAGATAGGTATATCTCTCATCGGCCGGATTAATCGCAACCGCTGTATCACCGAGCATTGTCTCCGGTCTGGTAGTCGCAAACGTCAAAAATTCTGTCTTCGACGGCTGTCCGTTTTCATCCACCACCGGATATTTAATATGCCATAAATGTCCTGCCTGCTCCTCATACTGTACTTCTGCATCCGAAATAGATGTATTACAGACCGGGCACCAGTTGATGATACGGGAACCCTTGTAAATCCAGCCCTTTTCATGCATCTTGCAGAAAACTTCCGTAACAGCCTTGTTACATCCCTCGTCCATCGTAAAACGCTCTCTGTCCCAGTCACAGGATGAGCCGAGCTTTTTGAGCTGTTCAATAATACGTCCGCCGTACTCTCTCTTCCAGTCCCAGGCTCTCTCCAGAAATCCGTCTCTGCCCAAATCTTCCTTATCAATGCCCTCTTCTTTTAACTTTTCAATAATCTTAACCTCTGTGGCAATGGAAGCATGGTCTGTACCCGGCTGCCAAAGTGCATTATATCCCTGCATTCTCTTGAATCGGATTAGAATATCCTGCATTGTATTGTCAAGCGCATGACCCATATGGAGCTGTCCCGTGATATTTGGAGGCGGAATCACAATCGTAAACGGTTTCTTACTGTGATCTACTTCCGCATGAAAATATTTTTTCTCAAGCCACTTTTCATAAATACGATCTTCCATACCGTGAGGATCGTATGTTTTTGCTAATTCTTTACTCATCTGATTAGTCTCCTTGGTGCATCTTTTTTACAATTCACATACATAATTTATATTAGACGCATAGCCGCATTTTGTCAAGAAATGACTACCGATGATACGAGCCGGAAAGTGGCAGAAGGCTCTTATCTTTTCAGCCTGTATATTTCACAGGTTGTTTTCATCCGGAATAAAATCAAGTCTGACCTCACCCATACCACATTCTACATCAATTTTGCGGTCACTTCCGTTATTCCGGCTTCCGCCGCTTCCGATACCGCTGTATGTGCGTGTTCCGATATGCACCTCACCGGCTCCGACTTCAATGTCATAGTCATAATCATTCTCTTCTCCGACAATTCCGATTGATATTTCTCCCATTGCAATGTCGGCATCCATTTCATCTGTCTCAAGCATTCCTATATGACATTCCCCGGCTCCGACCTGAAACTCAGTGTTCTTTGCCTTGACAGAATCAAAATCACACTCTCCTGCTCCCAGCCGGACGGACAGAGCTTCGCACTCCGGAATATATCCGGTAAATTCGCCCGCTCCGATATCCAGATTGATTTCTTCATATATACGATTCGGAAGGTAAATGGTCGCACTTCCTACGGAGACTGTGTTTCCATTTGAAGAGCCGAACAAGTTCCACTTATTTTCAAAATCTCCCGTTAACTTGAGCGTACCGTTCCTATAGCTTGAAGTCACGCGCATAACACCATCTGTTTCATAATAAAAGGAGCCGTCTTTACTTTCTTTTATCTCAAAGCTTCCCGCATCAAGTTCAAGCTCAATGCTTTTCACCTCAGAAGTATCAACATCAAGAGAGGAATCAACTTTCCCTGTCTGTTCTTCATATTCTCTCATATCCTCATCCGGGTCGTTGTTTGTAAAATAGATTCCATCTGTACTTACCTGCAGAGTTACATCCGGCCAAGGCAGTTCATACCTGAGCATCTGTCTTTTTACAAGTCCCTTAAACTGCGCGCTCCCTCCTGCTGCTCCACTGATTGCGGCAATGAAAACACCGCCGAAAATCAGTACAGCGGATGTAATTAAAATTATTTTCGTAGACTTTTTCATGCTTCTGCCTCCTTTTTCTCCTTCTTAGTAAACAATTTCTTCACGAGGTTATACGCGCCGACACAGACTGCAGGTATCACCACAATACACATCTTCACCACAAGGAAACCAAACAATAGTGACAGTCCTGCAAAAAGGAATGACAGTCCGATAAACATAAGACCTACGAGCGGAAACGAGAACAGTTGTATAATACCAAGCACAAACAACACAATCGCCACAACCGCAAAGCCAAATGTCACTCCGCAGATTGCCAGAAATACACCTACCACAACAGAAAAAATTGCAACAATAATGCTAAATACCAGTGCCAGAGCTGCTACGCCGAGCGGAATGACAATCGGTGCCACAAAAAGGCATAGAATAACGATACACGCTATCTTCCAGCCATTGATTTTACTTTCAGCGGCCTTGTTCTTCACAGACGGTTCATAGACAATCAGTCCCTTTTCTGCCAGTTCTGCATGAATATGCTCAGCTACCTCTTCCGGTGAGCCAAATTCCTTCAGAACATCCTCTTCCTTGTCCTGACCTGCCTCATCAAAATACTCTACATAATATTCCATCGCCTCTCTGCGTTCTTCTTCCGGAAGATCAGAAAGTAACTTCTCTAATTGATCCAAAAAATCCTTCTTATTCATCAACTATGCCTCCCTCGAAAATTTCTGTAATCTTTTTTGAATAGCTCATCCACTCACTTCGATAAGCCTTCAGTTGTTCCTCCCCCTGAGGGGTCGTCTTATAATATCTTCTGTTCCTGCCGGCACATTCCATATCATACACTTCCAAATGTCCACTCTTTTGCAACCGTCTGAGAACCGGATAAAGTGTAGATTCCGACACTTCCAGAACCTGACGCACATCCTGTGTAATCCGATAGCCATAGGTTCCCTGCTTCTCTTTGCTCACAACAGCAAGCACAATTGCATCCAGAAGAGCTGCTCCTGTATTAAATACCATGCCAAGACTCCTTTCTTACCTTATTCATATTATTTTTATTTATAATATTATAC
>CAZFLR010000037.1:0-9409 GCA_964519385.1 uncultured Kineothrix sp.
GCAGGTAAGCTACCTTACCGGAAGCGAAATCGGCGGCGGTCATGGCAGTGGTGCCTGAACTTTTGTCTGTTTCAACAGCTTTGTCGTCATCATCCACGGAGAGATAATAAACATTTGTGTATCCCGCTTCTATACCATCAACTTGCTTACTAAAATATGCAGCCTTGGAAGAAGTGGTATAGCAATTCTTTACGGTTGAACCATCATAGTAATCTGTATAGCAGCATATACCCCAACCACTCTCAACTGTACCTGTACTGTATGAATTTAGAATTTCTCCAGTTTTAGAATACCAGTATTCCTCATTTAAGTGGCAAATACCAGAAGTCTCCTTCCCTTTAATTTCGCCATCATTCCAACAGGTATCTATCTTTCCACCATCGTTGACCGCAACAACACCTCCGGTATAAGCACCACAACCATTTGGAGAGGTTTTCCCTTCAACTTCGCCGTGATTTACACAATTTGTCACTTTTCCCTGAGGCGAATCATAATTAAAATTACTACTATATCCTACGATGCCACCAACTGCTCCCATTAAATCATTTTCATTTCTGGGATAGCAATTCAAAATGTCGCCCTCATTTACACACCCCGTTATCTCTCCCAAATTATAACCTGCTATTCCTCCAATATAACCCCTATCAGCTGTTACACTTCCGTAATTTGTACATTTTTCTATCTTTCCAACATTATTACCTGTTATTCCTCCAATATAACTCAAGTCACCTGTTACACTTCCGTAATTTGTACATTTTTCTATCTTTCCAGGCATTCCATTAAAACCAACGATTCCTCCTGCCATAGCCCCATCGCCATCCCCATATTCTTCAGTACATTCTACAATTACCCTGCCTCTAAAAATACACTTCTCTACATTACCAAAATTTTTTCCAACGATACCACCATAACTAAAGCCACCGCAAATCATGCTATCAGCGACCTCAAGAGATAGAACACTTCCTTGTAATCTTCCAAAAAGCCCCCCGTCACGCTTATTAGGTTCATTTATATATACTCCACCAATGGTATAATCGTACCCATCAAACACACCCTTATATGTTAAACTCTCATCGGCACAATAATTTCCAATAGGCACCCAGTTCCGAAAATCTCCGTCATTCGTAATCTCTCCGGTTGTCTCGTTTTCCTGAATACGGCTCAGCAAATTCGCATTTACCGTAATGTCAATTCCTGGAATGCATTTTAAAAAAATCGCCACCTGCTGTGAGGTGACGATTTATATATTTGATATGCTGTTTTATTTCACATAGGTAAAGAAGCTATTACCGTTCGCTTCAAAATAATCCACGGAATCATTCATTCCCATCTTCTTGATTTCGCCGGACAAAGGATTGAAAATCACTGTGTTAAGTTCGTTATAGCCCACAATCAAGACTGCATTTCCGTCATTAAGGAGTGCCATAACCGGAATATCCCTGCTGACATAATACAATACGCTGCTCAGACTACAGCCTGTAAGCTCCAGAATCTCCGCATCCGCGAGGTTCTTTTGAAGGATGGTGAGAATGGTCTCGCCGTTGTTTAACAGGGCAGCACTGTTGCGGCTGATTCCCTCATACTTCAGTATCGTATCCAGGCAGACAGCCACACTTCCACGTTCCTCCGAAACGGTATCCTCCGTAATTTTCATAATCTGATTGACAGGCAGTCTGTTACTCTTTTCCCAAATACATCTTCCTGCAATGTCATAAACTCTCCCGGACAGTTTTTCTGCCAGAAGAATCGCATCATTTTCACGAAGGACAATTTCACAGATTCCGTATTCGTCATATACATAATAGCAGACCTCTTCCGTATCCTTCATCGGAATGTTAAGTATACGGTTTCCTTCGTACATTACCATCTTCGGTGTCAGGTATTTCATCTTGTCAGGATTCAGCTTTGATTTCGCTGCAATCTGGACGATTTTTTCATAATCCTGTGTCGGAATTACCTCAATAACATTTTTAACGCTCTCCGCTGCTACATCATTTAAAATCTGATCCCCGGACATTTCTGCATATGTCGTTGTATTGTTGACCTTGTACACGCGCCGTAGATTAATCTGTCCCTGCTGCATCGCAGCGTCAGTCACGTAAACACCCGGCTTTCTGTAATCCTTTAAAATCTTTCCGTTTTCATTCTGAATACAGATGTGGTACATCGGAAATACGGTCGCACCGAATGCATCCTTGCTGATATCCGATTTGTATGCCATACCATAAACAAGGTCTTCATTCATAAATCCAAGCGGTTTGATATACTTTCCCGCTCCGGCTTCAATTTCCGTCCTTTTCCCGCTGTTTAAATTTAAAAGCACGAGTCTGCTGCTTGCATTGGTATCATTTCCGTCCTGCCATACAATCATCCGGTTGCTTCCGGACACCTTATAACTTCCGTATTGCAGATTCTCCACCAGCACCTCATACGCCTTCTGCACTAGGTCTATCTTATAAATCGTTCCGTCCAGAATCAGAAACAGGAAGTTGTCATTGTTAACATAGGCTAACTCCTCGACGCTTTTTTCTATCAGGTCCGCCGAGCCGTTATACGGAATGTATATTTCTTCTTCGATGGTGTTCAGCATGCTGTTATAGTAATAGCATCCGACTCCGACGGTGCCCTCGTAGCTTCCGCGATTCATGTAGCCATACACCAGAAAACGTACATTTCCTGTCTCGTCCACGCTGATGATTCGGATGTCACCGTTGGCATTCAAATCTCTCCTGTCATGATGTGTCTGGTCATAGAATCCGAACAGCAGTGCAATCTTATTGTCTGTCAGATTCATGCAGAAAAGGCGGTTTTCTTTTACGAACGCAAAAATATTGCCGTCTTCGCTCTCCGTCAGTTGTATATTGTCACCGGTGATTCCAAAAAGAACCTTGTTATTCACATATGCAGCATTCCGCGGAATGAAAACAGAATTCATATCTCTGGTGAAATCCAGCAGATACATTCTCTCTGTTCCGTACCGGATGTAATAATGCTCCGTGACGTTGTAATAGTTTACCTCTCCGTTGTCCGGAAGTGATACCATGTATCTGAGCTCTATCTTTACCACGTAAGGATTTATCTGCCTGATAAATATCTCAGGCTCACTCTCTCTTGTCACCTCAAGACTTCCCCATGTGATTTGTGAAAAGCTGGAATGAATCGTCACGCTGCTGTAGGTAGTATTATCCCCCTCCTCATTGGATTCAAGATATCTGGCTATTTCCTGCGCGCGCTCTTTGTCAAAGGTACGGCTGTGGAAATCAAGGGCAAATTCCACCTCATCATCTACATGATTGGCATTTTCGTCCAGCAGAATCCTTGTATAAAAGCAGGTCTGTTTCCCCTGTATATCCATGAGGCGGAGGGCAAAAGAATACTCCGTGCCCTGATCGAGCAAATCCTTTAAACGTATTTTTAGTGTCACCTTACCGTCTGCCTGTAAAAAGTTTTCAATCTCCGTATCTTCAATCAGTCTGCTTCCGTCTGCAGAGCGTACTTCGTAAGAAACCGCGGAAATATAGCCGCCATAGGAATCCACCTCAAGATTCAGCATACGGTCAGCAACATCTACCGGAGTGATGGTCTCGCACTGGTAGCGCGTATCCATTCCCTCTGTATATCCGTATAGTGTATTTATTTGTTCTTCATTTCTTATCACGTAAACCACAGGCAATGTTGCACTGCTCATTTCCGTCGTGATATCCATATTGCCTTTGTTCGTAACATGGTCCATCAAAAACAGTGCCACGAAAAAAACAAGCATTGCATAAATTGCTTTTATAATCGATTTTCCCATTTATTTTCTCCCTGCAAAATGCAGTCACTATTTTAACAGCTCCGACAGCGTCGGTGTGACGTGGAGCATGTCCATCATGCTTTCCACTTCCGCAAGCGTCGTTTTCTTCCCTCGCATCCCCTTAGTCTGTACACCTCTGAGCAGAATATTTTTGGGTGTGTGAGACATATCAATGAACTCAAGCACCTGTGTATCATATCCGTAAATTTCCATAAGATTCGCACGGATTCCGTCTGTCAGAAGTGCTGCCATCCGCTCCTTAATCAATCCGTACCTGAGCACCGGTGCCAGCTCCCTGCACTCAATCTGTGCATTCAGCTCATGCTGGCAGCACGGAACGGATAAAATGACTTTTGCATTCCACGCAATCGCCTTTGCAATCGCATAATCCGTTGCCGTATCACAGGCATGAAGTGTGACGACCATATCTATCTCTTCTTTTTCATTATATCCGCGGATATCTCCTTCTAAAAACTGAAGTCCCTCGTAGCCATATTTGTCCTTTAACTGATTGCATTTACGGATGACATCTTTTTTTAAATCCAGCCCGATAATATCAATGTCATAGTGGTTGAGCACCTTTAAATAATAATACATGGCAAATGTCAGGTAGGACTTTCCGCATCCGAAATCCAATACGGACACCTTGCGGTCCTTCGGCAATACCGGAAGCACATCCTGTATAAATTCAAGGAATCTGTTTATCTGGCGGAACTTGTCATATTTGCTCTTTACTATTCTTCCGTCCTTCGTCTGCACTCCCAGATCAATCAAAAACGGAACCGGTATTCCTTCCTTCAGGATGTATTGCTTTTCCCGGTTGTGCGAAAGCCCGCTCTCGGCCTCCGTCCCTTCATTGTCTGCGGGCTTTAACTGTTTTTTCCGGATGGTAACCGTTCCTTTTTTACTGATTAATACAGTTATCCGAAGTAAACCTGTCTCCAGTTCAAGCTGTCCGAATTCTGTCTGCATTTCTTTCGCAATAATCTCAATCAGAGGCTGCTTCTCGTAGTTTGTGTGAAATACCTGCGCCCCAACATATCTGGTTTCCTGAAATTTAAGGTCTTCACCCATCTTCACGGGACGCACCTTAATTTTAAACGCAGAAACGCAACCCCCATCCAAAGATTTCTTCTTCCGGGGATTGCTGATAATCAAATGCTTTAACTGTACGTTCAACGTTTCTTCCAAAAGTTGTCTGAGTCGTTCCATTTCATATCCTCTGGTACTTTTTCCTAAAATTCATATTTCTTATGTTATTTTAGTTTGCATGCCCCTCATAGTCAAGACCACCTTACTAAAAAAGGAAATAACCTCTCTTCTGTCCGTTTCTTCTTCTCCAGACCTCCTGAAGAACCAGCACATACATGTAATCCTCAATGTTATCATAGCGGAGAAGCATTTCCAGTTCCTCTGAATTTTCCACGCCGTCACCTAGCTGCAACCGGATTTTTTCCAAAATATCCTTCGTCAGCTTCTGCATGGCGAAACGGTCCGGATACTCGTCATAAATCAGACTTCCTTCATAGTCCATAATATCGATGACACGGCGGATTTCTCTCTGCAGAAGCTTTGCTCCCGACGGATAAAGCTGCTGAAAATACTCCAGATCTTTTACCATCCGGTTGTCATCCGTCTTTGTGAGCGAAGTCGGATAGGTCATATAAAAAGGAAGTATACGTTTTTCTGCCATAGCTTAAACCCTAATACGATTTTCTTTATTATATGCACAAGGAGCTGCAAATGCTATTCTCGGCTTCTGTAAAAAGCCAATAATAAAAGGTGCACATCACGGGAATGTACACCTTTTGTAAATTATTATTTTAGTTTATTTTGCTGCTTCAATCCGGGCGGTTGCTCTCTTGAGTGCAGCCTCTGCACGAATCATGTCCATGCTGTCTTCTTTATCATCGAGACGTTTCTGAGCCCTCTCCCTTGCTGCCTCCGCACGCTCAAGGTCAATCTCTTCCGGCCACTCTATAATCTCGGCCATAATCGTTACCTTGTCCGGAAGAATCTCAACGAATCCTTCATGGAGGGCTGCTTCCTTAATTCCGTCATCTTCCTCGGTAATCGTGAGAATACCCGGCTTGACGATGACAGTCATCGGAATGTGCTTTTTCAAAACACCAATCTCGCCTTCTGTTGTGTTAAATTCAACCATTACAGCCTCACCCTTGTAAAATACACGTTCCGGTGTAATGATTTCCAATTCAAAATTTCTCTCATCTGCCATTTACGTCTTCACCCCTTATTTTACGCGGGCTACCACTTCGTCGATACTTCCTGCGTTCAGGAAATAACTCTCCGGAATGTTGTCATGCTTACCTTCCAGAATCTCTTTAAATCCGCGAATTGTTTCAGTAATCGGAACGTATTTACCTTCTAATCCTGTAAACTGTGTAGCTACGAAGAAAGGCTGAGATAAGAATCTCTGGATTTTTCTTGCACGGTTAACGACAAGCTTATCTTCTTCGCCAAGCTCATCCATACCAAGGATGGCGATAATGTCCTGAAGCTCTTTATACTTCTGAAGAATCTCCTGTACTCCGCGCGCTACTTCATAGTGCTCCTCACCAACGATACGCGGATCAAGGATACGGGATGTAGATTCCAGCGGATCTACGGCCGGATAGATACCAAGCTCGGAAATCGAACGGGAAAGTACGGTTGTCGCATCCAAATGTGCGAAGGTAGTTGCCGGAGCCGGGTCAGTCAGGTCATCCGCCGGAACGTATACAGCCTGTACTGATGTAATGGAACCGTTCTTTGTGGATGTGATACGCTCCTGAAGAGCACCCATCTCTGTCTGCAGCGTCGGCTGGTAACCTACTGCGGAAGGCATACGTCCGAGAAGTGCTGACACCTCGGAACCTGCCTGTGTAAAACGGAAAATGTTATCGATGAATAAAAGTACGTCTTTACCACCCTTGTCTCTGAAATATTCCGCCATTGTAAGTCCGGTAAGTCCAACTCGCATTCTCGCTCCCGGCGGCTCATTCATCTGACCGAATACCATGGTTGTCTTGTCGATAACTCCGGATTCTGTCATTTCATGATAGAGGTCGTTACCTTCTCTGGTACGCTCTCCTACACCGGTGAACACGGAATATCCGCCGTGCTCTGTCGCAATATTACGGATAAGCTCCTGGATAAGTACCGTCTTACCTACACCGGCACCTCCGAACAGACCGATTTTACCACCCTTCTGATATGGGCAGAGAAGGTCTACGACCTTAATACCGGTCTCTAATAATTCTGTTTCCGTAGACTGCTCTGAGAACTCAGGAGCAGGTCTGTGGATTGGTTCATATTCTACTTCCGTAGGATTTTCTTTATTGTCAATTGCCTGGCCTAATACATTGAAAATTCTTCCAAGTGTATTCTCACCAACAGGTACGGTAATCGGAGCTCCGGTTGCAACTGCATCCATTCCTCTTACCAGTCCGTCAGTAGGGCCCATGGCGATACATCTAACTGTATCATCACCCAAATGCTGTGCCACTTCGACAACAAGTTTTTCGCCGTTTGTGCGCTCAATCTCAATCGCATCATAGATTTCCGGAAGTGAATTTTCCGGGAACTTGATATCAAGGACAGCACCAATAATCTGAGTGATTTTTCCGATTGCCTGTTCTGCCATTGTTTACTTTCACTCCTTTTCTAGCTGATGGCTTCCGCACCTGCTATAATTTCGGTTAATTCCTGTGTAATATTACCCTGACGGGCTCTATTATATTGTAAGGATAATGAACTGATCATTTCGTCAGCATTGCTTGTCGCTGAATCCATTGCCTGCATACGCGCGCCGTTTTCGCTGGCTGCAGCCTCTACCATCGCTCCGAAAATCAGACTTGTCAGATATTTCGGAATGATAAGTTCGATGGCTTCCGCCTCATCAAGCTCAAAGTTCATAAGCATCTTGTCATCCGCGGTCTCTTCTCCTGCTTTTTCATCCTCCGCCGATACCGGAAGAAGCTTCATAAGCTTCGGTTCATGAACCACCGTATTTTTGAATGCTGTATATGCCAAATAGATTTCTCCGAACTCACCGGCTGCAAACGCTGCAAGCACTTCTTTACAAATCTGCATTGCATCAATGTAAATCGGTTCCTCCACAGCGTCCGAATAGTCGGCCGCAACCTGATATCCCGCTTTTGCCAGTCCGTCCTTACCCTTCTTTCCGACCGCGTAAATCACAACATCTTCTTTGTTTTCAAACATTTCATTTCTTGTGATAAGTTTGATAATATTTGAGTTGTAACCGCCGGCAAGACCTCTGTTGGAGGTAATGACAATCACCGCTTTTCTGGTGCTCTCACCTGCCCTGAGATAAGGATGGTTGATGCTGCCACTTTTTGCAAGCATGGATTTTACCGTTTTATACATACATTCAAAATATGCTTTTGACTGTTCCGCACGAGTTTTTGCTCTCTGCAGTTTTACAGTGGATACAAGCTTCATCGCTTTCGTAATCTGCTGTGTACTCTGTACAGATTCCTTACGCCTTTTAATACTTCTCATTGAAGCCATGCGTTGTCACCTATTCTTTCTGCAACTTATTTAAACTGTGCTTTGAATTCATTGATTGCTGTAATCAGTTTCTGCTCATTTTCCTCAGAGAGAACCTTTTCATCCGCAATGCCGGCCGGAATCTCCGGATACTTGGTATCGATGAAGTCGAAAAGGCCGGTTTCAAATTCAGTGATTTTCTCTGTCTCAATATCGAGCAGGTATTTATTGGTCGCCGCATAAATAATGATAACCTGGTACTGTACAGGCATCGGTTTATACTGTGGCTGTTTTAATATTTCACGAATGCGTTCACCCTGTGCAAGCTTCTCCTTGGTGTCGGCATCAAGCTCCGAACCGAACTGTGAGAATGCTGCCAGCTCACGATACTGTGCCAGCTCCACACGGATAGGTGCTGCGTATTTTTTCATCGCCTTAATCTGTGCTGCACCACCAACTCGTGATACAGAAAGACCTGCGTTGACCGCCGGACGGAATCCTGAGTTAAATGCCTCTGTCTCAAGGTAAATCTGTCCGTCTGTGATTGAGATAACGTTCGTCGGAATGTACGCTGATACGTCTCCGGCCTGAGTCTCAATAATCGGAAGTGCTGTCAGGCTTCCTCCGCCGTATTCGTCACTCATGCGCGCTGCACGCTCAAGAAGTCTTGAATGCAGATAGAATACGTCTCCCGGATAAGCCTCACGGCCTGGCGGACGACGAAGCAGGAGGGAAAGTGTACGGTAAGCAGTCGCATGTTTACTCAAATCGTCATAGATGATGAGTACGTCTTCACCGTTTTCCATCCATTCTTCACCAATCGCACATCCGCTGTATGGTGCAATATACTGGAGCGGTGCAAGCTCACTTGCCGTTGCAGCCACAACTGTTGTGTAACCGAGCGCACCGAACTCCTCCAATGTCTTTACAATGCTTGCAACGGTAGAAGCCTTCTGACCGATTGCAACGTAAATACATTTTACATTCTGTCCCTTCTGGTTGATAATCGTATCGATGGCAATTGCCGTTTTACCGGTCTGTCTGTCCCCGATAATCAGCTCACGCTGTCCTCTTCCAATCGGTACCATGGAGTCGATTGCC
>CAZFLR010000038.1:0-9154 GCA_964519385.1 uncultured Kineothrix sp.
TAGTACTAATTACCTAAAAATAAGGACTGTTAGAAATTTGAAATGCATTTTTGTAATTCAAAAACCATATCAATTGGAAAAATGCGTTTTTATGCAAAACAAATAAGAAAGCAGGGAGAGAAAATATGAGGAAAGTAAAACAAAAAACAATTCTGTGTATAGTATTTATTATGCTGTGTTCTATAATGATTTCGACAAATGTGCAGGCGGCAACAGATATAAAAAAATCTACGGAGTCGAAAGTGTCAGTAGGTGAATATAAAGCATCAAAAGTAAAAATCAACAAAACAAAGGAAACCGTGTATGTTGGAAGTTCAATCACTTTGAAAATAACTGGAACCAGCAAAAAAGTTACCTGGAGTACTTCTAATGCGAAAGTTGCAACGGTTTCAAAGAAAGGAAAGGTTACTGCAAAGAAAGCAGGAACTGTAACCATTACAGCAAAGGTGGCAGGTGAGAAATATAAATGTAAAATTACGGTTAAGAAGCCTGCTATCAGTGCATCTAAAAAGACGATTCACGTAAACAGCACATACACATTGAAGCTGATTGGGACAAGTATTAAATCGGTAAAATCAAGCAACGATAAGATAGCAACTGTTAGCAAAAAAGGTGTTGTTACGGGAAAAAAAGCAGGGAAAGTAACGATTACATTAACAGGAAAAGATGGGAAGAAATATAAATGTAAAATTACAGTAACGCCTACCATTAATGCCACCAAGAAAACCTTGTATGTAGAAGATAGTTTTACATTGAAATTGATAGGAACTAAAATTGCGTCAGCATCATCAAGTGACAAAGCCATTGCAACTGTGAAAAAGAACGGAAAAGTAACAGCGAAAAAGGCAGGAAAAGTAACCATTACATTGACAGGTAAAGATGGGAAAAAATATAAATGCAAAATAACTGTTAAGAAACCATACCTTAATAAAACAGCGCTGACATTAAATATGGATGAGACATTTACTTTAAAATTAACAGGTGCAACAGTAAAGACAATGACATCCAGTAATGAATCTGTTGTGACAGTAAACAAAAAAGGTAAGCTTACTGCTCATAATGCAGGAAAAGCGACTGTTGAAGTGACAGATACAAAGAAAAGAACATACAAATGTAAGGTTACAGTTCCTTCGACAGAAAAGGATGGAATACATGAGGTAAGTACAGCTGCTGATTTACTGGAAGTAAAAAACTATCCCAATGATGAATTTGTGCTGAAGAATAATATTGATTTAAGTACAGTGACATGGACAAGTGTATCCAGCTTTTCGGGAAAAATAGACGGAAACGGATATACAATATCTAACGTAGGGGCAAGATTGTTTGACACATTAGAAAAGAGTTCTGTGGTATGTAATTTGACCATTGAAGCTAATATTGCATCGGTAGAAAACGATGCAATATTAACAAGGAATGCGAATGGAAGAATCGAAAATTGTATTACTAAGGGAAAAATTTATACTTCAAACATTACAACTGCGCCGATGGGCATTTCCGGTATGGCTACACTTAATAATGGAGTGATAAAGAACTGCACAAATGAAGCAAGTATAACCCAATCCTATGCAGGTGACAGATGGACATCTGTAGCAGGAATTACCGCATTAAATTTTGGTAAAATAGAGAATTGCAAAAACACCGGAAGGATTACAAGCAGTTCCCGTTGTACCGGAGGAATCGTAGGGAATGGATACTATATCAGTCACAAATGCCAGAATGGTGTGGTTATCAATTGTGAAAATAGTGGTGAAATTATTTCGACATATGATGATAGTATTGAAGCATGCGTAGGAGGAATCGCAGGGGTAAATCAAGCACTTATTTATGGCTGCAATAATACAGGGAATATTACCTGTAATGATACTTCAAAAGAAAATTTATATATCGGTGGAATTTGTGGTGAAGCATCTGGTTATGCCTATGTCTTACAATGTAAAAATGTTGCAAAAATTCAAACTGGAATTTGTGGGAAAGCTGCAATTGATACATGTTATTTTAATGAGAATGATGAAGAAGTTTATGAGGGACGGGTAATAATTGCAGACTGTGTCAATGAAATAAATAATCTTTCTGAGGCAGAACTGGGAAAATATACCATTTGTGGATTGGCAGAAACATGTGAAAGAACCATTACGATTACAAGATGCCAGAATGTTCTTAATGGACAAAAGAAAGATAAATATATATCAGAAACCCTTGCCTGGAATGGAGGAGTAGTGGAGTGCATCAATAATGGAGCGGTACTTCAGAATACATTGAGTCAGGGCGAAGCATATCAAATTAAAGTTGGAGATACGTTGAATATTAGCCAAGTCGGAAGTGACGTATATGAAACTGTAATTATGGATAGAATGCAGGGACTCGATACGAATGCAGCGGGTGAATTTTATGGATATGAAAAAGGGAACTTGCTGCTGTATGGGGTAACAAAAGAAGGAAAAATTGTTACGCATGAAGTGGTTATTAATTAAAAGAATTGCGATTATGTACTGAAAATGTTGGATGCAAAAAGTCAGAAAGGTGGAACGTATATGAAAATAATTAGAAACATGAGTGTTCGTACAAAAACAATTGTACCAATAATAGGATTAGTCATTATGATGTTAATCGTTGGTATAGGTGGTATGTTAAGTTCAAAATCGATTATGAATGCGACGACAGAGATTAACAATGTACATTTTGTGAACGTTTATAATCTGGAAGAGTTAAATTATAATTTTGAAATATTGCAGAGAATTGTTTATGCTCATTGTGTCAGTGACAGTGATGAGACGATGCGTTCGCTGGAAGCAGAAATTGATACTGCATATGAGACAATATTGACTATTATGGAAACACTTTCTGCAAATATGCAAACAGAAGAAGCTGCTGTGATACTTGAGAAATTTCAAACAGATTATGTGACTTTTACAGAATATTTCACAAAGGCAATTGAGTATAGTGCAGCAGGAAAGGATGCAGAGGCTGCGGCACTTGCTAATACAAAGATAGCGGAGCTTGGAAATACAATTTCAGCAGATATTGATGAGATGGTTCTTTTGAGTCAGATAGATATGAAAGAAAAAGTAGAAGAGCAGAGAGGGATATATGCTAATTCTTCTACAATGTCTATTTTTATGTTGATTATGGCAATGATAATAGGCGTGATTGTATTTATAGTCATTTATGTGGAAGTAGTTACTCCAATTAATAATACAAATCAGAAACTAAACCAGATTATTACTGACATAGAAAATGGAAAAGGTGATTTGACAGCCAGAGTAGTAGTCAGAGGAAAGGATGAAATAGGACAGCTTTCAGCAGGAATTAATTCCTTTATTGAGGCTTTGCAGGGAATTATGGGAAGAATTACAAGCAATTCCAGACGATTAGATGAGATTGTGGGTTCCGTTTCCCACAGTGTAAATACTGCAAATGAGAGTTCTGTAGATATTTCAGCAGTGATGGAAGAATTGTCTGCATCCATGGAAGAAGTGTCTTCTACAGTTACGAATGTAAACGACAGTACAAGAGAAGTAAAAGAAAATGTAGTGGAACTTGCCAGTGCTTCGGATAATTTGCTGTTATATGCCAATGAGATGAGTAAGAGGGCATCTGAACTTGAATCAAATGCAGTGCAGAATAAGCAGAGTGCAAGTGAGATGATAGAGAGTATACTTACTACTTTGAAAAAGGCAATTGAAGACAGTAAAAGTGTTGACCGCGTTAATGACCTGACAGGGGAGATTTTAAGTATTTCTAGTCAGACGAATCTTCTGGCATTAAATGCATCGATTGAGGCTGCAAGAGCAGGGGAAGCTGGAAAAGGATTTGCAGTTGTTGCAGATGAAATCAGACAGCTGGCAGATTCCAGCCGTGAGGCAGCCAATAATATTCAGAATATTAACAACATGGTAACAATGGCAGTAAAAGAACTGATTAAAAATTCCGATGAACTTGTTAATTACATTAATGAGAGAATTCTTCCGGATTATGATAGTCTGGTAGATGCCGGCAAACAATATAACGATGATGCAATGCATGTAAATGAAGTAGTAGAGCAGTTTAACGAAATGGCAGCAAACTTAAATTCTTTAGTTCAGACGATTACAGATGCAATCGGTGGTATTTCATTTGCGGTAGAAGAGAGTGCAAACGGCGTATCAACAGCAGCCTTAAATACAAGTGAATTGGTTAAAGATATTAATCTTATTTCCAATGAAATGGAAAGCAATAATGAAGTGGCTGGACAGTTAAAGGAAGAGTCTTCTATCTTTGTTAATTTGTAAAAGATTGCAGATAGGAATCAGAGGATAGTGCAAAAAGGTTTGTGTCTGCTCATGTGCTTTATAAGAATCAATAAAAGTGTCCGTATTGAGGCGGAAATTTCCGTCATCATGCGAACACTTTTTTGTTGTAAATACCTTGAGCAGATATAAATCATTGCGTATTATATAGTTGAAGCAAAGATGAAAATATGTTAGACTTTTCGAAATTATGACTAGAGGAGGAAAAGAAAATGTTCGCAAAAGACAGAAGGCTTGACATTGACTGGCGGGCTTTTTATAAAGGAGTATTCGCATTGGTAATTCCAATGGCGTTACAGAATCTGATTAACGTGGGGGTTACGGCAACCGATGTTATTATGCTTGGCAGTGTGGGAGAGAAAATATTGTCCGGTGCATCCCTTGCAGGGCAGGTTCAGTATATTATGACATTGTTTTTGTTTGGATTAACCTCTGGGGCAACGGTACTGACAGCCCAGTACTGGGGGAAAGGGGATAAAAAAACAATTGAAAAAATACTGGCATTAGGAATGAAGGCGGCAATTATTGTAACAGCTATTTTTATGATTGCAGCTCTTGCAATACCGGAGACAATGATGCAGATTTTTACCAATGACCCGGAGGTGATTGCAGAAGGTGTGAAATATCTTAGAATTGTAGCATTTTCTTATGTGGCGATTGGTGTTACCCAGGTCTATCTTTATATTATGCGAAGTGTGGAACGGGTTATGGTTGCCACAGTGGTATATCTGATATCACTTATCTGTAATATAATATTAAATGCAGTTTTTATTTTTGGACTTTTTGGCTGTCCGGCAATGGGAATAGAAGGAGCTGCTTTGGCAACTTTAATAGCAAGATATGTGGAAGTGGTGTTGGTATTCGGATATGCAAAGCTTTTTAACAGGGATATTAAATTCCGATTTGAATATTTCTTGAAATCGGAAAAGATACTGGTAAAGGATTTTCTTGTATATGCCCTTCCAGTAGTAGTAAATGAAGTGATGTGGGGACTTGGAACAGCAACGAATACCGCGATTTTAGGCCATATGGGAAGTGCTGCCGTAGCAGCGAATTCAGTGGCACAGGTAGCAAGACAGTTAGCAACCGTAGTGGCATTTGGTTTATCCAGTGCAACAGCAATTTATCTTGGTAAAACAATAGGAGAAAGAAAATTAGAAGAGGCAAAAGCATATGCAAAGCGTTTTGTTTTCTTAAGTGTAGTAATGGGGGCAATCGGTGGTCTTTTGATTCTTGGAGCAACTCCGGTTACAGCATCTGCAATGTCGTTATCTGCTGAAGCGAAAGATTATCTTTATGTAATGTTTGCTGTAATGTCTTATTTTGTTATTGGACAGGCATATAACAGTACCATGGTTGTGGGAGTCTTTCGGTCTGGTGGCGATACCCGGTTTGGTTTGTTTCTGGACGTAACCACAATGTGGGGATGTTCCATTCTCTTTGGATTTTTAGCAGCCTTCGTCTTTAAATGGAGTGTGCCGATTGTATATATCATTTTAATGAGTGATGAAATTATCAAAATTCCAATAACTACATGGCGCTATCGCAGCTATAAATGGCTGAAGGATGTGACAAGAGAGAACTAAATAAAAGTAATTCGAGAAAATGACAAGAGACATAAATATAGAAATAACTTGAGGAAGCGACAAGAGAAGCATAATATAAATGCGGCTGTTATGATTTTTGTGCTGTGATATAACGATTCTAGAACAAAAATCATAGCAGCCGTATTGTTTTGATAATACCGTTTACAGCGGCAGGAAACGAGGTTTTCTTTTTTCGAAAATCGTAAAATACTGAAATCCGGCATCCTTTAAAATTCCAGTTACTTTTTCAAAATCATATCCTACATGCTCTGGGGCGTGGGCATCTGCACCAATTGTGATAATTTCACCACCAAGCTCTTTGTAGCGGTGAAGAATCTCTTCCGTTGGATTTGGATGACCAAGCCCATATTTGAACCCACCGGTATTAATCTCAATTCCTTTTCCTTTTGAAATCAGAAGTTTTAGAATTTCATCAATAATGTCCTGATATTCAATCCAGATATAATTTTTGTTTTTGGTTGGACCATATCGTACAACATAGTCGATATGACCATATACATCAAAACTATCGAAAGCCTGAATATTTTCTAAAATGGAAGCAAAGTATTCCCGGTAGGCTTCTTTTTCCGAACGACCTTCATAGAATTTTGGATAATAGGGGTCAATGCCATGTACCACATGGGAGGAACCAATTACAAAGTCAAAAGGGTACTGACTTAAAATATCAGCATGCAGGGGAGCAAGATGAGGCTGCAAACCAAGCTCGATACCAAATCCGACGGGGAAGATATTTTTATATTTTTCCTGTAAGGCCAGTACAGAGGAACTGTAATTTGGCAAATCTAATAGGAAGGTTTCCGGTTCATCCGGATAATCCATGTCGAGGTGGTCGGTAAAGCATATGCCGGCAAGCCCTCTGCTTCTTGCTGCGGCAATCATATCTTCCAAAGGAGCCTTGCTGTCCCCGGAAAACTGACTGTGCATATGTACATCCCATAAATGTGAAATCTGATTCATATAAAATCCTCTCTTTGAAAAGATAAAGTGTATAAATATGCTGTTATCCAAAGAAATGCTTTATAAGCAATCAGGATAACTGTGCATATTGCTTTGAATTTATTGTAATAATCATAATTAATTATAGAAGAAAAGACAAGCTATTCCTTAAAGGTATGAATAATATAACTTATCTGTCAAAAGAAAGAAAGCATGCAGTTGTGATTTTGTGTAAAATGAATGAAAAAGGGGGTAAATTTATAAATTTAGTGAAAAATTTAACAAAGCAAAGAAAAAGACTTGAACTTTAGAATGAAATTGGTTAAAATAAAAAAAGCTTGGGACGCATTTGTGTACAAAGTAATTGTAGTAAACAGAATGCAGCCCGAAAAGTATATTAATTTTTATACAATTCTAGGAGGAATTTAAAATGGCAGTAAGAGTAGCAATTAATGGTTTCGGTCGTATTGGTCGTCTTGCATTCAGACAGATGTTCGATGCAGAAGGATATGAAGTAGTAGCAATCAATGACTTAACAAGTCCTGAAATGCTTGCTCACTTATTAAAGTATGACACAGCTCAGGGTAAGTACAAATACGCTGACAGCGTTTCTTACGGTGAAGATTCCATCACAGTTAATGGAAAGACAATCACAATTTATAAAGAAGCAGACGCTAAGAACCTTCCCTGGGGAGAATTAAAGGTAGACGTAGTTCTTGAATGTACAGGTTTCTATACATCCAAAGAAAAAGCAAGTGCTCACATCGCTGCTGGCGCTCGTAAGGTAGTTATTTCTGCACCTGCAGGAAATGATCTTCCTACAATTGTTTACAATGTAAACCATAAGACATTAAAGGCTGAAGATACAGTTATTTCTGCAGCTTCCTGTACAACAAACTGCTTAGCACCTATGGCTAAGGCATTAAATGATTTAGCTCCTATCATGAGCGGTATCATGACAACGGTACATGCTTACACAGGTGATCAGATGATTCTTGACGGACCTCAGAGAAAGGGTGATAAGAGAAGAAGCCGTGCAGGCGCTCAGAACATCGTTCCTAACTCAACAGGTGCTGCTAAGGCTATCGGTCTTGTAATTCCTGAATTAAACGGAAAGTTAATCGGTTCCGCACAGCGTGTTCCTACCCCTACAGGTTCTACAACTATCTTAATTGCAGTTGTTAAGGGTGCTGTTACAAAAGAACAGATCAATGACGCTATGAAGGCTGCTTCTACAGAATCCTTCGCTTACAATACAGATGAAATCGTATCTTCTGATATCATCGGAAGCACATATGGTTCCATCTTTGATGCTACACAGACAATGGTAGCTCCTATGGAAGATGGAAATACTCAGGTACAGGTTGTATCTTGGTATGACAACGAAAATTCTTACACAAGCCAGATGGTAAGAACAATCAAATACTTCTCTGAATTAGCATAAGACAACGTTCACTTACAGTGAAGTTGCAACGTTCGCCTGCGGCGAAGTTTGGAAGAATTGATTCGCAATTCTTCGGCTGGCTAAACGAGAGGTAGCTTAGAAGACCTTAAGGGTCCGGTCTTATGGACCGGGCCCTTTAATATTTCAAAAATAAAAATGGAGGATTTAATCATGGGATTAAACAAGAAATCAGTTGATGATATCAACGTAGCCGGAAAGCGCGTACTTGTAAGATGTGACTTTAACGTGCCTTTAAAGAATGGTGAAATTACAGATGAAACACGTATCAACGCAGCACTTCCTACCATTCAGAAGTTATTAAACGATGGCGGTAAGGTTATCCTTTGCTCCCATCTTGGAAAAGTGAAAGAAGGTCCTAACGAGAAGGAATCTTTAGCACCCGTTGCCAAGAGACTTTCCGAAAAGTTAGGCAAGGAAGTTGTATTCGTAGCTGATTACAACGTAACAGGCGAAGCTGCTACTAAAGCAGTTGCAGCTATGAAAGAAGGAGATGTTGTATTACTTCAGAATACACGTTTCCGTGGAAAAGAAGAAACAAAGAACGGCGAAGAATTCTCCAAAGAATTAGCTGACCTTTGCGATGTTTATGTATGTGACGCTTTCGGTTCTTCCCATAGAGCACACGCTTCTGTTGCCGGTGTAACAGATGTTGTTCGTGCTAAGGGTGGCGACTGTGCAGTTGGTTACTTAATGCAGAAAGAAATCGACTTCCTTGGTAATGCAGTAGAGAATCCGGTACGACCTTTCGTTGCAATCCTTGGTGGTGCTAAAGTTGCTGATAAATTAAACGTTATCAATAACCTTCTTGAAAAATGTGATACTCTTATCATCGGTGGTGGTATGGCATTCACATTCTTAAA
>CAZFLR010000039.1:0-8924 GCA_964519385.1 uncultured Kineothrix sp.
TTTTAAAAATTATATTAAATAAAAAGGAGAAGAAAATTATGACAGGAACAGTAAAATGGTTTAACAACGAAAAAGGATATGGATTCATTTCAGGAGAAAACGGGAAGGACATATTTGTGCATTACAGCGATATTGTAAAAGATGGATTCAAAACATTGAATGAAAACGACACGGTAACATACGATGTTGAAACTGTTGAAAGAGGAATTAAAGCAACAAAAGTAACGGTTGTACCTTGTGCTTAATATCAGAAAGTTGGTGATTAGTTGAGTGGATCAACGGCAAACAAAGTAGTGCAGATGATTTCTACTTGTAGAGTTTGTGGAAATGAAGTTATGTCGGACAACGACAGATTTCTTATTTGCGGCGAAACATTTGAACGTACATGCAACAAGTGCGGATGGCGAATTACAGGTAAAGTCGAGAACGATGAAATTATAATCGTACACGACAACTCAGGACACCTAAAAAGAGGTGAAGCAGCATGAAGTTGTATATAGTGCGATACACAAGCGGATATGGTTGTGAGCAAACTTACCTTACGGTTGGAGAAGATTATTATGAAACCTATAAAAGAGAGCGTGAACGAATCACGACTCAACAACCTATCTGGCTTGTCCAATTCATTGTAAAAGAAGTCAGTGAAGTAGACGGTTATAAGATTTCAGTAGAAAGCAAAGGAGTAAATTGAATTTGAGAGTTGAGTTATTAAATCCAGAAGAAGCAAAAGAATTATTCCTACATTGGGGAAATTTTGCAAAAGTGTGTTACGACACTAAAACAAATTATCCTGAAAAAATCGGAAAACATTGCATGAAGAGTGGTCATTTTTCTGGTTCAAGAACAAGATATTTTGAATTTCTTGTAACAGATGTTCCTAGATTCACTATTGACCAGTGTATCAGAGGAGAAGTTGGTGTAGTAAAAAATGTTCAGTCATTCAGATATGTTGGCAAAGGAATGTTTGCTTATGAAGTTCCCGTTGAAATTACAGACAACGAAGAATTGTTAAATAAATACAATAAACATATGGAAGAAACAGCAACTTTATACGAAGAAATTCAGAGTTATGTCTTAGAAAAAACTGGCAGTAAAGAACGTGCAAATGAGCAGGCAAGACATGTTCTTCCTATCAGTACACATTCTTCTTTCGTTGTTGGATTTACATTAGAAGCATTGATTCACTTCTGCAACACAAGATTGTGTGTAAGAACTGAGGATGTGCATAGAAAAATGGCAATGATGATTCGTGATGAAGTATTAAAAGTTTTGCCTGAATTATCAGACAAACTCGTAAGAAATTGTCAGCATTTGCTTTGGTGTCCAGAAATGAAGGGCTGTGGAGCTTATCCAACAAAGGATGAACTCAAAGATAAATTGAATAAAATCAAGAAAGAAGAAAGTGTATGATGAAAAGTTTGTATTATTGCACGAATGAAAGCAATACTTGTCTGAAGAAAGACGAGTGTGAAAGATTTGTCGATGCAGAAGGAAATTGCAACACAACATTATACAAAGAATCGTGCACAGAACAAAATAATTACATTTTATTCATCAAAAATGAACAGAAAGAGGGTGAAAATAGCTCATGTTAGTGGTTTTAATGGGTAAAACAGCGTCAGGAAAGGACAAAATAGCCCGATTTTTGGAAATGAAATTGGACTTTCATCGGGTGGTCAGATTTACGACCAGACCACCTAGAAAAGGCGAAACTGACGGTGTAGACTATCATTTCATCTCTACAGAAGATTTTGAGAAAAAACTTGAAGAAGATTACTTTGCCGAGTACAAATCATACACAGTTGAAGATGGATCAGTGTGGTATTACGGAACTTCCTATAAGTCCATTCAGTTACTTAATTCGTTACAGAATAATCTGATAATCTTACCACCTGATTGCTATTGGATGTTGAAGAAGAATATGTCTATCGACCATAAGGTAATTTATCTTTATGCAAACAACCAGACAATTTTGAAAAGACTGAAGAAGAGAATGGACAAAAATGATTCGCCAAAGAGAAGATTAGATAGAGACAACATTGATTTCAAGGGTGTTGAACAGATTGCAGACAGAATCGTTTACAACAATGACGGAACGGATATTGAAGAAGTAGCGAATAAAATAATGGAGTATATCAATGGCGAATAAAAAGATGATTTACATAAGCGGAAGAATGTCTGGTCTTCCGCACGATGAAATGATGAAATCTCGAAAGAATATAACAGCCTTTTTAGAGGAATTGATTTCAATTAGAGAAGCTGATTGGAAAGTCGCTGATCCTGCAACTTTATACAATTATAAAAATAATGTTCATAAGAGTGAACGAGAGATTATGCAGTTCGAACTGAATCTTGTAAGGAACAGCGATATTGTAATTGTGAAACTGGAAGATATCAATGAGAGTATTGGTTCTTGCATTGAAGTATATGAGGCTTACAAAAACAATATTCCAGTTGTTGCATACGGAGACGATGAAGATTGGTATATGACTCACCCTTGGATTAAAGAATGTGTGTCTAGAAGAGAAGATAATATAGAAGATGCATGTATGTACATTGCGGATTTCTATTTTTGGTAAAGGTGGTGTGGATTAAACGAATTGTATTACAACAACACATACATTAGCTAGAGAACTATTGAGTAAACCAGATGGTTTTCTTACGGCAATGTATAACGGGAAAGAGTTGCTGATAGAAAATTATCAGCGAAAAGCTACTTGTGCTAATTTGGATGATCTCGCAATCAATTGGGTATTAAAATTGCGTGATTGCGGAGAAGGTAATATTAAAAGATAGACAAGGAGAAAAGAAATGGTAAGAGTTATCAAACGTAATTGTACAGAAGTGGAGTTTCAAAAAGAAAAAATCTCTACCGCCATCCTTAAAGCGATGACTAATGGTTCTGGAATTGTAAAACCAAAAATCGCAGAAGAGATTGCAAATGAAATCTATGAAATTGCAAAAGACATGGAAGAGATTAGCATCTCTGAAATCGAAACAATGGTTTATGACAAACTGATTACTAAGAATCAAAGACTTACAGCTAAAGCATACGAAGGATATAGAAGCATTCGTGAATTCCAGAGAGAAACGGTAAACACGATCGATGACGACGTAGTAAAGCTTGTAAATGATAATAACGATTATTTAAAACAGGAAAATACAAATAAAAACCCTGTATTAAACACAACAAAAAGGGATTATATCGCAGGAATTGTTAGCACTGATGCAACAAGAAGATACCTTCTTCCGCCTGAAATTGTACAAGCTAACGATGAAGGACTTCTTCATTTTCACGATGGCGATTATTTTATTCAATATATGCATAATTGTGCGTTAATCAACCTTGAAGACATGCTTCAGAATGGTACGGTGATTAGTGAAACACTTATTGAAAAACCACATAGTTTTTCAACTGCTTGTACCGTAACAACTCAAATCATCGCACAGGTTGCGAGCAGCCAGTATGGAGGACAAAGCATTAGCTTGGCTCATTTAGCTCCATTTGTACAAATTACTCGTGAAAAATATAGAAAACAATTTAAAAAGATTTTTGAAACATGTGATATTCATATAACAGATGAGCAATTTGATTATATTGTAGAACAACGTGTGCTAGAAGAAGTTGAAAAGGGGATTCAAACAATTCAGTATCAACTAGTAACGTTAATGACGACCAACGGCCAAGCACCATTTATTACAATTTTTATGTACTTAAATGAAGCGAAAAATAAACAGGAGAAAGAAGATTTAGCGTTATTAATAGAAGTAATGTTAAAACAGCGTATGCTCGGCGTTAAAAATAAAGAAGGAGTTTACATTGCTCCTGCATTTCCTAAACTTATTTATGTTTTAGAAGAAGATAACATAACAGAAAATTCTAAATACTGGTATTTAACAGAATTGGCAGCAGAGTGTTCTTCTAAACGACTTGTTCCTGATTATATTTCGGAAAAAATAATGAAAGAATTAAAAGACGATGTGTATACATGCATAAACAAAAACTGTGCCTAATATCAGTGATGATATTAGCAAACCTACTTAAAAGGAGAAAGTCTTGCTAAAAACAAGATAACTCACCTTACTAAATTAAATTGATTAAACCATGATAGCAAAGAATATATTTAATCAATTTATAAAAGTCTAACGACTATCGAAAACACGAATATTGCAAACGTAATATTTGGAAGCGAGTAGAGTAGATTTATAAGCATATGATAAATCGAAACAGTAGGGTGCTTAATACAATAAAAGTATTAAGTATATGATATAGTCTGAACTTTATAGTGATATAAAGAAGTTCATAAGAGAACTGCATAGTGTTGCGAACTATGTGAATATATTGGGGATGCAGATCGTTTTTAACACCAGATAGATTTACAGAAAATGGTGTTGGGAATATTGCTCGTGCAAAGAACTATAAAGAGCATGAGCACAAATACTACGGAAGGTTTAATCAAGGCGTAGTAACGTTAAATTTAGTTGATATTGCATTATCATCAGAAAAAAATAAAGATAAATTTTGGGATTTATTTGAGGAGAGAACAGAATTGTGTCATAAAGCATTAAGATGTAGACATGAAAGATTATTAGACACGCCATCAGATGTTGCTCCTATTCTTTGGCAACATGGGGCATTAGCAAGATTAGATCCGAAAGAAACTATCAACGATTTATTGTACGATGGCTATTCAACAATCTCTCTTGGATACGCAGGTCTTTATGAGTGTGTAAAATATATGACTGGAAAATCACATTCTGATGAAGCAGAAGGAGAAGCGTTTGCATTAGAAATCATGCAGGCATTAAACGACAAATGTGATAGTTGGAAAATGGCAGAAAATATTGATTATTCAATTTACGGGACACCATTAGAGTCAACGACTTATAAATTTGCAAAATGTTTACAAAATAGATTTGGAATTATTGAAGGAATTACAGACAGAAATTATATCACAAATTCATATCATATTCCTGTTTTTGAACACATCGATGCATTTGAAAAATTAAGAATCGAAGCAAAGTTTCAGAAATTAAGTCCGGGCGGTGCTATTTCATATATTGAAACACCAGATATGAAACGTAACATTCCTGCGTTATTAGAAGTAATTAAATTTATTTATGAAAATATCATGTATGCTGAGATTAACACCAAAAGCTGTTATTGCGAAAAATGTGGATATGACGGAGATATCCCATTAGTAACAATAGATGGTCAGTTGAAATGGGAATGTCCTAATTGTAAGAATAAAGATGCGTCTACAATGGATATTGCTTTTAGAACATGTGGCTACATTGGAACAGCTAAAAACGGTGGAAACCAAGGAAGATACGGAGATATCCACGATAGAGTATATCACTTAGATGACGTTGAATACAAAGGATGTGATTGACCATGAAATATGCACAAATCCGAGAACTAGACATTTCGAATGGAGAGAATATTGGGATTGCCCTGTTTACGCAGGGTTGTCCCGAACCTCATTGCGAAAACTGTTTTAACCCTGAAACATGGGATTTTAATGCTGGAAAAGAATGGACGAAAGATATAGAAAATAAATTTTTATCATTATTAGATAGATCATATGTGAAACGATGCAGCTTTCTCGGCGGAGAACCTCTTTCTTCGCAGAATCTTTTATCATTATACTCGTTGATTCAAAGAATTAAAACGGCTAGACCAGATGTAAAAATATGGATTTATTCGAGATACACTTTTGAATACATACAAAAAGTCGAAGAACGAGAAAAACAGTTTCCAGCATGTCCAAGCAGAATAAAAGTAATATCATTATGCGATGTTCTTGTAGACGGCAGATACGTAGAATCAAAACGTGACTTATCATTGAAGTTTCGTGGTAGTTCAAACCAGCGTGTTATAGACGTACAAAGAAGCCTTAAAGAAGGAAAGGTGATTCTATGGACAGACTAAAACTGGCAAATCAATCTATTGCAAGTGGTGTTTTAGTTGGACTGGGTGTTGTAATAAACACTCAGTCTGAAAATAAATACATAGGAGCAATGCTGTTTTCGTTAGCATTGCTTGTTATCATAGAATGTGATCTGAAATTATATACAGGTAGAATCGGATTCATATCTTCGTTATCCGAACTAAAACAACTTTCCTACATGTTTGTATTCAATCTTGTTGGAGTTATATTGCCTATGTGTCTTTATTCCAACAGAGAAGGATTTATAGAGAACTTAACAGCACTATCTCAGAATAAGTTTTCAAGTGGATATTTAGATATATTTGGACGAGCAGTTCTATGTGGCATACTAATGTATATTGCAGTTAGATGCAAAAATAAATTGATAACCGTATTTTCTATCATGACATTTATTTTGTCTGGGTACGAACATTGCATCGCAGACTATCCGTATTTAGTCGTGAATTTTTCGCTAGAAAATTTATACAAATTTCTGCTAGTTGTTTTTGGAAACACAATTGGCTCAATATATATGAAAACAATAACAGACGAAAAGAGGAGTTTCAACAATGAAAAAAGTTGCAAAATTTGAAAAAGTAAGCTTAGAACAGTTTAAAAAAGATTGGTATGATACATTCTCGTCAATCATTGACAGAGATAAAGTAGTTGAAAACATTTGGAATGACATCAAACTTCCAGCAAGAGCAACAACAGGAAGTGCAGGATATGATTTCTTTTCACCACTTTCTTTTACTTTAAATCCGGGAGAGACAATTAAAATCCCAACAGGAATCCGTTGCTACATTGACGAAGGGTGGGTGCTTAAATGTTATCCTCGAAGTGGTCTTGGATTCAAATACCGTTTACAGTTAAATAATACAGTTGGAATCATTGACAGTGATTATTTTTATTCAGACAATGAAGGACACATCTTCGCTAAAATCACAAATGATTCAAACGAAGAGAAAACAGTAGAATTAAAAGTAGGTGAGGGTTTCATGCAGGGAATCTTTGTAGAATACGGAATCACAGTGGATGATAATGCGACAGAAATCCGCAACGGTGGATTCGGAAGCACAACGAAGAAATAAAATATCATTTTTTGGGAATACTTACCATAGGAGGTGCAAATTATGGCGAATATGGAAGATATGGAAAAGGTTAAACAGAATATTCTACTAGAGATATTAAATGAAAGACTGTTTAAAAAACAGGTCATCGACGAAGATACTAGAAAGAAAATCTTGTCTCTAATTTGGAAATAAAATAATAATTGCGCTTTTATATAACTGAGTCTATAATTGATTGTGATAGATGGATTATGGCTCAGTTATATTTTTAAGGAGATTTTATTATGGATATAGTATGGGCTAGAACAATGTACAAAACAACATCAATCTTTGATATACCAATGAGAGTTGTTCATTATGATAGGGTTAGTTCCGATTCGGATGTACAGCTTAATTCACTGGCAAATCAAAATATTTTTAATGAGGAGATGATTAGAAATAATCCAAAGTGGACTTATGCAGGAAAATATGTTGATGAAGGTGTATCAGGAGTTTCTACTACAAAAAGAGAAGACTTTCAACGACTTATAGAAGATGCAAGACTTGGTAAATTTGATTTTGTAATCACAAAAGAAATTTCTCGTTTTGCACGAAACATATTAGACAGCATAAGGTATACAAGAGAACTTTTGTCTTATGGTGTATGTGTGTTTTTTCAAAATGATAATATCAACACTATAGAAGAAGATTCTGAATTTAGACTATCTATCATGGCAAGTGTAGCGCAAGAAGAAAGCAGAAAGCTTTCAAGCCGAATAAAGTATGGACACAGTGTTTCTATTAAAAACGGCGTAATCCTTGGTCATGATATTTATGGATATCAGAAAAAAGACAAGAAAACTCTCGTATATGACGAACACTATAAACCAATGATTGAATATATTTTTAATACGTATGCAGAAGATACCACGAGTGCAAATAAGTTGGCTGATAAACTGTATGAAATGGGTTACAGAAGCTTTAAAGGTGGGAAAATAAGTTCTGCGACTATTAAAAATATAATTAAAAATCCTAAATACAAAGGGTATTATTGCGGAAGGAAAGTACAAATAACAGACATGTTTACCAAGCATCAGAATTTTTTAGATGAAGATGAATGGGTGTTGTACAAAGATTTCGAACACATTCCGCCAATAGTCTCCGAAGATATTTGGGATAAAGCAAATGATATTTATAAGAAACGAGGAAACGCCGTTAAAAACAGGGAACGTGTTTACAATTTAGAGAATATTTTTACTAAAAAAATAGTTTGTTACGACGATGGTGCATATTATTGGTTAAAAACTAAAAAAAGTAGAAATAAGAAGTATGATATCAATGTATCTTGGCGGTGTTCTCATAAATTAAAAGGGCATTGTAATTCTTCAATAATTTACGACAGAGAGCTTATCCCGATAATAATTGATATTATAAAAAACACTACATTTAATAAAAAAATCATTGATCATTATATTGAATTGTACCAAACTGTAACAAATGGCGATAATATTACAAAAAAAATAAACAGCATCAATTCTGAGATAAAAAGAATTCAGTTGAAAAAAGACAAGATATTAGATTACAATCTCGACGGTAAAATTTCGGATGAAGAATTTACGACTCGTAATAACGAATTCAATAAACAACTACAAGAAAAGATGCACGAATTGTCTTCATATAAAAACAAGTCAGATAACTTAAATGACTTAGAAAAGACATTAGAAGAAGTTCGTAAGACGTTTGACGAGATGAAAGATATTGATTATTCGGAAGTAAACAGAAGAATGGTTGATAATTTGTTTGATAAAATTATCGCCAAACCGATAGATAACAAGCATATGGAATTATTTTTTATCTTAAACAACGGAGAAGGTTATTCTACGAAATATCCAAGAAAGAACGCCGACGACGACTTGGAGCATATGGGATATATGGTCAAAAAGAT
>CAZFLR010000040.1:0-8869 GCA_964519385.1 uncultured Kineothrix sp.
TTATTATCGCAGAAAGGCTGGGCAATTAAAAGGTACGCACTATGGAGCGTTTACAATTAATAAACCAGCAAAAGCTAGTTGCATCTATTTCAAAAGGACAATGACCAAATCCTTATAAATTATCGAATGTTTGTTTAGGGATTGTAAAGTAGACTTACAGATGATATAATAAATTAGGTTTTTTTGATGATCATCTGTTGGTCATTATTTCTAGGGCTGAAGCTGCAACTTCAGCCTCTTTACTTTGTCCACTTGTTGTTTATGATTCACCTCTTTCCTCCCACAATTCTTCATTAGGAATAAATTGAAAACAATATTCAACAAATTCCAGTATATTAGTTTCTTTAACACCCTTAATCTTTTTTGCAAAAGTTCTTACCTGATTCATGGTGTCAATACTTAACGGTCCCGTATTAATTGGAAATATCTTACTATAATACGTTCCCTTATCAGAATCAGGAATTTTTTTGACCATAATTCCTGACTTTATCATTACATCCTCTAAATTGGATATATTATAAATTGGAACTATATAATCCTTTAAAGGATGACCGTGAAACAATTCACCGGATATGTATTTATCTTTAGTTGCTTTATCACAATCATCAGTATCCATAATTATAAATAATTTAAAATTCTTTAAGCTCTTTGATTTCTTGTCATACTCCACTGAATATTCTTCTGCAAAAGCTTTCAATGTCTTAAATTGTTTTTTATTTAAAAAATCTTTCAAGCCATTAATTTGGATACTACCTTTTCCTTTATCTTTCGAAATAAGGCTAACCGGTAAATGTAGATTGGTATAAATGTACTTCACTAAAATAAATTCCGACTTTCCATGTACAATCACAGCACATTTCTTATAATTTAATGTATTGACAGGCATTATTACTCGCCTCCCTCTACATCAAAACCACTTTTTAACTCTTGTAAAATCGCATCATAATCAACGATATCTACAATAGGAACTCCACCAAATAGTCCCTTCATATACATAATTCTTGGATTATTTGTACCTTGAATCCGAGGATATTTGTCTAAACATTTCACCTCTTTATTTCCTTGATAATCTACATTTATTAAATATACCGACTTAACATCTATAGTTTCTAGCATATAAGTATTGTGTGTAGTAATTATCAACTGACCTGTAATATCATCAATCATTGATTCTAATACGTTTTTCAGTAATAAATCATGAATTCCATTATCAATCTCATCATAGACTACCGTAACTCCACAAAAGGCGCCTAACAATGATCGAATAATATCTAAAATATGTTGTGTTCCTGCAGACTCTCTAGCAAAATCAACAGTTCTGATTTGTCCGCCTATCATTTTTTTCACATTCAATCTGTATCTTATTTCATCTTTCTCTTCAGTTCTTTCATAAAACACATCTTTAATATCTGCATAAGCTTGTGTGAAAAAGTCTTTTATTATACGCTCTGAACGGTCTAATAATTCTTCCTTTTCTTTCTTTATTTTCCCGTTGTCCAAGTTTCGCAATACATTATTAGGCTTTCCTGCATTAACTTCACTTCCAGAATAAATAGAAGCCTTCCAATGTATTGTAGTTTCATGAAGCATATCTAAAATATCAAATACGTATTCCAAATAACTTTCTCTTATGTACTGTTCGTTTTTTTCCATTCTTTCTTTATGAAAAATACTTAAAAGTGTATGCTTTCCCCAGTACTTACTTATTTCATCTCTGATTTCAAGTTCAACTTTCTTATTCAAAAACAATTTATTCGAAAATGAAATATTTATTTTTTCATCCTCATACTTTACCTCGAATAGAGTTCCTCTTTGTTTTCCAGTATAATAATACAATTTCTCATAAATAAATTTATCTTCAAAGGACATCACATAGTAGCCTTCATAATTATTGAACTGAAAGCCATACTCAACAGTTGTCGCGTCATCACATTCTAGCATTCTACAATCATCTTTATATTTTAAAATATTAGTAGAACTGAGCAGCATTTCTAATATTTCCTGTGGAATATCCTTATCCTTAGAAATCTCTAAAATTTTTTCGGTATTTCCAACCATCTGAAACGAATCTATAGATTTTCTAAGTAAGTCAATACTACTAACAAAATTAGATTTACCACTACCATTTTCTCCATAAATAGATACAAATTTCTTTACACCTTTACTTCCTTTTCTAAAATCAAATATCACATCTTTAAATGACATAAAATTTTTCAGCTTAACGTAAGTAAACATTTCATGCACCTCCATGTTCATATTAACACTTCCTTTCGATTAAGTCAAGAACTTTTTAAAATTTGTTATATTTTATATCATTTTATGCAATGTTTTGCTGTTTTATTCATTAAACCTCAAAAAAAGGTCTGCAAAAACAGTTGAAATTATACCTTTTTCAATACCGATTTCCAAACTACTAATTCTTCTAAACTCTCCTACAATTGCATAAAAATAGAATTTCTCACAAAAAATAGAACTTTTTTAGAACTTTTCCTCCCCATCAACTCCCACACAACGTAAAAAGGACTTCCCGAGAAACTCGGGAAGTCCCATATAATCACTATATTTATGATTATTCAACGATAGTTGCAACTCTTCCTGATCCAACCGTACGTCCACCTTCACGCTATATGAATAGCGTTTTTCGACGTATTTTCTATGCTTTTTATGGCTGAAATCTGCATATTGTCGTTAATTTTATATGGTCTATTTTTATTTGCATAATTTCTTGGCACCGTTTTGGCACCACTTGTCTTCTTTTAAACTCTGAATAGGTAACAGATATTCTTTTTATTCAATCTCAAATTCTGTAGCTAAATAATACGTATCAATTCTATCTTCCAAATGTAAATACACTTTCTTTACAATACAGTATTCTCCGGGCGGCAATTCCCCATACCATGTTTTCCAATTTGTCGGAAACACTGTTGTCTGAGCATTCGGAATACTATATGCTACTTCGATAAATCATTCTCCTGCCCACAGTATATACATCTTGGCATTTTAAATTCTCTCCTTTACTTTTTCCTTTTATTTTACATACATTATACCATCTATCAAAAGAAAGCACCACCGACAAAGCTGCCTGCTTTCCAGCCACTGCTTTTTTCTGTTTTCCAAACCTGCTGACACAAAATTTACCATTTCCTTTGTACAGTTAAGAATAAGATTATTTAACTGCTCCCTGTTAATTTTGCTTTGTTTACACTGTTCCATTCCTCCCAGACTTGCCTGTGAACATCTGTAATTTTTATGATAGCCACCTCCGAAACTCATATATCTGCCACAGTACGGACAGAACAAAAGCGGATTCGGACTTCTCTTTTTTGTCTGTTTCCTTTTGACATGGGTAAATGCTCTTTCATTTGCCCGGTCAAATAACTCCTGTGACACGATAGGCTCATGAGTACCTTCCACGACTTTCCATTCAGAACGGTCATTTTTCACCTGTCTTTTGGAACCGACATGGGTATTTTTACTCTTGTTTCTTATTGTTTTTCCAAGATACACCTCATTTTTCAGCATATCACCGATGGTAGTGATACTCCAGAGCTTCACTGCCTTTTCATGGTAGGTTGTTTTATTCACACCGTTTTTCCGGATATGCTTCGTTGGTGTCTCTATCTGATTGTCATTCAGATACCTGCATATCGCACCTTTTGTCTTGCCCTCGGCAGCCATCGTAAAGATGAGTCTTACTACCTCTGCCGCTTCCGTATCGACCATAAGCTGATGAATGTTCTCAGGATTTTTGCGGTATCCGTATGCCGCAAAAGCAGATACATATTCCCCTCTTGCAGCTCTGGTGTTCATTGCAGTTTTTACCTTAACGGATAAATCCCTGCTGTACATGGCATTCAGTATGTTCTTTAATGCAAAGATAAAATGGAAGATACAAAGCTGCCAACCACGTTCAGTAATATGAAATATAATGATTTGCAGAATTTTTTCGCCAGTTTGCAAAAGCAGAGCAGTTTATCAAATTCATGGATGAAAGAAAGCATGAATCGTTTTATGAAGTGGTTAGCTGTTTAAATGCTTTTGGAGAAACTTGTAACATGACCCGATATTAAAAAGTAGGAGATGATGAAAATGGTTAATAGAATTAGCAGCAATAGTGCATCCGCTATATACAGAAAATGTTGGGGCATTCTTCCATTACAACAACACAGATATACACATATGTTGCAGTAGAAAAGGAACGGGAGATACTTCGGACAAAACATTCACGGAATAAAATGTGCGTGGAAATAGGAAAGTAAAAAAAGTCATTAGTGAAAAATGATTTGGGTTATGGTATGATTGATTTGATAATGATAATATGTAATTATCACGGCAGGGTGAACGGACTACCGAATGTGTAGTGAAAAGTCGCGCAGAACTGGGCATAGTACGGCAGTCATAGTGCCACGAGACTACCGAAAGACTACTTCTTGTGGCAGTTAAAGTGGATTGTGTAACAGTTATCGTTAAGTGGGTTTATAAGAAAATGAACCCCTTGGGGGAATCGTTAAAAGGGTTCTGCGGGAAAATTACTATAGGTTGGAATTAGAAGAATATGTGTGATAATGGCGGACGTCCTGCAGGTGCGGGGCGTTTTATTGTTTTAGTATTTTGCAAGAATCTGATTGACACAAAATATAACATTTTATATAATTTAAAATAGAAAGAATGTTATAATTTATGGGCGAATATGGAGATGATAGCATGCAGGATTTGATTAAGAAAATACGTTCATATATGAATATGAATCAGACGGAGTTTGCAGAAAAGCTGAACGTGACATTTGCGACTGTAAACCGTTGGGAAAATGGTCGTGCGCTGCCAAATAAGCTCGCACAGGATAAGATTTATGATTTGTGCAAGGCACAGAATGTTCCGGTATACGATATGGTTATAGAAAAAATAGAAGCTGCCGCAAATAGCCTTCAGCTAGAGTCGGGACGCGTGTTATTATATCACGGTTCGAAGTCCGGAATTGATGGAAGAATTGAACCGAAGAGCCGTAAGCAGTGTGACTTTGGAAAAGGATTCTATATGGGAACAGAACCAAGTCAGGCACTTACTCTCATCTGTGACTACGAAAGTGCTAGATTTTATATGGTTTCTATATCAGTAGAAGACCTTGCCGTATTAGATGTTCCGGCAAATTTGGAATGGGCAATGATTGTGGCATACCATAGGGGACGTATGGAAAAAATAAAAGGGACTCCACTTTATCGTAAGTACCAGGAAATAACGAACAATAAAGATCTGGTTATCGGCAGCATAGCAAATGACAGAATGTTTTTTGTGATTGATAACTTCTTTGTTGGAAATATCACAGATGCAGCACTGGTCAATAGTTTATCTGCATTAGAACTTGGTAAACAGTATGTTGCCGTGACTGGGAAGGGCTGCGATGCGGTACGGATTGAAAAAGAGATTCCGATTTCGTACTTGGAAAAACTTTTTTTGAAAGAAATATCAGCGGCAAATCGAGTAAAAGGTTCTTCGTTGGCAAATGATATTTGCAAGAACTATCGTAGGGAAGGTTTGTTTTTTGATGAGATTTTGGATCAGGCAGTGGAAGGTGGTTTATCATGAATGAATTACAATTAAAATTGTGTGATATTCAGGGCAGATTGTTTGAACTTTCTGTAGACCGGCAGTTGGGAAGTGCTGCTTTTATAAAAGTATTCATGAATTCCGAAACAGCGAAGGCTTTGGATTCCACGTATAACCGGATGCAGTGGGCAGGAGAAGAGTATTTGCTGGAAGAAATTGTCGAGGCTGCAGGAGATAAATTAAATGAAAATGGTGAGGTGTATTCCAAAGATGTGATTTACTGGATCGGGTACATCTATAGATATTGGCATTATTATACGAAAGAGTCCAGTAAAGTCATTTATAAGCAGGCATCGGTGGAGACCATGAAGAGAAATTATATGATGTTCCATACGATGGCTCCGGAAGTGGCGATTGAGGATTTGAAAGAGATTTATAGGCAGAAGAAGGGAAAGTAATGTGGTAAATTAGAATCTGTGCAAGAAAAATCTTACATGAAGATTAGGGGGATATGTTAAATGGAAAATAGAAATGCATCGGCATCAGCTTTTGGTTGGGATTTCCAAGCCAATGCTGCAATATTGTTAATGCTTGAAAATATTCAAGATGCAGAAAAGGTTCGTGTTGAAGGCAAAGATGAAGATATAGAAATTACGTTAATGGATAAAACAAAGATTTATTCACAAGTGAAGGCCGTTGCAAAACCAGATGATTATTCTCATGTTATCGAAAAATTGACAGCGGCTTTGGAAACATTAAATCAAGCAGCCGGCAATGGTGATGGTGGCTTATATACATATATTACTAATTCTCCGAATCCGTTTAATAATCAAAAAACAATGAGTTATTTTACTTCAAAAACTCATTTGTATTTTGATGAATTGCCAACAGTTGCACAGCGGAAAATTATAGATATTTTAAATAATAAGGGGTTTACAAATATTGATACTGGAAAATTAGATGTACGTGTAATACCTTTTTATGGAAGAGATCTGAAAAATAGATACAAAGAAATAAAGAATGCCGTTAATGAGCTGTTGACGGAATTAAATATACCTACAGAAGGACTTGGGACAGATATATTAAACGTATGGCAAAGAGATTTTTTTCAAAATGCAACGCAACCAGATACGACGATTTCAATTGACAAAAAAGAGATGATGTGGCCATTGATCGTATTAGTAGTAGATAAAGTCGTGGCAAGTGAGTATAAAAAAGATTTCGATGATGATGAAATTGTAGAAATCGAGAATAAATATAAACTTGTAATAAATCAACAGACATTGCTGTATGAGTTTGTTACAAAAGTAATATCTGACCACAGAAGATACGGTAAAAGCGTAAAAGTGTTTGTTAACGATTGTTGGAAGGACTATTTGGAACGATTAGCAAACATAGATGCGGATGACTCAGAAAAAGAAATATTAATGAAAATTATTTTATATAGAATATTAAAACAACGAAAATATATCAGCGATATTAAGAAAGGGGTGAATCTATGAAACTAAAGAGTGTTACTTTGAAAGAAGGATTTCTTGAAAAGAGAATAGAGTTTTCCGATTCTACTAATATGATATATAGTGACAAGAATTCTGTTGGAAAAACGACCCTCGTAAGAGCGTTGCTTTATGCTCTAGGATATTCCGTACCATCGACGAAAGGGCTTAAGTTTGATGATATGGAATTTTACATGACAATTGATAAAGATGGGAAAGAATATAAACTGTATCGCCATAATTCATATTTGGCGATTGACGATGGAATTGAAGAAATAGGATATTCTTTGCCGTCAGACTTTCATGAAGTAATAAAGAAAGTGTTTGATTGCGAAAATCCGGATGTTGCAGATAATTTACTTGGTGCTTGCTATATGGATCAGGAGAAAGGTTGGACCTTACTTAATAGAGGAAAAGTAATAGGCAGTATTTCTTTTAATATAGAAGCACTGATACGAGGTCTTGGAGGAATAGATTGTGAAGAACAGTTGAAGGAATTAGAGGCTGTTAAAAGACAAATAAAAAAGTATGAGTATATGTATTCTGTTGCAGCTTATCAAGAGGAAATAAATGAAGCTGGAGAAAACTTGGATTTTGACACATCTGATGAAATTATCGATAGGAAAATAGAAGTCCTTTATTCGGAGAGAAGTCCTATTCAAGAAGAACTGAATCAAATAAAGGATATTTTGCGAAAGAATAAATTACTTGCAGAATATATTGGTGAAATGAAATTGATCGTTATGAGTAGTACTGGTGAAGAAGTGCCCGTAACACAAAAAACATTAATAGGTTTTATTGATAATACAGAATTCCTTGTGGCAAGAAGAGAATTTCTGGCTAGAGAGGTTGCACAAATTAACAGAAAAATACAGTCGTTAGAATCACAAAAGAAGAAAGAAGAGGGAATGTTTAATGTTCAGAGTGCTATTCAGGAATTTGATGCCGATATAAGTAAGATTCAGGTAGATTCTATAGCTACTCAAAACATCATCACTCGTCTAAAAAAGGAACGAAAACATCTGCAGGAGGATATACGTAAATTAACTAAATCAGATAATGGAATTATAGCAGAAATGCATGACAGCATTAGTGGGTATGCAAAAGAATTAGGGATTGGAGAAAAATACGTAACACCAAATAAGGATTATATTTTTACTAATGATTTGAAATCTTTATCGGGTACAATATTACATAAGATTGTTTTTGCTTTTAAATTAACGTATGTAAAGTTAATAAAGGAAAAGACGGGAGTGGTTTTGCCTATAATACTTGATTCTCCAAGTGGGGGTGAAGTGAAAATCGAAACTGTGCAAGAAATGCTCAATATTATACAAAGAGATTTCTCAGAACATCAGTTGTTTGTTGCTTCCATACATAATTATACGTTAAACAATAAAAAAGTGATTGAGTTAAAAGAACAGTTATTTAGCGAGGAGGATATGATTGGAATTGATTAAAATAGTAACAATAGTATATGAGGAAATGTTTTAGAGTGTGCATGAAGAAATTGATATGCCCAGAGGGATAAGCAGTTTAGAAGTGAAGGGACATCTTTTGGCGTAAGGCGATTATTGGGCGAAAAGAATGACGGCATTATATTTTTCACAATTGGAGAATATAATGTCGTTTTTGGTGTTGGATGTTTTATGAATTGAAAAAATCACTTTTTCGTGATAAAATACTCATAGTATTTATTGGAGAAAATGGAGGTAAGGCATGGCTGTTAGTTATAAAAAATTATTCCATTTATTGATAGAAAAAAATATGACCAATGCGGAAAGCAGGAATGATGAGTATAAGTATGCACAGATTGCGACGCAAGAGGA
>CAZFLR010000041.1:0-8495 GCA_964519385.1 uncultured Kineothrix sp.
GTCAGAAGACAAAGACAAACGCAAGAACTCGTAAGGGTCCAAAGAGAACAGTAGCAAATAAGAAGAAATAATCCATAAGGATTTAGTTTAAGAGAAAGTAGGTTAGTTTAATTATGGCTAAACAGGTTGCAAAAAAAGTAACGAAAAAGCGTGTAAAGAAAAACGTTGAACGCGGACAGGCACATATCCAGGCATCTTTTAACAATACAATTGTTACATTAACAGATACAGAGGGTAATGCTCTTAGCTGGGCAAGTGCAGGTGGTCTTGGTTTTAGAGGTTCAAAGAAATCTACTCCTTATGCAGCTCAGATGGCAGCAGAAACTGCTACAAAAGCAGCATTAGTACATGGTTTAAAATCAGTAGACGTTATGGTAAAAGGACCGGGTTCAGGTCGTGAAGCAGCAATCCGTGCTCTTCAGGCATGTGGTCTTGAGGTGACAAGTATCCGTGACGTAACTCCTGTACCTCATAACGGATGTCGCCCGCCGAAACGTCGTCGTGTGTAGTCTTGTATGTACTAAGACTGGATTCGGATTTTATTATAGTAAATGTAAATTGATATGTTGGAAGAAAGTGCATTTTGCACTGTAAACAATATTAGGAGGAAATTAAAATGGCAGTAAACAGAGTTCCTGTGTTAAAAAGATGTAGATCACTTGGTCTTGAGCCAAGCTACCTTGGATATGATAAAAAGTCTAACCGTCAGTTAGTAAGAGCAAACAAGAAAGTCAGCGAGTATGGTCTTCAGCTTCGTGAAAAACAGAAAGCAAAATTCATCTATGGTATGCTTGAGAAACCTTTCCGTACTTACTACGAAAAGGCTGATATGATGAAAGGCCAGACAGGTGAAAACTTAATGGTTCTTCTTGAAAGAAGATTAGATAATGTTATCTTCCGTCTTGGTTTCGCAAGAACAAGAAGAGAAGCAAGACAGGTTGTAGGACACAAGCATGTATTAGTAAACGGCAAGTGTGTAAATATCCCATCTTACCTCATCAAAGCAGGTGATGTGATTGAAATCAGAGAGAAATCAAAGAGCTTACAGAGATACAAAGATATCGTGGAAGTTACAGGCGGAAGATTAGTTCCGGAATGGCTTGATCAGGATATCGAAGGATTAAAGGGAACTGTGAAATCACTTCCTGCAAGAGAAATGATCGATGTACCTGTAGACGAAATGCTTATCGTCGAGTTATATTCTAAATAATTAATTTAAGATATAATTCACACAGATAAGAGTTTTATTGTAAGGAGGGTATTTACAGTGTTTGATTTTGAGAGACCTAACATTGAGGTTGCAGAAATCTCAGAAGATAAAAAGTATGGCAGATTCGTAGTAGAACCGTTAGAGCGTGGCTATGGTATCACATTGGGAAACTCTTTGAGAAGAATTATGCTTTCTTCTCTTCCGGGTGCAGCAGTGAGCCAGGTTAAAATCGAGGGCGTTCTGCACGAGTTCAGTTCCATCCCTGGAGTAAAAGAAGATGTAACTGAGATTATCATGAATTTAAAGAGCCTTGCAATTAAGAACACAAGTTCAACAAATGAACCGAAGACTGCTTATATTGAGTTTGAAGGGGAAGGTGTTGTAAGAGCATCTGATATTCAGTGTGATTCAGATATCGAGATTGTAAATAAAGACCAGGTTATCGCCACTCTCAGCGGCGGTAAAGAGAGCAAATTGTATATGGAACTGACCATTACAAAAGGCAGAGGATATGTAAGTGCTGAAAAGAATAAGACAGAAGATCAGGCTATTGGCGTGATTTCTGTAGACTCTATCTACACACCTGTAGAGAGGGTAAATATGACTGTAGAAAATACCCGTGTCGGACAGGTAACAGACTTTGATAAGCTTACATTAGATGTATATACAAATGGCACGTTGGCTCCGGATGAAGCGGTGAGCCTTGCGGCAAAAGTTCTCAGTGAGCATTTAAGCCTCTTTATCGATCTTTCTGAAAATGCAAAAACTGCAGAAGTTATGGTTGAGAAAGAAGATGACGAGAAAGAAAAGGTTCTTGAGATGAGCATAGACGAATTAGAGTTATCTGTTCGTTCTTACAACTGCTTAAAGAGAGCCGGTATTAATACAGTAGAAGAGTTAACAAACAAAACTCCGGATGACATGATGAAGGTTCGTAATCTGGGCCGCAAGTCACTTGAGGAAGTGTTAGCTAAATTAAAAGAGCTTGGTTTAGAACTCAATTCCAGTGAAGAATAAACCTTGATCTGATATATGAATAGACACGCGAAATAAGACCGATGAGCATTTGCGTGCCTGCTCGAAAGTGGAAACAATAACGGTTCGGTATATAAGTCCAAAGAGCAATGCCGGATACACCATGAATGGAGGACAAAAACATGGCAAAGTACAGAAAACTCGGCAGAACATCTGACCAGAGAAAAGCATTACTTAGAAATCAGGTAACGAATCTTTTATACAATGGAAAGATTGTTACAACAGAAGCGAAAGCAAAAGAAGTTCAGAAGATGGCTGAAAAGCTTATCACATTAGCTGTAAAAGAAAAAGACAACTTTGAAGAAGTTACAGTAACTGCTAAGGTTGCCCGCAAGGACAAAGACGGCAAGAGAGTAAAAGAAGTTGTTGATGGCAAGAAAGTTACAGTTTATGATGAAGTAGAAAAGACAATCAAGAAAGATAAGCCAAGCAGACTTCATGCAAGACGTCAGATGCTTCAGGTATTATATCCTGTCAAAGAAGTACCGACTGAAAATGCAGGTAAGAAGAGAGGAACTAAAGAAGTAGACATGGTAGCTAAGATGTTTGACGAAATCGCTCCGAAGTATGTAGAGCGTAAGGGTGGATACACTCGTATCGTTAAGATTGGTCAGCGTAAAGGTGACGCTGCTATGGAAGTATTACTTGAGTTAGTATAGTTAGCAGTAAAGAGGAACATTTGAAAAAATGTTCCTCTTTTTGAATGTTAAAAGCTTTTTTGAAAGTGCTGATAGTCTTTCAGGGTTTTCCAATGTCCGCCCCAGGTAAAGCCATGCTCCGTAAACAGGGTATAACACAAATCGCCTTCGAGAATCATATGTTCAAGTCCGCTGTCGCGGTCAGCGTAGGGTTCACTGCCCTTTGGCGAGATGCGTTCTTTGCCGTCTGGATAAGTGATGTAAGGATTCTGGAAGGGGTTGATATCAATGGCAAGTCCGAGAGCGTGCTTTGACAGGGTATCAGTTCCGCTGATAACACGATAGTTGAAGCAGGAGGTATTGTTGTCGTCGCAGGATAGATCATCATCGCCGCCGTATTTGTCAATAAGGCGGATTTTATCAATCGGATATGCATTGTCATATAATGCCTTAAAAATTTCAACCAGGTCATGAGCAATTGCCTTGTTGCAGATGATTTCGCCTTTCTGTGTTTCACCGTTAAAATCAACATAAAGAACATTTACATATCTTAAGTCATCGTATGTGATGTTGTCATTTTCGTGGTAAGATACTCCTGTGATTTTTTCTCTAATCTTATCGGGAAGGGGCTCATAATAAAAGCCGTAGGCGTAAATTGTACGATTTTTTGCAGAGCCTGCCTGCGGATTATACTGGCTGATATGTTCTGCAGGAGCTGACATGTTTTTTTCTCCTTCGGATGGAAGAGTATTTTCATTAGTATTGTATGATATATGCTCGTCCGTGGTGGCAGTGCTTTGGAAAAAGAGAAGAAAACCTAATAGACAGACGACGGTAAAAACAATTTTTTTCATGTTTCTTGCAACACTCCTAATTTATTTTTTCTTTAAATTTATTATAAGGCAAATCTCTTGTAATTCAAACATAAACAATGTAAAATAGAACGCGTGAAAAAATACGCAATATCACAGGCAAAGGATGTAATATGAACATTATTGATGTAAGTAAGCTTGTATTTGAATATATCAGACGTGATGACGAAGGCAATGTGGAAGGAATTACGACGGCGGTGGACCATGTGAATATGGAAATTAAACAGGGAGACTTTGTGGCGGTTCTCGGGCACAATGGATCAGGAAAGTCAACGCTGGCAAAGCATCTGAATGCGATTCTTTTTCCGACAGAGGGAACTGTCTGGGTGGATGGAAAAGACACCCGTGAGGAGGACAACCTGATTCCGATTCGTAAGAGTGCGGGGATGGTTTTTCAAAATCCTGACAATCAGATTATCGGGCAGATTGTAGAGGAAGATGTCGGCTTTGGGCCTGAAAATCTTGGGGTAGAAACCCGCCGGATATGGGAACGCGTGGAGGAGAGCTTAAAAGCTGTGGGTATGTACAAGTACCGGAAGAAATCTCCGAATCGCCTTTCGGGAGGACAAAAGCAGCGTGTTTCCATCGCCGGAGTTCTTGCCATGCATCCGAAGTGCATTATTTTGGATGAGCCGACAGCGATGCTCGACCCGAGCGGACGCAAAGAGGTAATCCGTGCAGTAAGGGCTCTGAATGAGGTTGAGGGAATTACCGTTATTTTGATTACACACTACATGGAAGAGGTTGTCTATGCGGATAAGGTGTATGTGATGGACAAGGGCCATGTGGAGATGCAGGGAACGCCGAAGGAGATATTTTCCCAGGTAGACAAACTGAAATCACTCAGACTTTCGGTTCCTCAGGTGACGCTTTTAGCGCATGAGCTGAAAAAGGCAGGGGTCAATCTGCCGGATGGAATTCTGACAACAAGTGAACTCATAGAAGAATTAAAAAAGGTAAGGTAAGCTATGCCGATTATTGTAGATCATTTAAATTGTATATATGAAGCCCAAACGGCAATGGAAGTTGTGGCTTTGGCCGACATTAATCTGGTGATACCCGACGGACAGTTTATAGGGCTGATTGGGCATACAGGTTCAGGAAAGTCCTCTCTGGTACAGCATTTGAACGGCCTGATTAAAGCGACAAGCGGAACCGTGTATTTTAACGGGGAAGATATTTATGATGAAGATTTTGATTTGAAAAAGCTACGGAGCAAGGTAGGACTCGTGTTCCAATATCCGGAGCATCAGCTTTTTGAGGAAAATGTATTTCTCGATGTGTGTTTCGGACCGAAAAATCTCGGACTGGACAAAAAAGAGGTTGAACTTCGGGCATACAAGGCATTGAAGATGGTCGGGATGGATGACGATTATTTTTATCAGTCACCGTTTGACCTTTCGGGAGGACAAAAACGACGTGTGGCGATTGCCGGTGTTCTGGCAATGGAGCCGGAGGTGTTGATTCTTGATGAACCGACAGCTGGTCTTGACCCGCAGGGAAGGGATGAGATTCTTGGTCTGATAAAAAAGTTGCAGAAAGAGACGGGAATGACGGTGATTCTTGTGTCACACAGTATGGAAGATGTGGCAAATTATGTGGATCGTATTATTGTCATGAACGCAGGCAACGTTATGCTGGACGGTACACCGAAAGAGGTTTTTTCTCATTATAAGGAGTTGGAGGCAGTAGGACTTGCAGCACCGGCAGTGACATATATTATGCAGCAGATGAGAGAAAATGGGTTTGATGTAAGTACTGCGCCGACAACAATTGCGGAGGCCGGAGATGAGATACTTCGCGTGCTTGGCAGGAAGTAGAATGAAGCGATAGGAGAAATGTATGATAAGAGAGATTACGTTCGGTCAGTATTATCAGACTGACTCGGCGTTACACAGACTGGATCCGAGAGTAAAGCTCGTCGGTACAATTATATATATCATTTCACTTTTTTTGTATAAAGAGGCTGCACCATTTGTCCTGGCATTACTTTTTCTGGGAATTATGATTAAGGTTTCCAACGTGCCTTTCAGATATATGGTTCGCGGACTGAAAGCAGTGGTAGTGTTGCTTTTGATTACAGCAGCATTTAATACGTTCCTGACAAAGGGAGAGGTTCTTGTAACCGTCTGGAAGCTTTCTGTTACAAAGGAGGGGCTTGTAAACGCGATTTTTATTGCGATACGAATGATTTTTTTGATTATCGGCTCGTCAATCATGACTTTGACAACTACACCGAATCAGTTGACGGATGGTCTCGAAAAGCTTCTTGGACCATTAAAAAAGATAAAGGTACCGATTCATGAGATATCCATGATGATGTCAATTGCGCTGCGCTTTATTCCGATACTTCTGGAAGAAACGGATAAAATCATGAAGGCACAGATGGCAAGAGGTGCTGATTTTGACAGCGGAAATATGATGAAAAAGATTAAGGCGATGGTTCCGCTGCTCGTTCCGCTTTTCGTGTCTGCATTCCGTCGTGCCAATGATCTGGCAATGGCAATGGAGGCAAGATGCTATCAGGGGGGCGACGGAAGGACCAAAATGAAACCTTTAAAATATCACAAAGCGGATGCGATTGCATATCTTGTGCTTGTCGCATATCTTGCAGGTGTGATTGTTCTTGGGAAAGTGTTTTAGATGAAAAGAGTTATGCTGACGGTCGCTTATGACGGTACCGGATATTGCGGATGGCAGGTACAGCCAAACGGTGACACGATAGAAGGACAATTAAACAGACATCTGTCGGAGCTTCTGGGCGAGAAGATTACCGTGATTGGAGCAAGCCGGACGGATTCGGGAGTGCATGCACTGTGTAATATTGCAGTGTTTGACACCGGAGCCCGGATGCCTGCAGAGAAGATTTCATACGCGCTCAATCAACGTCTTCCGGAGGATATCCGTATTCAGAAGTCGAAAGAAGTGGCAGCGGATTTTCATCCGCGGAGAGTCGCAACAAGAAAAACTTACGAGTATAAAATTTACAATGCTCCGTTTCCGAATCCGCTGATGCGGCTCTACAGTTATTTCACGTATGTACCGATGAATGTGCAGAAGATGCAGAGTGCTGCGGAATATTTTTGCGGAGAACATGATTTTGCCGCAGTCTCCACCTATAAACCGGAAGTGGAGAGCACTGTGCGGACCATATATGAGCTGTCAGTGACAAAGGAAGACAATCTGATTACGATACGGGTGACCGGCAATGGATTCCTATACAATATGGTCAGGATTATTGCAGGAACTCTTATGGAGGTTGGCAGAGGGCGGATGGAACCTTCTGACATAAAGGAAATTCTGCTTGCACGAAACCGCGAGCAGGCCGGACCGACAGCTCCTGCCTGCGGTCTGACGCTGGTTTCTTATACATTTGAAAATTAGCTGAAAATCAGTTTGTTTCTGAAAAAAATAGTTGACACACACGGAAGCGTATAATATAATATTTCACAGTGGCGACCTGTGGATAACTGACCAAGCCCCGGCAGTTTCTGAGTGGAAGCCTGAGAGTTCCTTTCCATTCCGATTAGCCCCGGAGAGAGGAAGACAACAAGAGAAACACCAGTATGTTATTAATTTGGAGGTAACACGATGAAAACATTTATGGCTAGTCCAGCTACAATCGATAGAAAATGGTATGTAGTAGATGCTACAGACATGACATTAGGACGTTTAGCTTCAGAAGTAGCTAAAGTATTAAGAGGAAAGAATAAACCTATCTTCACACCACACATCGATACAGGTGATTATGTAATCGTTGTTAATGCAGAGAAGATTAAAGTTACAGGTAAGAAATTAGACCAGAAGATTTACTATCATCACTCAGATTATGTAGGCGGTATGAAAGAGACTACATTAAGAGAAATGATGGCAAAGAAACCTGAAAAAGTTGTTGAACTTGCTGTTAAAGGCATGCTTCCAAAAGGTCCTTTAGGAAGACAGATGTACAAAAAACTTCATGTATACGCTGGTCCGGATCATGAGCAGGCAGCACAGAAACCTGAAGTATTAACATTCTAATTAGAGGAACTGAAAGGAGAAAGTTAAAATGGCTAAAGCAGCAACAAAATTCCACGGAACAGGAAGAAGAAAAAAATCAATTGCCAGAGTATACTTAACACCTGGTAAAGGAAATATCATCGTAAATAAAAGAGATTTAGACGACTACTTCGGATTAGAAACATTAAAGGTTATCGTTCGTCAGCCGTTAGTAGCTACAGATACTGTTGATAAGTTTGACATCCTTGTAAACGTTAAGGGTGGCGGATATACAGGTCAGGCTGGTGCTATCAGACACGGTATCGCAAGAGCACTTCTCACAGTAGATGCTGATTACAGACCGGTTCTCAAGAAAGCCGGCTTCTTAACACGTGATCCGCGTATGAAAGAGCGTAAGAAATACGGTCTCAAAGCAGCTCGTCGTGCACCACAGTTCTCAAAGAGATAATTCAACCGAATATCGGAAAAGAACAACAGACCCCGAAAATCCAGTATTTTCGGGGTTTTCTTTATATTCTGAAAATCTATCAAACACCCTCAAAACACACAAAAATCTATCGGTAACTAACACACAACTACCAGGTAACTAACACGAAAACGGGTGTCCTCCGTAGGAATATTCGGTAAAGATAATAGTAATTTCTTTTTTTGTTACAAATTATGTTATGCTTATTATAAAAAAATTCTAAGGAGTGATTCATATGCCAGAAATATCATTATTTTATGGAATCAGAGTAACGA
>CAZFLR010000042.1:0-8217 GCA_964519385.1 uncultured Kineothrix sp.
AAGTATAAATCTGATAAAATCTAGAAAGGATATTTATATGAAGAAAGCAATTAAAACCATCGTCTGTCTAACAATTTCAGCAGCAGGCATTATTCATGTAATTAATAGAATAAATTTTTCTATTCATACTGTTAAAGATATGACACAAAAAAATAATACACATGATTATGAATGGCGTTTTGGAAAAATACATTATATTAAAAAAGGAAATGGAAATCCAATTCTTTTACTTCACAATCTTACCCAGGGAAGTTCATCTTATGAATTTACCAACTTAATTGATGAACTTGCAGAAACTAACGAAGTATATGCTTTGGATTTATTAGGCTATGGATTATCTGAAAAATGCAACATTACTTATACGAATTACTTATATGTTCAATTAGTTACCGATTTTATTAAAACAGTCATTGGTAGAAAAACAACTATCGTTACTTCGGGTGACTCTTCTTCCATTGCAGTAATGACTTGTCATAATAATCCGGAAATTATAAATAATCTGGTATTTATAAATCCGCAAAGCTTGTATCAGTCAAATCAAATACCTACAAAACAAACTAAGCTGTTAAAGTTGCTTATTGATACACCTATCATAGGAACACTCATATACAATATGCAAACCAGCAAGAAAACAATTACAAAGCTTTTTTCTGAAGAGTATTATTGTGATTCTGCCTTAATTGATGAAAAACATATACAGGCATATTGTGAAGCTGCTCATCGTGATAATTATAAAGTTAAATATTCTATTTCAAGTTATCTTGGAAGATATATGAATATAAATATCTTACATGCAATCAAAGAGATAAATAATAATATAACTATCATTCAGGGTTCAGAAGTTTGTGAAAGAAAGACCATCTTAGAAAATTATCAATATTATAATGGAGCAATAGAATCTGTAGTTATCGAGGATACTAAATTACTTCCTCATTTAGAAAAATCAAAATATACAAACAATACAATTAAATGCTATATCTGATATTAAAAGAAGAACACTGACATTCCAATAATAAAGGAAGTCAGTATTCTTCTTTTTTTACAAAGGTTCTTTTGATGGCATACCCGCTTTACGGGGATATTTTTTTGGTGTCATTTTTTCTTTCGATATAATATATATATTTCTATAGATGTCTGAATCTGGTAATGAAAAATCTATCTGCCGGCTTACCTTTCCTCCCAGAATGGAAATTGCTTTTGTTGCCTGAACAGATTCTTCATTTATTTTTTCAGATTTATAAGAAACAAAATCTCCTCCGACTTTTACATAAGGAAGACAATATTCCGACAAGGTAGATAAATTAGCCACAGCTCTGGATACACAAATATCGTACTTTTCTCTGAGTAGATTTTCTTTTGCAAAATCCTCTGCCCTGCCATGATAAGTTTCACAGTTAGCCAATGCTAACTTATCAATCACCTCATTTAAAAATTTAATTCTTTTATTTAAGGAATCAAGAAGTGTAACATGAATGGAAGGAAATGCAATTTTTATTGGTATTCCCGGAAAACCCGCACCCGTACCTACATCAATCAGTGATAAATTTTTTGATGTGAGATATTCCGTATCATAAGCCTTTACTATAGAAAGGCTGTCTAAAAAATGCTTTTTGCAAACTTCTTCAAATTCAGTAATTGCTGTGAGATTCATAAACGAATTCCATTCCGTGAGTAAATTATAATAATCAGAAAATTGAGTTAGCTGTTGCTTACTTAAATTAATTCCCCATTTTTTACAGTCTTCTTCAAATATTTTAAAATTGTGTTCCATATAATCTCCAATCCGATATTTTCATATAAACACTTCCATATAAATTATTTTTTATAATAAGATTCTAAATAAATCAGCAGTACAGAAATGTCTGCAGGAGAAACTCCGGAAATACGCGAAGCCTGTCCTACAGAAACCGGACGGTATTTATCCAGCTTTTGTTTAGCTTCCAGACGAAGACTGTTGACATCTTCATAATTAATATCTTCCGGAATTTTTTTATTTTCAATCTTTTTAAACTGCTCCACCTGTTTTTGCTGACGTTTAATATAACCATCATATTTCACATTGATATTTACCTGTTCTATAATATCATCTGTCAACTTAGGTCTTTCTTCATCAATCTCAGCGAGCATCTCATACGTCAGCTCAGGACGACACATAAGCTCAGCCATTGTCGTTCCAGTCTTTAAAGAAGCACTGTTATGTCTCGCAAGAAATTCCTGTGTATTCTTATTTGCTCCTACTTTAAATTCCTGCAGACGTGCAACTTCTTTTTCTATCGCTTTTTCTTTTTCACAGACATAATCATAATCTTCCTGTGAAATCAGTCCTGCTTCGTATCCGTATTTTCTGAGACGTAAATCCGCATTATCCTGGCGGAGTAATAATCTATACTCAGATCTTGAAGTCATCATACGATAAGGCTCTCTGTTTTCTTTTGTTACCAGATCATCAATCAGAACACCTATATAACCTTCACTTCTTTGTATTATAATCGGTTCCTTCTTTTGAATATATCTTGCAGCATTGATACCGGAAATCAGTCCCTGAACGGCTGCTTCTTCATAACCACTGCTTCCGTTAAACTGTCCGCCTGAATATAAACCGTCAAACTTTTTAAATGCTAACGATGGATAAAGCTGATCCGGTTTAATACAATCATATTCAATTGCATATGCATTTCTTACTATTTTACAATTTTCAAGTCCCGGTACGGTTCGATACATTTTTATCTGTACATCTTCAGGAAGGGAAGAAGACATACCTCCTACATACATTTCATTTGTATTCATTCCTTCCGGTTCAATAAAAACCTGATGACGATTTTTATCTGCAAATTTTACTACCTTATCCTCTATAGAGGGACAATATCTCGGTCCGGTACCTTCTATAATTCCTGCATAAATAGGAGAACGGTCAAGATTTTCACGGATAATATCATGCGTTTTTTCATTTGTATAAGTCAGCCAGCAGGATATCTGCTCTTTTTGAATATCATCAGGATTTGTAGAAAAAGAAAAAGGAACGATTCTTTCATCTCCGAATTGCTCTTCCATTTTTGAAAAATCGATTGAACGGGCATCCATACGCGCCGGAGTTCCTGTTTTAAATCTCTGCATTTCAATGCCATAAGATTTTAAAGAATCCGTCAGGGAAGTTGCTGCCTGTAAACCATTTGGACCGGTATATGTAATGGATTCACCGCAAAGACATCTCGCATTTAAATATGTTCCCGTACAGAGAACAACTGCTTTACATTTATAAATTCCGCCGTTAAAAATCTTAATACCAGTTACCTTATGCTTACCGTAAATTTCATCATAATCTGCCAATATTTCACATACTTCCGCCTGCTTAATAGTTAAATGGTCTGTATTTTCAAGTACCTTTCTCATCTGAATAGTATAAGCCTGTTTATCTGCCTGTGCACGAAGAGAATGTACAGCAGGTCCTTTTGAAACATTCAGCATTTTAGACTGGATAAAGGTTTTATCAATATTTTTACCCATTTCTCCGCCCATGGCATCCAGTTCTCTTACAAGATGTCCCTTGCTTGAACCCCCTATATTCGGATTACATGGCATAAGGGCAATACTGTCAACACTCACAGTAAACATAATCGTCTCAAGACCGTTTCTTGCACATGCAAGTGCTGCTTCACATCCTGCATGTCCTGCTCCTACTACACATACATCTACTTCTTCCCTTATATCTAACATATATTTCCTCCAAAAGAATATTTAAGTTTTATTTTCCCATACAAAACTTTGAAAAGATTTCCTGTACAAGGTCATCTTCCACTTCTTCACCTATCATCATACCGAGTGATGTATAAGCATTCATCAAATCAATGGAATAAAAATCTTCAGGCATATCATCCATAAGACTCTGTTTTACAAGCTCAAGAGATTTTTTTGTATCATAAAGATTTTCTTTCTGACGAATATTTGTAATATAAATTTCATCCTCTACAGATATATTTCCTTCAAAAAACATATCTTTGATTGTTTCTTCAAATATATTAATTCCTATATTATTCTTTGTTGAGGTCTTAATTATATGACAAATATTTAAACTTTCTTCTCCCAAAGCTTTTTTTAATCTATTTTCATCTGTTATAGGTTCAAGATCTGTTTTATTCAAAAGAATAATTGTTTTCTTGTCTTTTACAAGGTCAATAATTTCCTTGTCAGAATCATCCAGTGCAACCGAAGAATCTACAACATATACAATAAGGTCTGCATCTTTTGCAAATTCCTTTGCACGTGTTACACCTATTTTTTCAACCTTATCATATGTTTCGTGAATACCCGCTGTATCAATAAGATTTAAACAAATTCCATTAAGAACGATAGATTCCTTTAACACATCTCTTGTTGTTCCGGCTATTTCAGTGACAATTGCCTTTTCTTCTCCTACAAGTCTGTTTAAAAGAGAAGATTTTCCGGCATTTGGTTTTCCTACAATCACTGTATTAATACCGTTTTTTAATAAAATTCCATTTTTGGATTTTTCAATTAAATGATTGATTTTTAAAAGAACTTCATCAACAACAACATTTAATCTTTCATTATATCCATCCAGGGTAATATGTTCCGGATCATCGATTGCTGATTCAATATATGCAATCTCATAAATAATTTTTTCACGAAGTCCTTTTATTACATCATATACTTCACCTTTTAACTGCTTTGCCGAGCTTTTAAGTGCATAATCACTTTTTGCTTCAATAAAATCCATAATTGCTTCTGCTTTTGTCAAATCAATTCTTCCATTTAAAAAAGCTCTCTTTGTAAACTCTCCGGGCTCAGCCAGTTTGGCTCCGTGTAAAATAATAATCTCAAGAATTTTTTTAGTGACAAGAATTCCGCCATGACAGTTAATTTCCACTGTATCCTCCGTGGTAAAGCTTTTTGGAGCCTTCATAACAGAGACCATAACCTCATCAACCATTTCATTCTTTTCATATATAAAACCATAATGTATCGTATGTGACTTCACCCGGTTTAAAATATGCTTACCTGATTTTGTAACAAAAACAGCATCAACAACAGAAACAGCATCTTCTCCGCTTACGCGTATAATGCTGATACCTGAATTTGTCAAACCTGTTGCAATTGCAGCTATTGTATCATTCTTCATAATAATCTCCATAGTATAAAAAATAATAAGACTGCAAAAGGGAAATGCAGTACCTTTCACCTATTGCAGTCTTATTATATCAATATTTCATTTTATTTCAAATAATTATCTTTTTAATGTTACAACAACTCTTCTGTAAGGCTCTTCACCTTCACTGTGTGTTGTCACATATCTGTCATTCTGAAGTGCAGAATGAATAATTCTTCTTTCATAAGGATTCATCGGCTCAAGAGAAACAGGTCTCTTTGTTCTCTTTACCTTGAAAGATATATTTTTTGCAAGATTTTCAAGAGTATCTTTTCTTCTCTGTCTGTAATTCTCTGTATCAACCTTTACACGTACATAATCATCTTCTCCCTTATTTACAACGAGAGATGTTAAATACTGAAGAGAATCGAGTGTCTGACCTCTTTTTCCAATCAGAACCCCCATGTCATCTCCTGAAAGATCAATATCAAGCATATTATCAATTTCATTATATTTTGCATCAATAACTACAGCAAGATTCATAGATTTAAATACATCAGAGAGGAATGCTTTTGCTTTTTCATCAGCCTTTATGGCTTCTTCTTTTACTCTTGCATTTATCACAGCCGGTTTAGAATTAAAACCTAAAAATCCTGTAGATCCTTCATCTATAACCTCATACTCAAGTTTATCACTTGTTATTTCAAGCTGCTGGCATGCTTCTGTAATAGCATCATTAACAGTTTTTGCAGAAATTTTAATAAACTCCATGATTTACCCTCCTATTTTGAATTTTTTTCATTAAACTCACGAACCATATTTGCTTTTGCAGCAAGACTTCCCTTCTTTGCAGAAGCTGCCTTTGCTTTTTCAATCATAGCTTCTTTTTCCTTTTGACTTAAATCAGATTTAAAAGAATTGCTTTTTGTGTTCATGTGAGCTGCATTATTTACTTTTGATGCAGCAACATTATTTTTGTTTTTCTTTCTGAGCTGCTCTTCTTTTTCCATATTTTTACGAACAACTTCATCAAAATCAATGTTGTCGATATGACGATTTACAAGAACCTGCTGAATACTTCTTACAACAGAACCTGAAATCCAGTAAATACCCATACCTGTAGGTAATGTAAAACAGAAAATAGCAGACATGATAGGCATCATCATATTCATGGTTTTCATACTCTGCATCATTGCATCTGCTGTTTCACTGCCGGAACCTGATTTATTTTCCTGCTGTGGCATTAACTTCACATTAATATACTGTGTGAGTGCAGCGAGCAGAGGAATCATAATTGCTCCGATTACAAGACCGTAAGAACCGGCTTTTAAAGCATTACTTATAATATAAGAAGGTGAATCTGCAATATTTAAACCTAAGAAATTGTTATATTCACTCAGTGTATTATAAGCGTTCTGAACTGTATCAGCTATAGAAGGAAATTCTGTCTTTAATGACATCCATTCTGTTGTGGAAGCTTTATTTAATACATCAATAAATGTATTTTTCATATATTCGCTTCCTTCAACAAAGTTACCGTCCGTAAACTGTTTTGAATAATAGGAAGCATTTTTGAATGTCTGTAAAAATTCTGCTGAACCTTCAATATGAACCAGTTTATCAACAACATTCATAAAAGTATCTTTTACGCTTGTTACATAAGCCGGAACATTGTATATAACCTGATAAAGTGCCAGTAAAATAGGAAACTGAATCAATAACTGTACACAGCTTCCGGATGGAGAAACACCATATTTTTTATATACAGCCTGTGTTTCTTCATTCATTTGAATCATAGAATCATTATCACGTCGTCCTTTGTACTTCTTTTGAATCTCCTGAAGCTCAGGATTCATTTTTGCAGATAACTTAGAGAATTTCTGCTGTTTAATTGTAAGAGGTAAAAGACATAAATAAATAACAATGGTAAAGATAATAATTGAAAGACCTATATTAGGAATTCCTATTTTATCCAAAACCATAAAAATAGCATTCATAATATATCCGAGCAGAGTAGCTACCGGACCTATAATGAATGTGCTGCTTTTTGTTAATAAAATACCTGTCAAACTAAGTTCCTCCTATTTGACTAAACTAAGGTACGGGATCATACCCGCCTTTTGAAAAAGGATTACATCTTAATATTCTCCAAAAAGCTAAAAGTCCTCCCTTTAAAGCACCATATTTTTCAATTGCTTCAATACCATATTGAGAACAACTTGGTATATAAGGACATTTTGTACTTTTCATAGGAGATATATATTTTCTATAAAATTTAATGATTGCAATGAATATTTTCTTCATATCAATTTTCTAAATTTTCTCCATTTTCATTTGACACACATAAAATCTTATGGAGTTTTGAAAGATGTAAAAATGCACTCTCCGCTTCCTTATAAGAAACATCCTTTGCACTTGTCCTGGCAATAACTACTATGTTTAAACCACTATTAAACATATCTTCATGTAGTCTGTAAATTTCGCGGATAACCCTGCACAGGCGATGTCTCACGACGCTGTTACCCACTTTTTTACTCACAGATATTCCAATATAATTAAAATCCTGATTATTTTCTAACACATACATGATAAAATACCTATTTGCATAGGACTTTCCTTTTTTATAAACATATTGGAAATCTCTGTTCTTTTTCAGTGATTCTGAAAATTTCATAAATTCTCCTTTTCAGAGAAAAATAGGCCACATAAATGCGGCCTAAGCTGATAATCTCTTTCTTCCCTTTGCTCTTCTGGCAGCTAAAACCTTTCTTCCGCCTGCAGAACTCATTCTTGCTCTAAAACCATGAACTTTAGATCTCTGTCTTTTCTTTGGCTGAAATGTCATTTTCATACTAAGATACACCTCCTTTAAAATGGTTAGAAAATATCGTTCTGATTATATAGGAAATAATTACTTCCGTCAAGTAAATAAATTTGCAAAAATTTTTTTATTTTTTTTTTTCTATATCTTGTTTAAAATAAAAAGTATAAACCACAATATATAGAACTCATAAATTAACATAAATTTATACACAAAATGTGAATATCATGTGGATAACTATTTATATTTTACCTTATTTTTACCAGAAAGCTTGTTTTTTTCATGTTTATAC
>CAZFLR010000043.1:0-6026 GCA_964519385.1 uncultured Kineothrix sp.
CTGTAATGTCGATATATGCGTCAGGCTTTTTTCTAACCAACTTAACAACCGTCTCCACATGCACCGTCCCCGGAAACATATCCACACAGCATGCCTTCTCCATCCGGTATCCGTTCTCCTCAAAGACTTCAAGGTCGCGGGCCAAGGAGGTCGGTTTACAGGAAATATAAACCAGGCGGTCAACTCCGTAATCTATAATTTTTTTCAGTGCCCTCGGGTGAATGCCGTCACGCGGAGGATCCAAGATAATAAAGTCCGGCCGCTCCTCAATGTCATCCAGAACCTTGAGAACGTCGCCTGCGATAAATTCGCAGTTATGTAAACCGTTGAGTTCCGCATTTTTCTTCGCCGCTTCGACAGCTTCCTCTACGATTTCCACACCGATTACCTTCCTTGCCACCGGTGCCATAAGCTGCGCAATCGTCCCTGTTCCGGAATATAAATCAAACACCACCTTATCCGGCTCTCCGTCGTCCGTCAAATCCCCGATATACGAGCGCGCCGTGTCATAAAGCACCTCTGCACCGAGAGAATTTGTCTGAAAGAAAGAAAACTCCGTCACCTTGAATTTTAGTCCAAGAAGTTCTTCATAAAAATAATCCTGTCCGAAAAGAATCCGGGTTCCGTCGTTTTTAACAACATCTGCCACGGAATCATTTTCCGTGTGAAGAATTCCAACAAGCTTTCCTGACAGCTCCAGTTTACATAATACATTTACAAGACCGTTCATCAGCTCCTCCACCGACTGATTTTGAACGTTTATTTCGTCTGGGGACAGCACCCCGGTTTTCTGTGAAGTTGTAATCAGTGCCACCATGATTTCATCGGTCTTTACAGCCTTGCGTACCAACAGGTGACGAAGGAAGCCCTCTCCTCGCATACGATGATAAAATGAAACATTTTTCTCCTTAAAATATGCAAGGGTCGTCTGCAGAATCAGCCTGAAATCCTCATCCACAATCCTGCAGTCGTCCACGGTCACGATATCATAAAAGCTTCCTCTTTTATGCATTCCCAGACTCAGCGGTCCATCCTTATATGCATCTCCGAACGAAAATTCCATCTTATTGCGATATGCAAATTGCTTAGGACTTGCCTTGATTCCCTCAAATTCATAAGACGGCTCTTTGTTCTGTTTTATGTAAACCTCATCAAGAAGCTTCTTGACCTGTCCGGCTTTCAGCTCCAATTGCTTCTCATATGGAAGATTCTGATAAGTACAGCCTCCGCATTCACCGAAATGCGGACATTCCGGTATGATTTCGTCCGGAGCTTTCTCAAGAACCTCAAGCACGTTTCCTTCCGCCCTTCCCTTTTTTTTCTTCGTCACGCGGTATCGAACGTTCTGTCCGGGCAAAGCATTTTTAACTATTACCTTTCCGTCTTCGTGTTTAATAACTGCCTTGTTTGGAAAGTTTACATAACTCACTTTCCCTTCATAAATTTCACCTTTTTTCATACTTGCTCCTACTTCAATTCTTTTATTTCCTAAAAAACGGGACTCCTCAGGAATCCCGTTTCAATCTGATTATTCACTTATGTGGCACGGACTATTCTGCATCCTTTGCAGGCTCATCTTCTTCATTGTCATCAAAGAAATCATCATCAAAATCGTCGTCAAAATCATCTTCAAAATCTTCAAGATAATCCGGTGTAAAATAGAGATATACTGCATATGCAATCGCTGCAACTGCTGCTACTGCTCCGACAATCGCAAGAATCCAGAGAATCGGATTAGCCTTTTTCTCTTCCTCTTTCTTAATCAGGTCATTTGCCTTAATCATTGCGATTACATCTTCAAGTTTCATGTTTTTCATAATTCCATCCACCTTTCTGCTACGGTCGCCCCTTAAATATAATTTATTTTACCACATTTCCCTCTCGTTTACTACTTAAATTTTAGTAAGCTTTGCAAAAGTTGCGTACATAATCTTTTGTCCGCATTCGTCAAACTCCACGGTCACTTTCGTATCCTTCGGTCCCGGTTCCATCGCCAGAACACTTCCTGCTCCGAACCGTATGTGTCTGACGCGGTCACCCACGGTATAGTTTATCACTGATGACGAGCTTTTATTCTCGTTTGACATTTGTGATATGAACGGCTTTGCATAATCCGGCGTTACCTTTTTCTTAAGCACCGCTTTCGGACGCACACCTCCTATGGCAAATGGTTTTTCCGGTGCCTGATAGGAAGGTTTTGCCGAAGTTTCCCGTCCGGTATAGGTATATGGTTTTTGTTTAAAGCTGGCGCGTTCCTGCGAATCCTCATCATAATCCGCAAAATCGCGTTTATACACAGGAAGCCGGTTATCCAGAAGCTCCTGCGGAATCTCTTTAACAAACCGGCTGACCGGGTTGTACTGTGTTTCTCCGCGGAGCATTCTCTGCTTGGCTGCTGATATTGTAAGCTCCTTCTTTGCTCTCGTGATACCTACATAGGCAAGTCTGCGCTCCTCTTCAATCTCCGTTGGATCATCCGACATGATTGTTATATATCCCGGAAAAACACCGTCCTCCATGCCTGCCAGATAAACATTCGGAAATTCCAGTCCCTTTGCACTGTGAAGTGTCATAAGAAGCACCTTATCCTGTGACGAATCCACTCCGTCAATATCCGCAACAAGGGCAACCTCCTCCAAAAATTCTGACAGTGTCGGCTCCTCATGGTTTTCCTCGTATGAGACAACCTTGGAAATAAACTCGTCTATATTTTCAATACGAGCCTCCGCTTCTTCCTCGGAATCCGCCTCAAGCTGTGCCATATAACCACTTGTCTCCAGAATATCCTGTACCAGGTCTTCCAGTGAATATACGGCAAGTCTGCTGCGAAATACGCTTATCATATTTACAAACGGTTTGAGCTTTGACGCGCTCTTTCCGATGCTCGTAATCTGGTCTGCCTCGCAAAGAGCATCATAAAAGCTGATTTGTCTCTCGTCCGCATACTCCTGTACTCTGCTGATGGTCGTCTGTCCGATTCCGCGCTTTGGCACATTGATAATGCGCTTTACCGCCAAATCATCCCTTCCGTTGTCTATCGTCTTTAAATAGGCGAGCACATCCTTAATCTCTTTTCTGGAATAGAAATTCACTCCGCCAACCACATTGTACGGAATATTGGAGCGTATAAACTGCTCTTCAAATAGACGCGACTGGGCGTTGGTTCTGTACAGCACCGCGCAATCGCTGAACCGGCATTTTCCCGCATGATACTTGCCCGAAATATCCCCTGCAATATATTCCGCCTCCTCGTAAGCCATATCAAACTGTCGGAAATGAATCCTGCTTCCTTCGCCTTCCGCCGTCCAAAGAGACTTTGACTTACGATTCACATTGTTACCAATCACCGCGTTGGCCGCATCCAGAATGTTCTGCGTAGAGCGGTAATTCTGCTCAAGCTTAATCACGCATGCATCCGGATATACCTGCTCAAAATCCAGAATATTGCGGATGTTTGCACCTCGGAATTTGTAAATTGACTGGTCGTCATCACCTACCACGCAAAGATTCCTGTTAGCAGAAGCTAACAATCTCACCAGTTCAAACTGCGCCGTATTCGTGTCCTGATACTCATCCACCATGATATATTGAAATCTCTCATTGTAGCTTGCACATACCTCTTTGTCGATTTTTAAAAGTTCTACGGTCTGCATTATCAAATCGTCAAAATCCATGGCATTATTTTTACGGAGCGTTGCCTGATACTCTTTATATACACGTGCTATCCTTTGTTTGTTATAATCGCCAAAGGATTGCATCTCATATTCAACCGGTCCAATCAGTGAATCCTTTGCAGAAGAAATTGCTGAAAGTATTGTCCTCTCCTTCAGCATCTTGGTGTCAATCTGAAGTTTTTTACAAACCTCCTTTATGACTGATTTCTGGTCGTCTGCATCATAAATCGTAAAATTCGTGTCATATCCGAGCCTGTCTGCATATCTGCGCAAAATCCTGACACAGCTTGAATGAAAGGTGGAAACCCAGATACTCTCTGAGCCAAACCCGACAAGGTCATCCACACGTTTCCTCATTTCCTCGGCCGCCTTGTTGGTAAACGTAATTGCCATGATATTCCACGGCTTAACACCGCATTTTTCTATCAGATATGCAGTTCTGTGTGTTAAGACACGGGTTTTTCCGGAACCTGCTCCTGCAAGTATTAAAACCGGCCCCTCCGTCTGCTCCACAGCCTTTTTCTGCATGTCGTTTAAAGAATCATAAATACTCATCTGCACATTTCCTCTTCTTTCTGCAAATCATCTGTATTTCATTGTAACCCAAAATCTTCTCTTTGCATAGTTTAGTTTAAGGGCTTTGCCCCAAGAAAAAGGGAGGATATCTTATGAAAAAAAGGAATTTTTTTTACAGACTGACAGCACTCGCCATGGCCGTTCTCTTTATGACCGGCTGCAGCAAAGGACCTGACAACCCCGGAGAAAAAATTGTTCTCAATGAAGTGGCTCATTCCATCTTTTATGCTCCGTTATACGTTGCAATTGAGAATGGGTATTTTGATGAAAAAGGAATTGATTTAGAACTTGTCACCGGTTTTGGCGCGGACAAAACGATGACCGCTGTCTTATCCGGTGAGGCGGACATCGGCTTCATGGGACCGGAATCTACCATTTACACTTATCTCGGCGAAACCGATGACACCGTTATCAATTTTGCACAGCTCACACAGCGAGCCGGAAACTTCATGGTAGCACGCGAAGCCGATCCTGATTTTACCTGGGATAAATTGAAGGGCAAAACCGTTCTCGGTGGTCGGGCAGGTGTCCGTCACATAATCATGTAAATTTCGTATCTATATGTAATCTAAAGAATTTACTTGCCAGATTTGCTATCTCTTCCCCATTTATAACATCCAGATTCATCGCTCTTGCTGCATCCTCATAGGTCTCATGGATTGACTCATAATCCTTGATTTCTATATAATACTTATCCGAAGTTCCATTGAATGCGGAGGCATATTTTTTCAACTGTTCTGCTTCGGCGGCTCCGGCAATACAGGCAACTATCTTTCCATCCTTTAAATTCCTGCCGTCGCCCACATCATCCGGCTTCAGCAGAACATATACATTCTCGTCTGAAAGTATCTCGTACTGTTCTGTCAGAAAACCACCGTTACCATCGGTTGCGAAGTATGGTGTTATCCCGTCCATGTTCATACTATCAAATCTGACGATTTTATAAAAAACTCCGTCCTTAACACCCAATAAATCATAAGAATATTCTGTTTTCGGAGTCGATGTATTGTCATAGAGATAACAGTCGTAAAGTGAATCTCCGCAATACTTATTGACATTTTCAAAAAGATCTGCCTTTCCCCGTATCTTTTTCCCCTTCACTTCTTCCATAGTCTGTTTTTCAGCATTGAATTAAAAAAACAGCACATCCTCTCCCTGTACCCTTGCAAATAAACAGTTTAATGATAAATTCGGGCATGATATGTACGCACTGTCTTCTATTTTTTCCTTCTGCGTGTAAATAACTTCCATCTCAGAATTTAAAACATCCAGCTTCATGCACTCCGACATTTCCTGATAAATATAAATATACTCCGAATCACTTTCTAGATAAACACTCGGCTCATAGCCATATTCAGAATTCATTTCCTCCTTTTGATATACATCCATATCCGGTTTTTCCACCATTCCGGTCTCCCTCTGTATGGAATAAAATTCATTTTCTAACACAGCCTCTTCCGGCTCCCCCACAATCCTGCCCTTTACCAGAATACAGGTATCTTCGTCATATGCTGCGATTTCTTCATTCCATCCACCCGTAAGTGCTCTTGTACATAACGTCTCTTTGCTGAAGCTATTGTAGGCTTCTGCTTCCTTAAGCTCAGTTCTTCCGCATCCGCCCAGCATCATAACAAATGACATTAAAATCAAAAATATGTTCTTTTTCATCTATTATCATTACCGCACAAAAAGGGAGACAACATGGTCTCCCTTATTTTGAACTCACTTACCTTCTGCCAGGTAACCGTCAGCTTACCGTTTGCCGTTTTTGCCTTC
>CAZFLR010000044.1:0-4710 GCA_964519385.1 uncultured Kineothrix sp.
ATACTAGATATTGTGTTTTAAATATTATAAAGAAAAAGATAAATCTTATATAGATAAAAACTGAGAATAGTGATATAATCATTTTTGTATGTGAGAGAAAAAGAAATGTGTCAGGAAAAGTACCTGACAGGAGGAAATAATATGGGTAGAATCATTGCAGTTGCAAACCAAAAGGGTGGAGTAGGAAAAACTACGACTTCCATCAACTTATCAGCATGTCTTGCTGAAAAAGGAAAGAAAGTATTGGTAATAGATACTGATCCACAGGGAAATACAACAAGTGGATTTGGTATTGATAAAAATAATTTAGATGATACAGTATATGAACTTATTTTAGGAGAATGTTCTATTTTTGACTGTATCATTAAAGATGCAATTCCAAATGTTTCTGTTTTGCCATCAAATGTAAATCTTGCTGCTGCGGAAATCGAATTGATAGGTATAGATAAGAAAGAATTTATATTAAAAAACGAAGTAGATTTTGTAAAGGATGATTATGATTTCATTATTATTGATTGTCCGCCTTCGCTTAGCATGTTAACAATTAATGCAATGACAACAGCCGATTCTGTTCTTGTTCCTATACAGTGTGAGTTTTACGCATTGGAGGGATTAAGTCAGTTGATACATACGGTAAATCTTATTAAAGAAAGACTGAATCCTGATTTATCTATGGAAGGTGTTGTTTTCACTATGTATGACTCCAGAACTAATTTATCTATGCAGGTTGTAGAAAATGTAAAACAAAACCTTCATGAAAATATTTGCGAAACAGTAATTCCAAGAAATATTCGTCTGGCAGAGGCACCGAGTTATGGAATGCCTATTACTGTTTATGATCCAAAGTCAACCGGTGCAGACAGTTACAGAAAACTGGCAGATGAAGTAATTAACAGAAAGGATGCTTAAGATGGCGGGGAAAGCAAAAGGTTTAGGAAGAGGATTAGATACCTTAATACCGACTATAGACAGTAAGCCGGCAAAAAAGGAAACAGATGAAAAAGTTGAAAAGGGTCCTGAAACAATTGTAAATATTACAAAAGTTGAGCCGAATCGAGAGCAGCCTCGTAAAAACTTTGATGAGGATGCACTTTTAGAATTAGCAGAATCCATTAAACAATTTGGACTTCTTCAACCGATTCTTGTACAGGATAGAAAAGATTATTATGAAATTATTGCAGGAGAGAGAAGATGGAGAGCTGCAAAGTTAGCCGGACTTAAAGAAGTACCTGTTATTATTAAAAATCTGACGGAGCAGGAAATTGTTGAAATTTCTTTAATTGAGAATATCCAGAGGGAGGATTTAAATCCGATTGAAGAGGCTCTTGCTTATAAGAAACTTCTTGAAGAATTCAATTTGAAACAGGATGAAGTGGCAGAAAGAGTATCAAAAAGCAGAACAGCAGTCACAAATTCCATGCGACTTTTGAAATTATCAGATGAAGTACAGAGAATGGTTATCGATGAAATGATAACAACGGGACATGCCAGAGCTTTACTTGCTGTTATTGACCCGGAAGAACAATATTTACTTGCACAGAGAATCTTTGATGAAAAGCTCAGTGTACGTGAGATAGAAAAGATTGTAAAAAATATTGGTAAACCGGTGAAGGTAAAGAAAGAAAAGAATATAGATGAAAATCTTCAGGTTATTTACCAGGATATCAGTGAAAAGTTAAAGACGAAGCTTGGTACAAAGGTGAATGTGGTACCAAAAGAAAACGGAAGCGGAAGGATAGAAATAGAATTCTATTCTCATGATGAATTAGACAGAATTTTAGAACAAATTAAATAACCTAAAGATGGAGGAATACGAATGACAAGTAATCTGTTAAATCATATCGGGATTGGCTCAGTTGATATCGGATATTTCATTATAGGATTTGCAGTGCTGATTTTTGTGCTTCTCATTCTTTTGATCGTAGTTTTGAGTAAACAGTCAAAATTGAAAAAAAGATATGAAGCGTTTATGTGTGGCAGCGATGCGAAAAGTATGGAAGAAGAAATTGCCGGTCTTTTTCAGGATATTGATTTCTTGAAAGAACAGTCTGATAAAAACGGAAAAGAAATTAAACATATTTACAAACGTCTGGAAACTGTATTTCAAAAGATTGGTATTGTGAAATATGATGCATTTAAGCAGATGGGAGGACAGCTCAGTTTTTGTCTTGTACTTTTAGATGAAAATGATAACGGTTTTGTTATGAATTCGGTTCATAGTACGGATGGCTGTTATTCTTACACGAAGGAAATCAGAGAAGGTGAATGTGAAATTTCTCTTGGAGAGGAAGAACAGAAAGCACTTCGTATGGCGATAAATCATGAATTTTTAAGTAATAAAAAATAAGAGTCAAAAAGGAGACACGTTATGTTAGATATTAAATTTTTAAGAGAAAATCCGGATATTGTAAAGAAGAATATCGAAAACAAATTCCAATTTGATAAATTACCGCTGGTTGATGAAGTAATTGAATTGGATCAGAAAAAAAGAGATGCGCAGCAGGAAGCAGATAATCTTCGTGCAAACAGAAATAAAATATCAAAAGAGATTGGTGCTTTGATGGCACAGGGTAAGAAAGAAGAAGCAGAGGAAGTAAAGAAGAAGGTGGCTCAGTCAGCTTCACGTCTTGCAGAGCTTGAAAAGCTTGAAAAAGATCTTGATGAGAAAATTATGAACATTATGCTCATTATTCCGAATATTATTGACCCGTCAGTTCCGATAGGTAAGGATGACAGTGAGAATGTTGAAATTAAGAAATATGGTGAGCCATTGATTCCTGAATTTGAGGTTCCTTACCATACAGAAATTATGGAAAAATTTAATGGTATTGATTTGGACAGTGCCGGTAAAGTAGCAGGAAACGGTTTTTATTATCTGATGGGTGATGTTGCAAGACTTCATTCTGCTATTTTAGCATATGCGAGAGATTTTATGATTGATCGTGGTTTCACATATTGCATTCCGCCTTTCATGATTCGCAGCAATGTAGTTACGGGTGTTATGAGTTTTGCAGAGATGGATGCAATGATGTACAAAATTGAGGGAGAAGATTTATATCTCATCGGTACAAGTGAGCATTCCATGATTGGTAAGTTTATTGATACAATTGTTCCTGAGGAGGAGCTTCCTAAAACATTGACAAGCTATTCTCCGTGTTTCAGAAAAGAAAAAGGAGCACATGGTATTGAAGAACGTGGTGTATACAGAATTCATCAGTTTGAAAAACAGGAAATGATTGTTGTATGTAAGCCGGAAGAGTCACCAATGTGGTTTGACAAATTATGGCAGAATACTGTAGACTTATTTAGATCCTTAGATATTCCGGTTCGTACAATCGAATGTTGTTCAGGAGATCTTGCAGACCTTAAGGTAAAATCTTATGATGTGGAAGCATGGTCACCAAGACAGAAAAAGTATTTTGAAGTAGGTAGCTGTTCTAACCTTGGCGATGCACAGGCAAGAAGATTGAAAATTCGTGTAAAGGGTGAGGATGGAAACAAGTATTTCGCGCATACATTAAATAATACGGTAGTTGCACCGCCTCGTATGCTCATTGCATTTTTAGAGAATAATTTAAGAGAAGACGGTTCTGTGGCAATTCCTGAGGTGTTGAGACCGTATATGGGCGGAAAAGAAGAAATCAGATAAATCGGAGGTGAATTCTTTGCACAGGTATTTGCGTGCGATTGGCTTTAGCAGATTGAAAAACAGAAGCCAGGTGAATGAGTTACTCGCATATATCATTCGTAATGCGGATGAAAAAAAGTATACTTCAATAGATGACACAGATGTCATGTTTGCAGAATATAGCAAGGAATTTGCCGAAAATGTTGGTCTTGTTGTACGGGGGGAGTATAATGAAGATAACCAGTTTATCTTTAATTACTACTTTCCGTATATACGGGGAATACAGATTAGTTCTTATGAGGATATCTCAATAGAACGTCATGCGGAAAAGGAATCTTATGCCGGTATTTGTGATGATATTAAGGTAGGAGTAACTCTTATCTTTTATCTGCAGAATGTGATTTCTTATCTTAAGATAAAGAATTCAGGCAGACTTCCGATGAAAGGGACATCTCTTGTTCTCAGCGGATTTTCTGTGGAAGGAATAATCCTTTTGCCTCTAAAAAAGGATGAACAGGATTTAAGAAAAATAAACAAAAATAAGGTGAACAGAAGCAGGCTTTTAACTGCAGCAAAGCAGGGTGATGAGCAGGCGATGGAGAGTCTGACACTTGAAGACCTCGACACATATTCAAGTATCTCAAGAAAGATTTTAACACAGGATGTATATACGCTTGTGGACACGTATTTTATGCCTTATGGTGTGGAATGTGACCAGTATTCCATTTTGGGTGAGATTATGGATTATGAATATGTGATAAACCGTGCTACAAAGGAAAGACTTTGTCAAATGACGGTAAATTGCAATGATCTTATTTTTGATATCTGTATCAATACTGCCGACCTTATCGGAGAACCGGAAATAGGTCGCAGATTTAAAGGGGTTATCTGGATGCAGGGAAATATTAATTTTCCTGATTAAATAGATTTTTTTAATAAATGTTGGTAAACTTGATAAAAGAAAGCTGCCTAAAAATAGAATAATCGGTTACCGGTCCGATGGCTGAAAAAACTTGATTTTAAGCCAAAAATCGGTGTTTTGTTCTCATAGTTAAATGGATATAACAATAGCCTCCTAAGGG
>CAZFLR010000045.1:0-4554 GCA_964519385.1 uncultured Kineothrix sp.
AGTGATAATTTTAGAAGAGGTCGTGGACACGGTTCAGGAAATGGTAAGACAGCCGGTAAGGGTCATAAAGGACAGAAGGCGCGTTCAGGTGCACCGAGAATCGGATTTGAAGGTGGACAGATGCCATTATACAGAAGAATTCCTAAGAGAGGCTTCAAAAACCGTAATTCAAAAGAAATCGTTGCTATCAATCTTGCAACGCTTGACAGATTTGACGACGGTGCAACAGTTGACGTTGCAGCTTTAGTAGAAGCCGGAGTTATCAAAAATCCACGTGATGGAGTAAAGATCCTCGGAAACGGAGAAATTACCAAAAAGCTCAATGTTAAGGTTGATGCATTCAGCGCATCTGCAAAAGAAAAGATTGAAGCGGTTGGTGGAACAGCAGAGGTGATCTAATGTTAACTACGGTTAGAAATGCTTTTAAGATCAAAGATATCAGAAATCGATTATTATTCACGCTGGCTATGTTAGTTGTCATCCGTTTCGGATGTCAACTGCCTGTGCCGGGCGTTAATCGTGAATACTTTGCCCAGTGGTTTGCAAGCCAGTCGGGCGATGCGTTCAATTTCTTTGATGCTTTCACCGGTGGTTCTTTTATGAATATGTCGGTATTTGCATTGAATATCACACCATATATCACATCGTCCATTATTATGCAGCTCTTAACGATAGCGATTCCGAAGCTTGAAGAAATGCAGAAGGACGGCGAGGACGGCAGAAAGAAAATTGCGACCATTACACGTTATGTGACAGTTGCTCTTGCACTGATTGAGTCAACGGCAATGGCAATCGGATTTGGTCGTAGCGGACTTCTTGAGAAGGATGCAAAGGTGCTCGAATACATTGTTGTGATTGCAGCACTGACAGCAGGTTCTGCTTTTATCATGTGGATTGGTGAGAGAATTACAGAGCACGGGGTAGGAAATGGTATTTCAATCGTACTTACGATTAATATCGTGTCAAGAATACCTCAGGATTTGAAAGCTTTATACGTTCAATTCGTAAAAAGTGCTGAGACGGTTACACTTGCCGTGATAGCAGCAGTAGTAATCGTTGCAATTATTGTCGGCATGATTGTTCTTGTTATTTTGTTAAACGGCGGAATTCGTAAGATTCCGGTACAGTATGCAAAAAAAGTTCAGGGACACAAGACATATGGCGGACAGACATCCAATATTCCGCTTAAGATTAACACAGCAGGCGTTATTCCGATTATCTTTGCCTCTTCATTGATGCAGTTCCCGATTGTTATCTGCCAGTTGATTGGTTATCAGGGAACCGGAACATGGGGCGAGATACTTAAAGGATTGAATTCAAATAACTGGTGTAATCCGAATATGCCTGTTTACAGTATCGGACTTTTAGTGTATGTATTGCTTGTAATCTTTTTTGCTTACTTCTATACATCCATTACATTCAACCCAATGGAAATCTCTAACAATATTAAGAGACAGGGTGGATTTATTCCGGGTATCAGACCTGGAAAGCCGACAACAGATTATTTAACAAGTATTTTGAACTACGTGATTTTTATCGGTGCAGTCGGTTTGATTATTGTAGCCGTATTACCATTTTTCTTTAACGGTATGTTCGGTGCAAGCGTTTCCTTCGGAGGAACGAGTCTGATCATTATCGTCAGCGTTATCTTAGAGACGGTAAAACAGATTGAATCGCGCATGTTAGTTCGTAACTACAAAGGATTTTTAAATGCTTAAAGCATGGAAACACCATTCTGGGACAGGCGAAATATCGTTTGTCCCATGAATTGGTTTTACTTACCTATTTATTCGGAGGATGAAAATGAAAATTATTATGTTAGGTGCCCCGGGCGCAGGAAAAGGAACACAGGCCAAAATGATTGCAGATAAGTATGGTGTTCCACACGTATCAACAGGTGATATTTTCAGAGCAAATATTAAAAATGGCACAGAGCTTGGTATGGAAGCAAAAAAATATATGGATCAGGGACTCCTTGTTCCGGATGAGCTTACGGTAAAAATTCTTCTTGACCGTGTAGCACAGGAAGATTGCAAGAACGGGTATGTTCTTGACGGCTTCCCGAGAACCATTCCACAGGCAGAGGTGCTCGACAAAGCACTGGCTGAGCTTGGAGAGACAATTGATTATGCGATTGATGTCAATGTCCCGGATGAAAACATTATTAACAGAATGTCCGGAAGACGCGCCTGTCTGTCTTGCGGAGCAACCTATCATATTGCACATGTTCCGCCAAAACAGGAGGGAATTTGTGATAGATGTGGAAAAGAGCTTGTTCTTCGTGATGATGACAAGCCGGAAACAGTGAAGAATCGTCTGGCAATCTACCATGAGCAGACACAGCCTCTGATTGATTTTTACACAGAGAAAGGTGTTCTTAAAACGGTAGACGGAACGGTAGATATGAAAGATGTATTCCGCGCAATTGTTGAAATCTTAGGAGAGTGAAAATGGCGGTTACAGTAAAGTCTGCAAGGGAACTGGCATTGATGAGAGATGCGGGAAAGATGCTTGCTGAGGTGCATGAGCGTCTCAGGGAAGCCATAGAACCGGGAATGTCCACTCTTGCTATTGATACATTAGGAGAAAAACTGATTCGGAGCTACGGATGCACACCGAACTTTTTGAATTATAACGGATATCCTGCTTCGGTCTGTGTGTCTGTAAATGATGAGGTTGTTCACGGAATTCCGAGAGCAGACCGTATTCTTCAGGAGGGCGATATCGTAAGCCTTGATACAGGTCTGATTTACAAAGGATATCATTCAGATGCAGCCAGAACTTACGGCGTTGGAGAGATTAGTGAGGAAGCAAGACTTTTGATTGAACGGACAGAAAAAAGTTTCTTTGAAGGAATTAAGATGGCTGTCGCAGGAAATCATCTCTACGACATCTCCAACCGGATTGATGAGTATATCAGTCAGTTTGGCTATGGTATTGTGACAGACCTTGTCGGTCACGGTATCGGAAAGAAGCTTCACGAGGATCCGCAGATTCCGAACTTCGCCCAGAAAAAGAGAGGCATAAAGCTTTGCGGCGGAATGACTCTGGCAGTTGAGCCGATGATTAATATCGGACGAAGCGATGTCGAGTGGCTGGATGATGACTGGACGGTTGTGACAGAGGACGGTACTTATTCCGCCCATTATGAAAACACAATCGCAGTCACACCGGATGGAGAGCCTGAAATTCTGACACTTTTATAAGAAATACAAAAAGGAATGAAAAATGATAGGAATGTTAGCGACGGCGAAGGCCGGGCATGATAAAAACCAGCCGTATATTATTATAGAAGAAACAGAAAACGATGTGTGGCTTGCAGATGGAAAATACAAAACCCTGCAGCGTCCGAAACGCAAAAACAAAAAGCATATTCAGATCTGGAAGAAACAGACACCGGAGCTTGCGCAGATCAAAGAAAAACTGATTGCAGGAGAGCCGGTCAGAGATGAAGAAATAAAGAGAGCGATGAAACTTTTAATTGTCAGTGAATTGGAGGAGTAAAATGTCAAAGGCAGATGTAATTGAAATCGAAGGAACCGTAGTTGAAAAATTACCGAACACTATGTTTCAGGTAGAGCTTGAAAACGGACATAAGGTTTTGGCACATATCAGTGGAAAACTGAGACAGAATTTCATCAGAATCTTACCTGGTGATAAAGTTACCTTAGAATTATCCCCATATGATTTGTCAAAGGGAAGAATCATTTGGAGAGATAAATAAATTGTGGTTATTCAAAGACATGTAAAGTTGGAAATGAATAATCAAAAAAACCAAAGGAAAGTATTGCAAACCACGGTTTGCCATGCTATAATGTAAAACGGTCTTTTTTGAAAGGAGGGTTTAACGTGAAAGTTAGATCATCAGTAAAACCAATTTGCGAAAAATGCAAAGTCATCAAAAGAAAGGGTAAAATCAGAGTTATCTGTGAGAACCCAAAACACAAACAGGTACAGGGTTAATTTTAATTAACAGACCAGAAAGCAATCTTGTATCAGAAACAAGCGGCTGACAGCATTCTTACCGTCATAAGATATGCTGATTAAGATAATTTAACGTAGTGAGCCTACGGGAAATTACTTATTGATACCGAGAATTTAGCAGCTTAGTATCGGAAAGACCGGATTATGTCCGGTTGGGCATTTTTGTGTTTATGCCCCAATCAATTAGTAACAATTTAATTATGGTACGAATGTACCCGGAAATCGGAGGAAAAGAAAATGGCTCGTATTGCAGGTGTTGACTTACCTAGAGACAAACGTGTTGAAATCGGTTTGACTTATATCTACGGAATCGGCAGAACAAGTGCAAATCGTATTTTAGCAGATGCAAAAGTAAACCCAGATACTCGTTGTAGAGATTTAACAGACGATGAAGTTAAGAGAATCAGCGAAGTTATCGATGAAACACAGATGGTTGAAGGTGATTTAAGAAGAGAAATCGCTCTTAACATCAAGCGTTTACAGGAAATCGGATGCTACCGTGGTATCCGTCACAGAAAAGGACTCCCGGTTCGTGGTCAGAAGACAAAGACAAATGCAAGAACTCGTAAG
>CAZFLR010000046.1:0-4201 GCA_964519385.1 uncultured Kineothrix sp.
TTTGCATCATCCGGCGTATACACGAAACCCGTGTCCCGCATATCTCCTATCTGCCAGATAATCTCGTAGCACAAGTGCTTCTGTTTATCCTGCTCAATCTTTTCATAATAGGTCGGCGGAAATCTTTTTCCTCGCCCTTTCTTAATTTCCCTATCCCGCCACTCTTTATAAGGTCCGGCAAATAACTTCTCATATACCTGTTGCAGAGTAATCTCTGAATCCTTGGTATATACCCAGTTTAAATGCCGCCGCTCCTCTACGGAGTTTGGCGGAATGTGGGTTCTAAGATTGTGCTCCAGATTCGGTGCGCTGTACATTGCACCACTGATGGTCTTTTCTTTCTTACCTGTCATCAAATCCCTCTCTTCTTATCTGTATTTTGTTTTATCAAAAGCTTTCTTAAGAAATCTCTGCTCATGTTCGTCTTCCTCCTTTCTTTGGGTTCCCCCATACTCTTCTCTTCCCCTAAAGTAATGTCCCCTTATTGGTTTGGGGGTACCCCAAACACAAACGGGGCAAGCGTTCCGTCGCTTGACCTCGAATACATCTGCTCCTACCGGCATTTGTCGAAATCTACTGCCCGCCAGCCGGTATTCACAGCTGTATGTTGGTGCCTCACTTAGGGATATTTTTATTCTTGGCACCAACCGGAAATCCTCTATCTACAGGTGTGCCACTTTCGTCTCCCTTTTTATAAAAAGGCTCCACTTTGTGGCGTCACTTTTCAATTATGGCTCCACTTTGTGACTCACCTATTTATATTTGAAAATCCTCTGAAAAGGTGCTCCACTTTTTGACGCCACTTTTTTATTTTGGCTCCACTATTTGGAGCACCTTTGCGAAAATGGCTCCACTTTCGTCCTACCACACGCTCAGGTCATCTAATACATCCAGCCACACCTGCATCTCTCCGCTAAGCATCATTCTCACATACTCCACCGGGTCCTCGATAGCCAGTGCATCCATCTCCCCTTGGGAGTCGGGAGTGGTCCGAAGACCCTGCTCCCACTTCCCGCAATCAAGACTGACGACACAGTTGGTATCGTAGTGAACCACATTCACCGTATTATTCTGCTCGTTGTAAAATCCTCTCACCATTCTCACGACCAGCCACCTGCCTTTCTGAAACGCATCTCCGTTGCCATATCCACCAGATTATTTTCCAACTCCCCGGTAGCCTCTGCATTGAGTAGGTCTGCCACTTCCTTTTGCTTGTTAGGATACAGATGCCCGTAAATGTTCATGGTAGTATTTACGGAGTCGTGTCCCACACGCTGTGCGATAACCAGTGGCTGCAACCCCTTCTCGATTAACAAGGCGATGTGACTGTGACGAAGATCATGAACGCGGATAGGCTTTAGCTTTGCCTCTTCCGTCTTTTGCTTCATCTTCTTTTGAACCGCTCTGTCCGTGATTGGAAAGATTCTCTCATCCGGTGCCAACTCATACTGCCTGTCCAGATATTCTTTTATCTCCCCTTGCAGGAACTTCGGAATGGTAATCTTACGATTGGAACTCTCCGTTTTCGGTGAAGTGATATAATCGGTTTTATTCCTTCGGTAATAGGTCTTGGAGACACTTATGGTTGCCTTCTCCAAATCGATATCCGAGCTTGTCAGCGCCAGTGCTTCTCCGATTCGACATCCCAGCCAGAATAACATCTGGAAAATCAGTCGGTACATCTCGTCTCCCTCGGTAAAAGTTCCAAGAAAGACCTCGTACTCATCCTTGGTCCAGAAATTTAATTCCTTAGCATTTGACCTGCCCATCTTATCCACCTTCTTACAAGGATTGTCCCTCAAATCGTAAAATCTCTCTGCGTGATTAAACAGTGCCGTCAGCTGGTTCTGTATCATCCTAAGATACGTTGGCGAATACTCCTGATTCATCAGCAGATTCTGCCACTTGATAATATCCACCGCTGTAATCTCGTTCATGGATTTCTCTCCGAAGTAAGGAATTATCTTGGTTTCAATCAAGGTCCGCTTCGTCATGATGGAACGCTCCTTCAGTCTCGTACCCTTATCATTAAAGTAGACTTCCACGAAAGCTGCCAGCTTCATATTCATATTGCCGCTCTGCATCTCCAAGAACTCCCGCTCACACTTCTGAGCTTCCTTCTTGGTGGCAAAGCCACGCTTCAGCTTCGTCTTAATCTCACCCTGCCAATCACGATAGTTACATTTAAAATACCATGTTCCTCTTTTTTCATCTTTGTAAACCGGCATAATCATTACCTCTCTTTCTCTGGGTGCGGCGCACCCGATGCCCCGGGTACGCCTATTCAGTTGTCAAAGTTCATCTATTACGCTTCGCCAAATCCATAGCACTTCTTTTCGAAGTAGGCTTTGGGAACAGAACCCGCCTTGGTGAAGTATCCTTCACTCTTAAGCTCCTTATTCCACTCTCGGATGACTGCGTAAGCGGTTGATTCTGCAATTCCCAGAAGTTCTGCAACTTCCTTAGCAGATAAATAGCGTTTTGTCATACTCCTTCCTCCTTTCCGCTAATCTTATGTACGCTCCTTGCTCATGCTGCTCACCTCCCGTTTTGTCGTTAGTAACATTTGCGTTACTGTTTGTGTTTTTGATTATATAGTAACATATATGTTTCTGTCAAGTGGTGGACGAAAAATTTTTCTTTCGTATAAACATTGCTTCTTTTTATACAAATCTCTCATCTACACATCCGACTCTGAAATCTGTCCCGATTTATAGAATTTTCTGTTTGCCATACAGTAACATTTATGTTATTGTAATATCAGAAACGTTATTGTTACTATTCAATTGGAAGGAGTTACACAATGGCTATTGGTGAACGAATAAAACGAATTAGAAATTTCCGCAAATTGACACAGGCTCAGCTGGGTGAAGCTGTGGGCTTATCCGACGTGCGAATCCGTCAGTACGAAATCGGCAACCGCACACCCAAGGAAGATATGATACAGGAGCTTGCAAAAGCCTTAGACTGTAATTACCGCTCCATCTACGAGCCTTCCCTCTATGCAGCAGAGGATGTGATGTATGCACTCTTTGAACTGGATGAGCACTACAATATGCCCCTCTACGAAGTAGTAAGCCCCGAGGACCCTACTGAGAAACATATTGCGGTTGGTTTTGATTATTCTTTACTGGATGATTTCCTGAATACCTGGAAAAAGAAAAAAGAGGACTTAGCCTCCGGTAAAATTACCAAAGAAGAGTATTTTGAATGGAAGATTAACTGGCCGCATGCTGAAGAATAGAAAATAATATATATAATGTCCGCACCACAGATACACCAGATAATAGTTTGTTTTTTTATCGTGTATCACGTGCGTATCACAAGCCCATTTTGAGAGAAATCTCGAAGTGGGCTTTTCTTTGCGTTCGACCATCTTCCGTTGAGAAATGTCACCTCGCCTAACGGCTCGGTCGTGGCATTCGCCACATAAGAAAAGCCACTAACACCAAAGGTCTTGAGCAAGCTCAATCCTTTGGTTTTAGCGGCTTTCTTGCATTTCTCATTGCTAACACGCAAGAAACCGCAACTCCTCATAAAATGAGGAATTGCGGCTTGTATTTAAGTTTCTATGATACTAAATCAAAGATTACTCGATGATTGTAGCAACACGGCCTGAACCTACAGTACGTCCACCTTCACGAATAGCGAATGTAAGCCCCTGCTCCATAGCAATAGGATGAATCAGTTCGATAGTCATTTCTACGTTATCACCAGGCATACACATTTCTGTACCTGCAGGAAGATTACATACACCAGTTACGTCAGTTGTTCTGAAGTAGAACTGAGGTCTATAGTTGTTGAAGAAAGGAGTATGACGTCCACCTTCATCTTTTGTTAAAACGTAAACCTGTGCTGTAAACTTTGTATGGCATGTTACAGTACCGGGTTTGGAAAGTACCTGTCCTCTTTCGATTTCTGTTCTCTGAACACCACGAAGAAGTGCACCGATATTATCACCAGCCTGAGCTTCATCAAGGAGCTTACGGAACATTTCGATACCTGTTACAACAGTCTTACGTGTTTCTTCCTTAATACCAACGATTTCAACTTCTTCGTTAATGTGAAGTGTACCACGTTCTACTCTACCGGTAGCAACTGTACCACGACCTGTAATTGTGAATACGTCTTCTACAGGCATAAGGAAAGGCTTATCTGTAGCTCTTTCAGGATCAGGAATATATTCGTCAACTGTGCTCAT
>CAZFLR010000047.1:0-3596 GCA_964519385.1 uncultured Kineothrix sp.
CGGCAATGCCTATGTACGAAGCCAGAAAAACAATCATTCGGGAACTGCCCCGTATTGTAAAGGAGGTATTTGGTTGAAAGACATCGAAACACTTATATTCACGCCTATCGCCACAGACCTCCGTGTAGAATTTCCGGGGATTTTTGTCACAGGCGAGTATACGAACAAACCGTCTGCGTTTCCTCATGTGAGCATTGAGGAAGTAGACAACTACACACCCGATGGATATTTGGACAGTAGTTGTGAGGAAAAGATTTCATCTGTGACCTACAAGGTATCAGTCTATTCCAACAAGACGGTCGGCAAGAAAACCGAGTGCCGTAAAATTCTTGGATTTATCGACGACAGATTTATCCGAATGAATTTTAAGCGAACATCCATGACTCCTGTCCCTAACGAAGCGGACACCTCAATTTACCGTCTTGTAGCCATGTACGAGGCTAAAACAGACGGAAAAACAATGTACAGATAATAATTTTTGAAAGGACGGAAACGCATTATGACCAGTTATATGACCTTCCTGATGCACAAAACGACCGCAAGCCAATGGGAGAAGTTGACCGACATCAAGGATTTCCCCGACATGGACGATGCCCCCGAACAGCTTGATAACACTACGCTGTCCAACAAGGGCAGAGTGTACGAAGAGGGTATTCAGGAAACATCTTCCAAAGAGTTCACTGCACCCTATGACGAGGACGAGTATGACGAGCTGTGTGCCTTGAAAGGCAAAGTCGAAACATACGGATTGTGGCTTGGCGGCACCGAGAGCGACGGAGAAGTAACTCCGACCGGAGAACGTGGCAAGTGGACGATTATCGGTAAGCTCCGCGTCAGCCTGATCGGCAAGGGAGTAAATGAAGTGCTCGACATGAAGATCACGATCACCCCGACGCAGGACATCGTAAAACAGACCAAAAATAGCTAAGATTAGGAGGATTTAGCGATGGCTAAGAAAATCACATTTACATCCGAGTTTAACGGCAAGGAATACACGCTGGAGTTTAACAGAAATATCGTTATCGCCCTTGAAGACAGAGGGTTGGATATCGACGATATCTCTACAAAACTGGTAAAGAATACCACAATGCTTATCCGTGGTGCGTTTGATATGCACCACAAGGAAACGAAAGAAAAGACCAGAGATGCTGTATATCTGGCACTTTCCCACAAGGGCGAGTTCCTGAAAGCATTGATTGACTGCTACAACGAGACAGCGGCATCGCTTCTCGGCGTAAATGAAGAGGACTCCGAGGGAAACCCGAACTGGGAAGTAGTGGAGTAAGCGAATTATTTCCCGACAAAAAAGGAGGGGGTGGGGCAGACCCCATCCCCTCCTTCGCTTACAAAAAATTATTCAAAAGAGTGTTCCCGTTCTATCTGTCTATCGGAATGACTTACGACCAGTTCTGGAACGATGATGTGGAACTAGTGAAGTTCTACCGTGAAGCATACAGACTAAAGCAAAAAGCAAGGGAACAGGATTTTTGGATACAGGGAGCTTATTTCTACGAGGCTCTGGCGGATGTGTCGCCGATTATGGTCGCATTCCCCAAAGAGGGGGCAAAACCGTCTCCGTACCGTGAAAGCCCATTCGGTTTCTTTGACAGCAAAAAAGAACGAAAAGCGAAGAGAGAAGCTGAAATTTTGGAAAACAATAAGAAAATCGAAAAAATTATGGATGCGTGGATGCGTTCGAGCAACAAACGGTTGAAGAAAGGTGGTGGAGACGATGGCGGCTAATGTAGAAATGCAGGGCATTGAGTTCCAGATTATCAATGACAGTGAAGATGCATCAAAAGGAATAGAGAAACTTTCCTCTGCACTTGAAAACCTGAAATCCAGTATCGGAAACTCCGGCACACAGCTTAGCAAGGCAGCGGACGGCATTCGACAACTGAAAAATGCCCTGAATGATGTAAAACTGAGCAGCTTTACAAAGAGCATAAAGAGCGTGGCGGACAGCCTAAAGCCGATGAGCGAAATGAAGTTCAATGGCATTACGAAATTCATCGGCGAAATAAACAAGCTGAACGGCTCTAAGCTACTTCTGATTTCTCAAATCGACTTCTCCAACCTGAAAGAGGCCGCCGACAATGCAAAGGCTATTTCCGGCATGTCGAGAGTTTCCAACGCAGCAAAGAGTGTCAAAAGCGAATTGCCTCCAGTTACCGACATGCGCACCGTGGAAGTCCCTGTTCAGACGGCTACTATGTCGGAAGAATTTGAGGAAACGAGGCGGAAAGCGGAGGAATTAAAGGACACGATCGGCAACACGAATAGCGTGGATACGTTTATAAAATCGAAGTCCGATGTGGACATCCTCAGCATGAAGCTTGACGAGGTAAAGGGCAAAATCGCTGATTTGCGTAAAGAGGGCGGCGATAATGCCCCTGGACTTGCAAGTTTGGTCGAGCGTGCCAAGAAGCTCCAAGAGCAGATTGACAATGCCGGTAAATCCACAGAGAAAACAAACAGCCGCGTCAAGGACTTCATAAAATCCCTAGAGCGAATTGCTATGTACCGTGCTGTGCGTTCCGTTATCTCCGGCATTACCAGTTCTGTCAAAGAGGGCATTCAGAACCTTGCCCAGTACAGTTCGGCTCTCAACGGAACGGACTCTTCCGGCTTGAACAATACGCTGTCGCAGTATGCGGCGAAACTTCTGCAACTGAAAAACGCTAGCGGTGCGGCGGTAGCCCCTATGCTGCAAGCACTTCTTCCTGCGTTTAATACGATTGCCGAGCTTGCCGTAAAGGCGGCGAACGCAATCAACCAGTTCTTCTCCGCTATGAACGGGCAGACCACATACACAAAGGCAATCTATAACGCCGTGGACTATGCGGACAGCTTGAACGGTGCAACCGATGCGGCGAACAAGTTGAAAAAGTCCGTTATGGGTTTCGATGAGCTGAATATTTTGCCGGATAACAGTACCATCGGAACAGGTGATTATGGCGTTGTCTATGAGGATATGTTCAAGGAAGAAGAAATCGGTTCCGGAATGCAGGAGTTCGGCAAGTGGGCGAAGGACAATCTGCAAGAAATTATCACCATGATTGGTAGCGTATGGCTGGCAATCAAAGCAGTGAAAGTCGTTTCTTGGGCGACCAATGTAACGAAGAAGCTGAAAGCTTTGAAGATTATCGACAAGCTGAAAAATGTAAAAACGAACTTTACCGGTATTCAAAAGGGAGCAATCGTTGCCGTGGCGGCTGTCGCCGAGTTTGCCACCATAAAATCTGCAGTAAAAGACCTTGCTTCCGGCAGTGAAGATGTTGGCACAAAGATTGCCGAAATCGGCGTGGCGGCGACTGCGGCAGGTGCGGTCATGTATGCAGTAATGGGTCCGGCTGGCATTGCTATGGCGGCTGTTACAGGACTGACGGCGGTGTTGGTTGGAGCGAAAGAAGCTCATGTCGAGTTTTATTATGAAGTTGGAAAAACGGAGTACTACAACAAGGCAGGAGTGGCGATAAGCGAAGTTCAAACCGCTCTGACAAACTATTTTAATGCACTTGATTTTGATAAGCAGTCCGAATGGATTGAAAAAATTGAGGCATCTCAAAAGGCGTATAACGATGCGGCGCTATCTT
>CAZFLR010000048.1:0-3280 GCA_964519385.1 uncultured Kineothrix sp.
ATTCATATATAAAAATTAATATAAAGGGCCAACGGATAGAAAGGATAAGGATTATGATAGCAAAAAAAATGGTGAAATACGTGGAAGGAAGCTCTGTAACAAGAGCAATGTTTGAAGAGGGAAAGAAAATGGCTGCCAAGTATGGGGCGGAAAATGTATATGATTTCAGTCTTGGAAATCCTAGTGTGGAGCCACCGACAGCGGTTAAGGAAGCTATCGAAGAAGTATTAAAAGAAGAGGCACCATGCTTTGTTCATGGCTATATGAATAATTCTGGCTATGAGCAGGTTCGCCAGTCTATTGCTGATTCCTTGAACCAGCGTTTTGGAACCGCATTTCAGCAGAATAATATTATTATGACAGTGGGTGCAGCAGGTGGCTTAAATGTTATTTTGAAAACCTTGCTTGATCCAGAGGATGAAGTCATTGCTTTTGCACCATATTTCGGTGAGTATAATAACTACGTGGCAAATTTTGATGGAAAGATGGTAGCTGTTTCTCCAAATCCACCGTCCTTCCAGCCGAAGCTGGATGAGTTTGAGGAAAAGATTACTGCCAGAACCAAAGCAGTAATTATTAACAATCCAAATAATCCTACCGGAGTAGTATACAGTGAAGACACCATTAAGAAAATGGCTGAGATTCTGGAGAAGAAGCAGAAGGAGTTTGGAACAGCTATTTATCTGATTTCAGATGAACCTTACCGGGAATTGGCATATGATGGTGTGGAAGTACCATATTTGACGAAATACTATGGAAATACGATTGTAGGATATTCCTATAGTAAATCTCTTTCCCTGCCGGGAGAACGTATTGGTTATCTGGTAATTCCATCAGAGGTGGATGATTTTGAAAATGTGTTATGTGCTGCCAATATAGCAAATCGTATTTTAGGCTTTGTCAATGCCCCATCCCTGATGCAGCTGGCAGTGACAAAATGTCTGGATGCAACCACAGACGTAGGGATTTATGATGGTAACCGAAAGATGCTGTATGATGCTTTGACAGAGTATGGTTATGAATGCGTAAAGCCGGAAGGTGCCTTTTATCTTTGGGTGAAGTCCTTGGAGCCGGATGATGGTGCATTTACTACTAAGGCAAAGGAATTTAATCTGTTGATGGTGCCGGGATATTCTTATATGTGTCCGGGATATGTGCGCATTGCTTACTGTGTAGACCCGGCAATGATACAGAGGGCGCTTCCGGCTTTTAAGAAGCTGGCAGAAAGCTATGGAAAATAGTATTTTTGAAATACTTATTGGAATGGTGGATGTGCTCAGAAAAGCATGATTTATAGTCTAAAATTAAGAAGTCACAAAATAGAAAATTAGAATATGAAGAGAAAAGGAAGAAAGTATTATGAGAAGCTGGAGAGATAATTTAAGAAGCATTGAACCCTATGTTCCGGGCGAGCAGCCAAATCTGCCGGATATGATTAAACTAAATACTAATGAGAATCCGTATCCCCCATCACCAAAGGTAATAGAAGCCATGAAGGAGTTTGATGTGGATACCTTGAGATTATATCCGGACCCTAATTCACAGCTTTTGGTGGATGCTTTGGCAAAAAGATACGGGGTTGAAAGTAATCAGGTATTTGTAGGTGTTGGTTCTGACGATGTACTTGCTATTGCATTTATGACGTTTTTTAATTCCCATAAACCGATTTTATTCCCAGACATTACCTATTCTTTTTATGATGTGTGGGCAGAGCTTTTCCAGATTCCTTATGAGAGACCAGAGCTGGATGAAAACTTCCAGATTATTAAGGAAGATTATTACAAGGAAAATGGTGGTGTGGTAATTGCTAATCCAAATGCGCCTACAGGCGTAAAGCAGGACTTAGATTTTCTGCGTGATTTAATTGAACATAACCGGGATGTAGTGGTGATTATTGATGAGGCATATGCAGATTTTGGAAAGATTTCTGCGCTGGAGCTTACAAAGGAATATGATAATGTAGTAGTGATTCAGACCTATTCTAAGTCCCGTTCCATGGCAGGAATGCGCATCGGTTATGCTATGGGAAATCCAGAACTGATTAAGGCTATGAATGATGTACGTTATTCTTATAATAGCTATCCTATGACAAGATTATCCGTAGCATTAGGTGTAGCAGCAGTGGAGGATGAAGAATATTTTCAGGAAACAGTAGAAAAGGTTATTGCTACCAGAGAATGGACGAAGAAAGAATTGAAAAGACTGGGATTTTCTTTCCAGGATTCCATGACGAATTTTGTATTCGCAACCCATGAAAAAGTACCTGCAAAGAAAATTTTTGATGCATTGCGGGAGAAACATATTTTTGTTCGACATTTTGGAAATCCAAAAATCGAAAATTATCTTCGTATTTCCATTGGTACTCAGGAGGAAATGGAAACATTTATCCGGGAAACAGAGAAGATTATTAACGCAGAATGATTGTGTGCCTTTCAATGTGATGTTGAATAAATTATAGAAAGAAGCATAATATCATATAAAAATACATTTCTAGGGAGGTAGAATTACAGTGGATTTTCTTAATTATATTGTATTTGCTGGTATTGTTTTTCTTCTAATGCTTCCCAGTACGGAGAGTTTGAAGAAACGGATCGTAAGATTAGAGCGTCATTTAAAGAAAAAAGAGAAGGGAAAGGAAAAAATTATGTCTAAGATGTTGGAAGAACTAAAAGGAAGAGAATGCACATTAGAATTAGAGGATGATGAAGTTAAAGGTGTAGTTGTTGCTGTGGATGAAGAGTGGCTTAAGATAGAATACACAGAGAAAAAAGAAGGGAAAATCACGGAAATAATCCGCTTAGAGCTAGTAGAAAAGGTTACTATGAAAGAATAATTTGAAAAAATAGAAATCTCTTAAAGCCTTATAAAATATAGGAAAAATGCAAGAATAGCACTTAAAAAAATAAAAAAATAATTTTTTTTTGAAAAAAGTGTTGACATTTTATCTGGACTATCATATAATCAATCTTGCGTCACGGATGAACCGAAAAACGATTCGGGGTGTGGCTCAGTTTGGCTAGAGTACCTGATTTGGGATCAGGGGGTCGCAGGTTCGAATCCTGTCACCCCGACTAGTGACGCTTTATATACAATTTTATAGAGGGAAGCATATGTACTGGAGCTTTCCAAATTATGCGGGTGTAGTTCAATGGTAGAACACCAGCCTTCCAAGCTGGATACGTGGGTTCGATTCCCATCACCCGCTTTTTGTGCCAGTAGCTCAGCTGGATAGAGCAACGGCCTTCTAAGCCGTGGGTCAGGGGTTCGAATCCCTTCTGGC
>CAZFLR010000049.1:0-3235 GCA_964519385.1 uncultured Kineothrix sp.
GCCGGCCGGAAGTATGATGACATCAAAACCGCCATAAAGACCGCCCTAAAGAAGTCGGATGGAGCGAAGGCTGCGGGGAAGGCAGATGCGGCGAAGATTGCGGGGAAGAGTGGTAAAACAACTGTTATATATGGGTCAGATGATATAGCTAGTTATAAATATAATATGATTGAAAATCCAGGACCGTTAGCAGAAATGCCTAATCAACCTGCAAAGAATTTTTATGGTGGCAGATACAATATGGAAGTATTACAGGAAGATAGCATAATGTATCGAGCAGGTAATGCTCAAAATCCGTATGGAAGATGGTTTACGAGTGAGCCGCCTGCTTCCGTTGCTAATGTAAGAATTGATACAGCGGTAAAGCCCCATTGGATAGACCTGAAGACTGGTGCGTATGAGGCAAGCTCTTATATAGATAATGTATATGTGATTAAAGTACCAAAGGGTACTACTATTTATACAGGACCAGTTGGACCGCAAGGTGGAGTATACGTGGGAGGATATAATGTTATGCAAACCTATATAGATGCACCATGGACTTTTGAAGTTGTAGGAAAAACAACGTTACAATAGATTGGAGATAGAAGAATGATAAGAAATGAAGAGTTTTTGCAGTTGCGAGAGTCGTATATAGAGATAGGCAAAATGGTACAAAAATATGGATATGGACAATATAACGGGATATTAAGAATTCTTATGGGACAAGTTAATTGTATTGACTCGGATGAGAACGAGGGTGAAAAAATGAAATACTTGACAGAAAGCTATAGTAAACTGTTTGCTTCGAGAGGCGGGTTGAGTGATTTCATTATTTATGATGCAGATGTTCAATTAAGAACTCAGTTGAATGAGAAGTATAATGATGAAGTAAAAAAGGTTTGGAACATTATGAAAGACTATATTTAATTATGCCTTCGTATAAGAACTTCCGAAATGACAACTGAATACTGAATTTTTAGATTTAGAACGCATGGTTTTCATAGCACTTGGTGCTGTGGAGGCGATGCGTTTTTTCTATGATAATTTTTAAATTTTTTTCAGACTGCTGATATCGGTCTACTTCTTGCGAGTATCATGCCCAGAGTCTGCCTTTTTGTCATTTTCAATTGAAAAGTGTTCAGCTGGTTCAAGAAAACGCCGAGTTAGAAATCTTGAGGCTGATAGAGTTTTTCTATTGAAGATGCTCCATCCGTATAAGGAGGAGTTCGTTTGAGTAAGAAGCAGATAACATTTAGGATTGAAGAAGGAGAAGTAGGACTTTTAAAAGAGAAATTTAAAACTGATAATCAGTCAGAAGCCATCAGACTGTCAATTATGGAAAGTCTGGCTACAAAAGATTTGGAAAAGGTTAAGACGTTGTTTCCTTATGTCGGCAAGAAACCACCAAGAATTGGCAGGGAAGTGGTCGAGGCATTTAAACAGTCAGAGTGTGAGATTTTTGTTGATTTATTTTGTGGTAGCCTTGCGATGCTGTGTTACTTGCCTTGGGACGTGAAAGTTGTGGTTAATGATATTAACGGGAATCTTACTAACCTTTATATGGTAATTCGAGACAGACCATCTGACTTTGTAAGTGCGGTCATGAAGTTGCCATATTCCGAAGTGGTGTTTAAGCAATTTAATGAAGATTTGAAGTCTGCTAATAGTATGTCAGAATTGGACAGAGCGGTTGCTTATTTTTATGTAAGTTTTGGTGCATATAGAGGCAGAATGGATAATCCATTATTTCACATTTCTACAACTGCTAATACAAATAGGGCAGAAGATTATCATAAAAGTATTCAGTGGATTTTGCAGTTGTCCAAGCGGTTGCAGAGCGTGGAAATCTTAAATCGGGATTTTCGTAAGATGTTGCAAAGCTATAATGCAGAGAATGTATTTGTCTATGCAGATTGTCCGTATCTGGGAACAGAAGATTATTACGATTATGTTTTTTCGCCTCAAGACCATAAAGATTTAGCGGAAATGTTGAAATCCTATAAGGGAAAGTTCGCATTATCTTCCAAGGCAAAGAAGGAATTGAGGAAGTTGTACCGTTCGAATAATCATTATGTTCTTGAGTTTGAAGAGACCTACCGACTGCCCAATAAACGGCATAGAGAGCAACTGATTTTAAATTTTGAAATGAAACACGTCAATAAGTTTGGAGATAACGATATAAAACCATACAGATAAATAAAGATGGAGTACACTGGCAGTTTGGGCAGGATATTCAATTTGTTATTACCAAAGTGTCGGACAAAGTTTTCATACAAAGCTGGAAAGCCTTATAATATCAGTACTTTCTCTAATAGTGAAAAATGATGCTTTCCACAGAACTAATGTTTTGATAAATGTTGGGAAAACTCACATCTGTTGGATTTGGTAAAAATGTATAAAAAACTGCCCTACAATTTCGGCACGAGGTTTCTTATAAAAATCCATTTATTTGTTTCCGTATCATGCACTATGGATTTCGTTGATTTGGTTATCCATAACTGGCAGATAGTCAATGAAATCCATAAGAATACCTACATTTTCAAGATTTTATTCGTTTATTAGTTTTATCATAAGACGGGTTATGGTTAATAAAGACTGAACAGGACGCAGTGGTCTCATAAACTCAGACAGCAACAGATAATTACAGATAATGAAAGAAAATGCTGACAAGTAAATCCGATACTGATAATAAAAACGGGATAATGGTAAGGACAATAAGTATCCCTACATCCATGCTGGTAGTAAGAAGAAAATCTTCCAGACAAATCCTCATAAGTGAAGTACCGTAGCCATAATCAGATATTTCCTGCTTTGTACTGGTAGAAGTAAAGACTGCTCCTGCAACAGCACCAAGCCATTCGCAGTCTCACTGTTTTGTTTGCAGTTTTTCTTTTGTGATAAGTTCTGGTACTTGCTACAGACTGCCATAATCCCGCAAGCTGGCAGAGGAGCAAAGTTCCATAAATCCAGCAGTCTTGGGGTATCCTACTTTGCCTATGACATTTATTTTTTTCACACGGGGGTACTTTTCAGGTCTTTTTAGAAAAAAATAAATGTGTGATTAAGAGTGCTGACACATTTTTATGAAAAATGCAATCACTTTTTGTAACAAAAATTCATCCCCAATATAGGAACTTTGGAAATTTGATATTTTATCCAGTAGCCCTCAGATTGTTTTAAGTTTAAAAACGACAAAGGAGGATGTGTTAATTATGTTTTATGGTATTATTTCAAATCTGGATGATGCTACCAC
>CAZFLR010000050.1:0-2014 GCA_964519385.1 uncultured Kineothrix sp.
AAGCAAATCTGCTTCCTAAGGTACAGATTGATATTGTAGTAAGTAAGGTTCCGGTACGTAGTGTAATTGAAACTGCCAAGAAAGTACTTTACACAGGACATATTGGCGACGGAAAAATCTTTGTTTATGATGTCGAAAATGTAGTAAAGGTTCGTACCGGTGAAGAAGGCTTTGATGCATTACAGGATGTAGAGTAATACATTCTTTCATAACAGAATATTTATGAAAAGCGTTTGAGAAAAGAGAAGTAATACAGGAAATCACTCACAGCGAGTATGGGATGGTGAGAGCCATGCAGCAAGAGCCTGTATGAATAACACTTTTCGAGCTGCAATCTGAAAAGAAGATTCTTAGTAGGTGCGCCGTAGCGCCATGCGTAAGTTGGCAGAACCTTTATTGAGGTTTGGAAAATGAGAACAAATATAGGTGGCACAGCGAGTACAGCACTTGCCCTATAGAATGCTGAATTACTAAAATTTTGGAGGTACATTCATATGTGTTCTATTATGGGTTATTGCAGTCGCAGTGCTGCCTTTGATGTGTTTAAGAAAGGATTTGACAAGACAATTTCGAGAGGACCGGATGACAGCCGGATCGTAGATACAGGGGATGGATTTCTTGGATTTCACAGATTGGCTATTATGGGACTGACACCATCCGGCATGCAGCCCTTTAAGCTGGGAAAAAGTTATGTGGTTTGTAATGGAGAGATTTATGGATTTGAAAAACTGAAACAGGAGCTTTCTAAGAAATATGCATTTGAAAGTGATTCGGACTGCGAAATTCTTTTACCCCTTTATAAAGAATATGGAACAGAGATGTTTGCCATGTTGGATGCAGAGTTTGCCTGCATTATATACGATGGGGAAACCAAAGAATATATTGCTGCAAGAGATCCCATAGGAATTCGTCCGTTATACTATGGATACGATAAAAATGGAGCAACTATTTTTGCAAGTGAAGCGAAAAACTTGGTAGAATTGACCGATAAAATTATGCCTTTTCCACCGGGACACTATTATAAAGGCGGCCAATTTGTTTGCTACTGTGATATTGCTAAAGTGGATGCCGTTTGTCATGATGATTTGGAGACTGTTTGCAGAAATATCCACGATAAGCTTGTTGCAGGTGTGGAGAAACGACTTGTTGCAGATGCAAAGGTAGGATTCTTGCTTTCAGGGGGATTGGATTCTTCGTTAGTATGTGCGATTGCAGCGAAGAAAAGTAAGGAACCCATAAAGACATTTGCCATTGGTATGAGCGAGGATGCGATTGATTTGAAATATGCAAAGCAAGTGGCGGAGTATATTGGTAGTGAACATAAGGAAGTTTTCATGACACCGGATGAGGTGCTGGAATCTTTGGAAACGGTTATTCAGTTATTGGGAACCTATGACATTACCACCATTCGTGCGTCCATGGGTATGTATTTAGTATGTAAGGCAATTCATGAGCAGACGGACATCAGAGTTCTTTTGACAGGCGAAATTTCGGATGAATTGTTTGGCTATAAATATACGGATTTTGCTCCGGATGCGGCTGCATTTCAGAAAGAATCCCAGAAAAGAATCAGAGAATTGCATATGTATGATGTGCTTCGTGCAGACCGTTGCATATCGGTGAACTCATTGGAGGCAAGAGTGCCCTTTGGAGATATTGATTTTGTAAAGTATGTCATGTCCATAGATTCGGAATTAAAATTGAATAAATATGGAAAGGGAAAATATTTGCTCCGCCATGCATTTGATGAGGGAGATTATTTACCTGAGGAAATTCTTTGGAGAGAAAAAGCGGCATTTTCAGATGCAGTTGGTCATTCCATGGTAGATTATCTAAAGGAATATGCAGAAGGAACATACACTGATGAAGAGTTTGAAAGTTTGTGTATGAAGTACGCATACGCCAGACCTTTTACAAAGGAATCTCTATTATATAGGGAGATTTTTGAAAGATACTATCCAGGTCAAGCAGAAATGGTGGTAGATTTCTGGATGCCGAACAAAGAGTGGGAGGG
>CAZFLR010000051.1:0-1919 GCA_964519385.1 uncultured Kineothrix sp.
ATGGATACTATTTACAGTATTGATGATATGGAGAATGGTGTTATGGAACACCTTTTTGTGTAAAAAATAAACGAATGAGAATAATATACATAATAAGCATTTGGCAAGGAGCAATGTATGGGGTATTGTTATTCTCTAAAAAAAGGAGAAAAGAAATCAATGAATATTAAGCCATATGATAAGACGATTAGAGAATTACTTGTTTCGGGAAGACAGTTTTTGATTCCGAGGTTTCAACGAGAATATTCTTGGGAGAGGAAAAACTATAAAGAATTTCTGGAGGATATGATAGGATGTTTGTATGTTGAGAATGGAAAACTTACAAATAATCAATATTTTTTAGGAACAATGTTGTTTATAGGAGATTATGCGGAAGGAACAGACAAAGAAATACAAGTTGTTGATGGGCAGCAACGTTTAACAACGATTACCATACTTTTTTCAGCTCTTTCTGACAGATTTTTAGAAGTTGGCGAGGATAAATTAAGTAAGCAGATTTTTAGATACATTATGACAGAAGATGATAACGGAGAATCTGTTCGAATTTTGAAAAGTAAGACCCACTATCCGTTCTTTGCATACTATATTCAGCAAAGGAAAAAGGAGCATGTACAAGAACCATTGAGTGAAGAAGAATATTGTATTGAAGAAACGTACACGTATTTTTATGAACAATTAGAGGAAAAGAAGGTTAGAAAACTATTAACTAAGAGATGCGGTACAGATGAAGTTAAGGCATTGGATTATGTGGACATCTTAAAAACGATACGAGATCAAGTTCTGCAAACAACGTTTGTTTCTATTTCGACAACAGATAAAGAACAAGCAAATATGATTTTTGAAATTTTAAATGCAAAAGGAAAACGGCTTGCAGAAGTGGATTTAATTAAGAATAAAATTTTCGAAGTATTGAATGATACAGAGCCGGCAGACTTTGCAGAAGAAGAGTGGCAGAAGATAAAAGGTATCTTAAATGGAGGTGCTGACACGGTTGGTTTAGCTACTTTTTATAGACATTTTTGGTCAGCAAAATATAAAAAATCTTCGAAAAATAAATTATATGACGATTTTAATAAGTGTGTGACACCAAAAAATAAAAAGACATATATGGATTTCTTGTTGGAAATGGAGAAATACGCAAAATATTATATGATGATTTTGAATCCGAAACGTGAAGATTATGAGAATCGTAAGGAATATTTTTCCGTTGTTCAAATGTTAAATGTGTTAAATAATTATTTTGGTATTGTACAAGTTCGTATTGCTGAATTGGCTATTTTAAATTTAAAAGACAGAGGACTTATAGATTTAAAAAATATGAAAAAAATTTTGTCGATGCTAGAAACTTTTCATTTTGTATATAATGCTGTAATGAAAGGTAATCCAAACAGCATTGAAAAAATATATTCTTCTTTTGCCATTGAGTCAATACAATGCGAAGATAAAGCAGCAGTAAAGGAGTTGGTGAACAAGAAAATGGTTGAACCATTAGAAAAATTATTGCCACAGAAAGAAGAGTTTACAAAGAACTTTGTGCAATTGAGATATTCCAAAAAGGATGCACCAAGTAATGTTAAAACAAAGTACGTATTGAACAAATTAAATTGCTATTATGAGCAGGAAGAATTATTTAGTGAAGATGGAAGCATAGAGCATATTATTGCTGAAGCAGAAGGAGAAGAGAGTTTAAATATTGGGAATCTGATTTTGCTTGAAGTAAACCTCAATCAAGATGCGGAGATGATGTCTTATCTTGATAAGGTTACTGTTTATAAAAAATCTAAGTATAAGTGGGTAAAAGAATTTGTTGATAATAATTCTACATGGACACAAGATTGTATAGAGAATAGGGCATTGAAGATGGCTCATTTTTACTATGATAATATTGTGAAAATAGAAGTGGCGAAAATATAATATAA
>CAZFLR010000052.1:0-1916 GCA_964519385.1 uncultured Kineothrix sp.
AATCGAGTAGGAGGCTAACCATTAGTTGATTAGCCGACCTCTCACACCACCGTGCGTACGGTTCCGTACACGGCGGTTCCTTAGTTTTCACAAACTATTAGATAATAGTCAAGCATGGATGTATATCCTAGCTTGGCTATTATTTTGTTCGAAAAGATTTGGTTCAGTACTTGTGCCATTCTCCAATAACCTTTCCTGCTACATGCAAGTTCCTTGGCTCTCCAATGTTCAAGTCCTAACGCTTTCAGCATTCGGTATTTTGTCTTGATTTTCTTCCATTGTTTCCAATACACTGCCCTTATTCTGCGTCTCGCCCATTCATCTGTTGTTTTGAGAAGCTGTTTCATATCGGCAAGTTTAAAGTAATCTACCCAACCTCTCACATACTGCCTATATTTTTCTTCTCTCTTTCTATTGCTCATGCCATTGTTTCTGTCCGTAAGCTCTCTGATTTTATTTTTCATTTTGGCTACTGACTTTGGGTGTACTCTGAATCTGCATTTTCCCTTACACCTGTAAAAACTGTATCCAAGGTATTTGACTTTGCTGATATGAGACACTCCTGTTTTCTTCCGATTCACTTTTAGGAAAAGTTTCCCCTCTATGAATGGTATGATGTTTTCCAGGGTTCTCTCTGCGCTCTTTTTGCTTTTGCAGAAAATCATACAATCATCTGCATACCGGACAAATCTATGTCCTCTGCGTTCCAGTTCCTTGTCTAACTCATTTAACATAACGTTACTAAGTAATGGACTAAGCGGTCCGCCTTGTGGCATTCCTATTTCTGTTCTCTCAAACATTCCGTTTACGAGAACTCCCGCATTAAGATATTTATGTATAAGCGAGATAACTCTTCCATCTTTGATGGTTCGTGACAAGACCTCAATCAGTTTACTCTGACACACTGTGTCAAAGAACTTCTCTAAGTCCATATCCACCACATATACATATCCATCTTTTACATTTCTTTGGCATTGTCTGAGAGCATCGTGTTGTCCTCTTCTCGGGCGAAAACCAAAACTGCTTTCTGAGAATTGTTCCTCATAGATTGGTGTAAGCTCCTGTGTAACTGCCTGTTGTATCACTCGGTCGACCACTGTTGGAACCCCTAGTTTACGAAACTCACCTTTTGTTTCTTTGGGTATCTTTACCCTTCGGACTGGGTTCGGTTTAAATTTACCCTTCCTTATCTCTTGGATTAAGGTGTCTTGGTTTTCTCTTAAGAAGGGCAGAAGTTCATCCACCTGCATACCATCAATTCCACCAGCACCTTTGTTTGATTTTACACGCTTGTAGGCTTGGTTTAGATTATCCTTGCGTAAAATCAGTTCCAATAGATTATCCGTCCAATAGTCTGTGATGACACCGCTCTTTTCAGTAATCTTACGGTAGTCGAACACTTCTGCATACTCTTTCTGTTCCGCAGATACCATTTGCAGATAGTCCTCAATATGAAGTTGTCTGTTCTTAAATCTACTTTCAGTTACATTCATCGCTTGTGTCTCCTAAAGTTCAGCCCTTCGCCGATGTTTGCAACCATCGGTTTACTATGGCTTCTGCTGACTTCTTGTCATTCGTTGTTACTCACGGACTTCATACTCTGTTTCTATCCGCTGACAAGACCTCCCTTGGTACCACACGTCACTTTCTCTCCATATATCTGCCACATTTACTATAGTTAATTCCGAGTAGTTATTGGACTTTAGCTTGTATAGCAGCCTTATCCTTAACTATAGCCTCATGTGATTTCTGTTCGTCAGACCAGAGATTTGCCTCCACCTTCCTTCAGATTCCCCTCGCGTTAATCATAATCTGCGTTATGAATAGGACACCCTTGGTCTTGGCTGTATCCTTCCCACTACTAGGGCGGATTTGGGACTTTCACCCTTTAGCGACGTGCGCCGCAAGGCGCACTA
>CAZFLR010000053.1:0-1894 GCA_964519385.1 uncultured Kineothrix sp.
TGCCGGTGGTTCTGTCCGACAGGAGAATGTTGAGAATCGAAATATCGTAGTCAGCCAGCCGTTGTTCCACAATATCAATTCCATTGTTCAGTTCCATTCTCACACCTCCTGATTGTGCTTTTAGTAATAATACTTATACGGAAATTAGCTCTTTCTCAGTTTCGCTATTCGACAATTCGGTACCATTAAAATCAAAAATTGTAGATCGAATAAGTACAATAATTCGAGGATAAAGGCTGTCCCATTCGCTTTCGTCTACTTGAGCAACGGCAAGAAATTTATCTCTCCATTTATCTTGTTGACGCAGGCTCTCCGAAGCTGATGGGTTATTTGTTGGTGTTTCATAGGCACACAGTACAAGCCTTCTACAATCCTTTTCTTCTAGCCATTTGGCCAAATAAGTCCACCACATTGCATCTGTCTCGCCAAGAGACATTCCATAAATACATACATAATCGCTTTTATCTAGTATGCTCATAGCAGTTTCTGTATTTTGCGTGCCACGCCGCTGATTTACTTTTGACTTAATTATGTATCTAGTCAACCGGGGGTGAGTTTGCAAGTCTTTGTTGGCTATTTGCGTTTCGTTATCCAATGCCAAAATCAAGTCTCTTTGCAATGTTCCGTGTAAATGTAAAACTGAGCCTAGAACATCAGTATAACTTTGCGCTGTAGTGCTGTGATGTCCAAATTGTTTGATACTTTTGGCGTGCTCTACAATATGATCTAATATGTTCGTATAATTGAAGGATATAAACTGATATGTTATGTTTTCTGAAAGCTTCTTCTGCCATCCAATATAATCGGATTGCTCACTATTAGAAAACTCTTTATAGAATCCTGTGATTTTGGAGCGAAAATCTTCTTCTATAGCAGAAAAATCTAAATTTACAGTAGCCTGCTGCGTTTCTAGGTACGCAGTTAAATCTGCTTCCAGCTGAGCCTTTTGGTCTAAATAATTTGAAATGGCTTCTGCATCAATTTTTCTAAGCAATTGCCCTAATGCGATTTCCATATCTGACCAACACTCATAATTTTTAGCAATATCATCTGCTATCAATCCGCTGGGATTTTTCGACATATAGTATGGATAAAAATCAGTATAACGAGTCTTTAGACCAAGGTTAATATCAAATCCATTTCCAATCAAAAATGTAATATTCAAATTTGCTCCACCATCCTTTGAGTTTTCTTCAACCAAGATATTTCTTTTGTATCTGGTTAATTTACGATCCCCGAAATTCGTTTAATCAGCAATTTGTATCTCTTAGCGGTATCGGCATTTTTGCCGCAATACTGGCGAGGCATTTCCTCGTTCGGCTCATAGCTGACAGGGATATTGTACAGGTCGAACTGTTCGATGGTCAGGTCGATGTAATGCCCGTCGATCTTATTGAAGTAGTGCGTTCCGCCACCGTCCACTCGTATCCTGTGGATCGTGCCACCGAACATATCATAAACCAGCATGGCAGTAATGGCACACTGTCCATAGGACGGATCGGAAGATACCCATTCTGCCTGACAAGATGGATAGGCAGTTTCCTTGCACCAAGCCATCCTCAGAATGCCGTATAAATCGCCAAGGGTTTCCAACTTGGGATTTCCGGTTTTCTTGCGTTTCAAGTCTGCGCATTCTTCTCCGTAAAATTTCCGATGCATCGTGTATCCCTCCTGTGTGTTCGTTTCCGGCCTTCGTTTTCCCCGCCGTGGCGGATGGTGTTGCAGCAGATTTTTCGTTTTTCAAATCTGCTACAACGGCGTGAAAGGAAGAATTTATGCTCTAACGGTTGGAGCGTGGATTCTTCCTTTTGTATTTTCTTCACATGGGCAAAAATTGAGTTTTTGCAATTTGGGTACCGCCATGTGAAGAAAATGGCAAGTGTCCAGAGGGATG
>CAZFLR010000054.1:0-1860 GCA_964519385.1 uncultured Kineothrix sp.
AGAGTGGCAACAGTGGTCAGAGGCAGAAAAAGAAGATATTGCCGTCATTATGGAGAAATATGGTATCGGCTGGCATAAAAAAGATACACATAATAAGCATTTATCTGTATTGGATTATAAAAAGCAGGAGCGGTCAAAGGAAGTGGCAAAGCTTGAAGCTGAGCTGGAAGAAGTACAGGTGGTTTTGGAACTAAAGGAAGAAAGAGCGGCCATGGTGGAACGTCATATTCAAAATCCAAAAGCTGATTTTCAAATCAAGCAGAGGGAAGAACAGAAAAAATTAGATGATACCATTGCTGAAAATGAGGAAAGAGAGCGGGAAGGTGTTGAATTGCAGTTAAGAAATTCCAGCCTCAAAACAGAATATTATCAGACAGTGAATAAGCTGGCAAATACAAAGGATGAAATCGAGATTGCAGAGAAAGAAGTGGATAAGTGGAAGCAGGTATTGGATGTAGCAAAATGGGAGCAGAAGCAGGCACAATTTGAACTTGCAGAGGCGAAACGATTGAAGAAGGAACTGTTTGAAGCTGCGGATGGCGATTACTACCTGAAAGAACAGGTGATTGCACTGCGATATCAGAATCAGATGCTGCAGGAGGAGAATAAGAGCCTTAGAGATAAGCTGGAAAAGGCATATGAATTTATGAAACAGTTTGTGATAGGTGGGATGAATCTGCTGGAGAAGTTTAAGGAATGGATTGGTGAAAAGGTGAAAGATGTGGGGAGAGGGAGGTAAACAAGTAGTAGGTGGAGCTGTAGCTCCACCTACTACTGATATTAAGGCGATGTTATGTATTTCATAAAATCTTTTTTGAAATAAAAAGCCCTGTTTTTATCAGATATTTCTCTACCATAAATATTTGAATAGATCGGGTGGTATGGCTTTGAATCTTTTGTACGGATTTGTATGAATTTGCCATTTGCAGTATGCAGGGTTGCGGTGACGGATTCAGATAACTGTTGATTTAGCTGTTCACAGATACTATAGTAATTTGATTCGAGTTGTTCTGCAAGGGAGGCATATTTTGGGAGCGATAAATCTACCTGCACAGGAGATAAATACATCCAATCTGCAGGCGAGCCATCTTTACTGATAGGAACATATAATAAACGCTTAAATTTTTCATACAGCTTTGTATCCTGAAATGTCCGCTTAGATAGTAAATCATCTATAATGGAAGCTGTTTGGGTAATAAACATTGTTTCCAGGGGCTTTCCATAACGGTCACATTTATTAGTTTTTAATTCGCCATCTTCAAAATCGAGGATGGTGTTGGAAAGGTTTAGACCAATGGTTAATTCTAAAAGTTGACCAGTTTTTCCTTTGTTAATTTTCATCATAGCATCCTGAATCTGTTCAGGAGAAAGATATTCTTTAAAGGGAATGTTTGCAAGTTTTTCAATACGGGATTGTGCTTCTATTAATTTCATTTGTTTTAAGTCTCCTTAAAAAATTCGATAATTTCAATACCAAGTACATTGGCAATTTGATTTAAAACAGATATAGACAAACTTTTATTGCATCCGGAAGCTTCGATTTTAGAAAGATAGCTGATGCTGATTTGAGCTTGCTCTGCAAGTTGTAGCTGTGTTAAATTTGCCTGTTCTCTGTAATGTTTTATATTTGTACCTATAACACGATATAGGTCTGTGTCGTTCGTAAAATACATACAAACACCCCTTTCACTATTTGTGAATATTATCGCACGATATGTCGGTAATATGAATTCACTTATGGTGAAAGTGAAATAAGGGTAGATTTTTTTTGGAGAATAGGTGTAGACTTGGTAGTATCATTAGTGGGATAGTGTCAAATGACTTATGAAAAAAGCTGAGCAAAAGAAAAGGCTCAGATGA
>CAZFLR010000055.1:0-1848 GCA_964519385.1 uncultured Kineothrix sp.
GATGTAGTAAAAGCTGTAGTTGTGCGTACAGTAAAAGGTGCTCGTCGTAAAGACGGTTCCTATATCAAATTTGACGAAAATGCTGCTGTTATCATTAAAGATGATAAAACTCCAAGAGGAACACGTATTTTTGGACCAGTAGCGAGAGAGCTTCGTGACAAACAGTTTATGAAAATTGTTTCCTTAGCTCCGGAAGTATTATAGGAGGTTCAGTATGGCAACAGCAAAGATTAAAAAAGGCGATACAGTAAAAGTTATGGTCGGCGATGCAGTAAAATGCAAAGGCAAAGAAGGAAAGGTTCTTTCAGTAGACCATAAGAACGGAAGAGTTGTAGTAGAAGGCGTTAATAAAGTTACAAAACACGCAAAACCTTCAGCAGCAAATCCAAATGGTGGAATTATCGAAAAAGAGGCTCCAATCGATATTTCCAATGTAATGTATTTACACAAAGGAAAACCTACAAAGGTTGGATTCAAGATGGATGGCGATAAAAAAGTCCGTTTTGCAAAATCCACTGGAGAAATTATCGATTAATTCTAAGAGAGGAGGTCTAAAAGCGTGAGCAGACTTAAAGATTTATACAAAGACGAGATCGTAGACGCTATGATCAAGAAATTTGGTTATAAAAATATCATGGAAGTTCCGAAGCTTGACAAGATCGTTCTTAACATGGGTGTTGGCGAAGCAAAAGACAACGCAAAAGTGTTAGAATCGGCTGTTAAAGATATGGAAACTATCACAGGACAGAAAGCAGTTGTAACAAAAGCTAAGAATTCCGTTGCTAACTTCAAAATCAGAGAAGGTCAGGCCATCGGATGCAAAACAACATTACGTGGCGAGAAAATGTATGAATTCTTAGACCGTTTAGTAAACCTTGCTTTACCACGAGTACGTGACTTCAGAGGAGTAAATCCTAACGCATTCGACGGAAGAGGTAACTATGCACTTGGTATCAAAGAGCAGATTATCTTCCCTGAAATCGAGTACGATAAAGTTGACAAAATCAGAGGTATGGATGTTATCTTCGTAACAACTGCCAAGACAGATGAAGAAGCACGTGAGTTATTAAGATTATTCAACATGCCATTTGCAAAATAACAGGAGGTAAATTCATGGCTAAGACTTCGATGAAAGTAAAACAGCAGCGTCCGGCTAAATTCTCTACAAGAGAATATACACGTTGCAAAATTTGTGGACGTCCACATTCAGTTTTGAAAAAATACGGAATTTGCAGAATTTGCTTCCGTGAGTTAGCTTATAAAGGACAGATTCCAGGCGTTAAAAAAGCAAGCTGGTAAAATGAAAGAAGGAGGCAATTCAAGATGACAATGAGCGATCCAATTGCAGATATGCTTACAAGAATTCGTAATGCGAACACTGCAAAACATGATACAGTTGATGTTCCTTCATCCAAAATGAAACTTGCTATTGCAGACATTCTGGTTGATGAGGGTTATATTCAGAAATACGATTTAGTAGATGACGGTAATTTCAAGACAATCCGCATCACATTAAAGTACGGTGCAGATAAGAATGAAAAGATTATCTCAGGAATCAAGAGAATTTCTAAACCGGGTCTTCGTGTTTACGCTGGTAAAGACGAACTTCCAAGAGTGCTTGGCGGACTCGGAGTTGCAATTATTTCTACAAACCAGGGCGTAGTTACAGACAAGAAAGCAAGAGAACTCCAGGTAGGCGGAGAGGTTCTCGCATTCGTTTGGTAATTAAACCCATCACAATATAGGAGGTACGGGCATGTCACGTATAGGAAGAATGCCAATCGCAGTACCGGCAGGTGTTACTGTTGATATTGCAGAAAATAACAAAGTGACTGTAAAAGGTCCAAA
>CAZFLR010000056.1:0-1832 GCA_964519385.1 uncultured Kineothrix sp.
AAATTCGTAGATTTATACAGGATTTCTAACGGCAACACTTATCTTATAAGATATACCAAAGATTCCGGCAAGCGGATTTGCAAAAATCTCCAGTCCCAGAAAACCAATCAGCATAATTCCGAGCGTATATAACAGTCCATACTTTATGCCGTCTCGGACTCTTTTTCTGTCACCCATTCCGTGATTAAAGGAGACAATCGGTGTAATCGCATCTCGCAATCCGAATGCTGCAAACAAAACAAACTGCTGAATTTTATAATACAGACCGTAAGCAGTCACAACATTTTCTCCGATTCTGACAAAAATTACATTTAAAAGATAAGTCATGACAGACATTAACGCCTGAGCAATAATAGGCGGAAATCCGATAGAATAAATTCCCTTTATAATTTTCAGCGACGGTTTCATATCTGACGGGCGATTCTGTATCTCTTTATTTGTTTTCAAATGAAGTGTAAGACCAATAAGCGCAGAGGCAATCTGTCCGATCACTGTCGCATAAGCAGCACCTTTTACCCCAAGCTCCGGGCATCCCAGCCATCCGTAAATCATAATCGGGTCGAGAATAATGTTGATAACTGCACCGCTTATTTGTGCAATTGTGGAGTACATACTTTTTCCGGTTGCCTGCAATACCTTCTCATATAAAGAAAAATACAGGATTCCGAAAGACTATCCGCAACATATTTTCAAATAATCAACCGCCATCTGTGCAATCATTGGATTTTCCGTCTGTGAAGCAATATACGGTTTTGTTCCGAATAAGGCAAACAGAAGAAATATAATGTATATAACACCCATCAGAAATACGCCGTTTCCTGCAGTCTTTGCCGCCTTTTCTAAATTATTCTGTCCCATGCTCTTTGCCAGAAGGGCATTGACACCCACTTCATCTATATTGGCTACAAAGGCACTGTCCACAATATTATATACCGCCTGAAGCATCATGGATATAATCATTGGAATACCCATATTCAGCATCAGTCTGTTTACCGGCATTACAGCCATTTTGTTTTCTTTATTTCCTGATTTATTCATTTTCTGCCCTTCCTCCTGCTGCTTCCACAATCAGCTCTGCTGCTTTTTCAATTCCCAAAAAACCACTGTCTATAGATAAATGATAGTTCTGCCGTTTTCCCTATTCCTGCTCTGTAAAATATTTATAATTCAGTTTTCTTTTTTTATCTGCATATACAAACACATTCATACAATCGTCACGCTCTCTTAGAACATAATCGGCACATCTTCCGACAATCACACAAGGTCCTTTCTCTGCAACCTCCCGAATTACCTTCTTCTGGGCAATCCATATTTTATCAGCATTGGACAATCCGTCTGTTCCTCTGCCAAGAAACATATAGGCCAAAGTGTTTGTATTTGGTGCATATTCACTTTCCTTTTCAACATAATCTTGTGCGTATCCGGTTTCTTCGGCAATTTTTTCGATAAAATCCCTGTCATAGCATGGTACTCCGAGCTTTTCAGCGACTGCTTCTCCGATTATTCTTCCTCCGCTGTCGAATTCACGGCTGATGGTAATAATGTTTATCATTTACTTTTTTCCTCCTTATGAAACATAAAAAGCGTGCAATCTTCGTAGTAAACTACATTAGATTACACGCAATACTTCTTGCCGGACTTACATCTACCGATTACACGGTTTTCTTTTTTACAACAATGTATTTTATCACAATTATTTTTGAAATGTAAGAATTAATTTCACTACATTTCATCAATTACTTAGGTAAAAAATAAAAACCTTGAAATAGTTTCAAGGTTTTAGAGGCGCCAACCAGATTCGAACTGGTGATAGAGGTGTTGCAGACCTTTGC
>CAZFLR010000057.1:0-1741 GCA_964519385.1 uncultured Kineothrix sp.
ACAGTCAAAGGCAATCGAGCGGGCTGAAAAGGCAGAAAAACATCGGAAACGAGATTGTGATATAGGGAGATAACAAAGGATAGGGGTGATTAAATGACAAATATGGAAAAGAAAGTTATGGTGCGGTTATGTGCCAAAATTCTGACGGAAACAGACCTTTATGATACGGACAAAGAAGTGCAAAATCTGATAGACTGGGTGTTGGTGTCGGAGCAGATGAAAGAGAACAATAACGTAATCCGCAATCTGACCGGGGAATATAAGCAGATAGAGCCGGACTGCCGGGAGGGAGTAAAAGAGAAACTGGAGCGTATGAAAGAACTTTGCAAAGAGCGTAACAGTCTGTATGAAAAGCAAAATGAATTGAAAGGGCAAAAATGGAAACTGGAGAAAGCGTTGGAACGATAGAAAAGAGGGGCATGGCGGTTGTCATGTCCCATATTTGTTGTGGTAAGAGTGAAGGAAAAGTGCTACAATTAAGAGAAGGAATCGAGATTATACGGAGGATTGAATGGGAAGTTATAGATTATCTAAGATGGCAAAAGAAACATTACAGATAGCAAAACAGGGATATTATTATTTGGAAGAAAAAAAGATAGAACTGACTAAAATCAATGGTATGTATGCTTATGATGATGTGTTTGTTTTAGATGAGGATAAATTAAATGAGATCGAGAATGATGAAGATGAGTTTTTTGAAAGATCATTTTGTGGAACAACTGGAGCTGATTTTTTTCTTGTAGATGGTGATTCCTATCAGGTTGCGAGTGGACTTGAGCATCCGCTTGTAATGAATTTTGCTAATGCCATTCATCCGGGCGGAGGATTCTTAAATGGTGCAAGGGCGCAGGAAGAATCGCTGTGCAGAAATAGTACCCTTTATCTGTCGTTGTCTTCGGAAAAAGCAATGGAAATGTATAATTATAACAGAAACAACCTTAAGCCACTCGATTCTGATTATATGCTTGTTACACCGGAGGTTTGTGTGTTTAGAGATTTGGACGGAGAATTGTTACAAGAACCATACAATGTATCTGTAGTAACAATTCCTGCACCAAACAAAAACGGACGGGCAAAGGGTGTTAAGCAAAGTATGCTGGATGATGTTATGACAGACAGACTTCGCAGGATGCTTTATATGGCTGCAAGATATGGCTATAGAAATCTTGTGCTTGGTGCATGGGGTTGTGGTGCATTTGGTCATGATACGGAAATAGTGGCAGGTTATTTTTATAAGATATTCTTTGAAGATGGTTTTAATAAATTCTTTGAAACGGTTGCTTTTGCCATTTTGCATGACGAGGATAAAATAAATGCGTTTCGTAAAGTGTTTGGAGATAAAATAGAAGACTGTACTGGAATAGAACAGTCTGATATTGACGAAGATCCTGCATTTTATCAGGCAAGTAGTGGGCTTCCAATATGTAATCATACGGAATGTGTATCGCAGGATAATTTGGGATATGTGCAGGGAATATTGAAAAGTGGTGTGCCGTTTGAGGCGGAGCTGTGGAAGAATGAAGTATCAGTAAATATTTCTGTGGTAATTCCAGAATTGTTTTACGTATCAGATAAGAAAAGTAATCCACTGAAAACAGATAATCTTTTAGGATTTCATAATCAGGTAGAGAGTGTACATAATGGAGTGCTTACGATCGGCATGGTTGATGGCGGTATCAGTACAGAATTTGATGTGACTATGCGGTATGTAGACTATCTGAAAGATTACGGACTTGTAAAA
>CAZFLR010000058.1:0-1660 GCA_964519385.1 uncultured Kineothrix sp.
CGCGTCCCCGCTATTTTTATTTGCCGCTCCGCCCCCCGCGGGGGGCGGAGGCCTCACCTGCCGGCGGCCAGGGGCTCGTTATTTCTCCCGGAATTATTTTACACTAACATAACTGCGGCCGTACTCCAAATGCGGTTATCCGTCCGAAAGGTATTTTTGTAAGGAAAATAACATATGTTTTGTTCCTCAGCATGTTCCCGGGCTTTGATTATCAATATTGCTTTTCGGAAGTTTTCTGATATAATTAGCATATCGGTCGGTAATCCCCCATGTGCTGTTCAAAGACGGCACATTTCGGCATATAATAAAAAAAACCTCGGAGATATTTATGAGCAAAAAAATCATTCTCACCGGCGGCGGCTCCGCAGGGCATGTTACCCCCAATATCGCACTGCTTCCCGGGCTTCGCGAACGCGGATTTGAAATTCACTATGTCGGTCAGGCTGACGGCATCGAGCATAGGCTCATTACGGAGCAGGGCGATGTCATCTTTCATTCGATTGAAGCAGGCAAGCTAAGGCGTTATTTCTCGCTGAAGAACCTGACCGACCCCTTCAAGGTTCTGAAAGGGATTTCGGAGGCAAAGCGGATAATCAAAGAGGTCAAGCCCGATCTCGTATTTTCAAAGGGCGGATTTGTGAGCGTACCCGTAGTTATGGCTGCAAAAGGCAAATGCCCGGTGCTCTGCCATGAATCGGATTTCACTCCCGGCCTTGCAAACAAGCTCGCCGCAAAATATGCTGACAGGGTGCTCGTAACCTTTGATGATACACTTCAATATGTCGGAAAAAAGGGAATCCATACCGGTACTCCCATACGCCGCGAGCTTTTCTCCGGAAGCCGCGTCCGCGGTCTTGATTTTTTGGGCTTCTCCGGAGATAAGCCCATTATCCTCGTCATGGGCGGAAGCCTCGGCGCTTCCGCGCTCAACGATGCCATCAGGGTTTCGCTCGATACCATTACCGCGCGCTATGATGTCGTCCACCTCTGCGGCAAGGACAAGGTCGATGAAAGCATAGATATTCCGTCCTACCGTCAATATGAGTACATCGGCCCCGAGCTGCCCGATATTCTGGCTGCTACGGCCGTGATAGTCAGCCGTGCCGGAGCAAACGCGCTCTTTGAATTTCTTTCGCTCAACAAGCCCACCCTGCTCGTACCCCTTCCCAAGGGCGCAAGCCGGGGCGATCAGCTTCTCAATGCCGCTTATGCCGCCAAAAAGGGGTACAGCATGACCCTTTTGCAGGAGGATATTACACCCGAAAGGCTCGTTCACGACATAAATGAGCTGTACGAGAATCGTGATGAATTCATTGCCCGTATGAAAAAGGACAGTACCCTCGACGGTACAGACGAGGTGCTCGAATGCATAGATGAAATAACAGGAGATAACCGTTAACCAAATGATAAAGCTTCTATCACGCATTTTTATTAAGGACTATAAAAACTACGAATCCCCCGCCGTGCGCAGCTCTTACGGCGTACTCTGCGGAGGCTTCGGCATTTTTCTGAATATTCTTTTATTCATCGGCAAATTCCTTGCCGGTACCCTTGCAAAATCGGTTTCCATCACGGCGGATGCATTCAACAACCTTGCCGATGCCGGAAGCTCCATAATCACTCTTTTGGGCTTTCGCCTTGCGCGGCAGAAGCCCGATAC
>CAZFLR010000059.1:0-1630 GCA_964519385.1 uncultured Kineothrix sp.
TTCAGTCATTCTTAAGAACTTCTCGGATAATAATTCTACTTGGATAATTCAGATTATCCGAGAACTCGGATAATCTGAAGGAAGCTGTAGGCAAACCTCTGGCTCGACGGATAGAAATCACATATAAGGCTAGGCTCTGTTTGGTAAGTCCGCACAAAAGGATGAAGCCGTAAAGTTACCATTTGTAGGAGCAGAGTAAATGTGGCGAGTAGATGGAGGTGTTGTGGTCAAGCATTTTTGTAACACTTGTGGCTAATAAATATCACTAATCGGCTACGATGCCATCCGTGCCTCGTATGGTGTTCGATAATCGTTAAAACTGTGCGGGCGCACATGATTATAGTCTACATATGCAAATTCTTCTACCTTTTGATAGAGTGCATCTTCTGTTGCAAAATCGTATAGATTTGTGCACTCGTTTTTTAGAGTATTAAAGTAACGCTCCATCGGTGCATTGTCATACGGATAACCGGCTTTGCTCATACTTTGTGTCACATTTACCGATTCACAGAACTCGATAAATGCCTTGGAAGTATACTGTGAGCCTTGGTCTGAATGCAGGATTAATCCATTTTTAATGGACGGTTGGGATGCCAGTGCTTTTTGGAGCGTCCGGATAGCAAGGTCGCTGGTAATGTTACGATCCGTAATGCTGGCAATCACGCTTCGGTCATGCAGATCTATGATTGTGCAGTTATAGCGCACATCATGATTTGCAAGAAACAGATATGTGAAATCTGTGCACCATTTCCGATTGATTTCGTCTGCCGTGAAATCCTGATTGAGCTTATTGTCAAATACTTTATGTGGTTTTCCGTGCTCATATCCTGGTTTCTTTGGGCGGACGATTGAATGGAGTCCAAGTTCTGTATTCATATATTTATGAACAGTAGTTACACTGTAAAAATAGCCTTTGCGCTCCAGATAGATTTTCATACTCCGATAACCATCAACACCATTGTGAGAGTGATAGATTTCCTGAATCTGAGCCAGTACTTTTTCTTTATGGGCATAATAATCTGCCTTCCGGTGTTTCCGGTAGTTGTAGTATGCGTTTGGACAGATACCAAGTCGCCGCAAGAGCCAGCGCAGACCAAACAACTCGTGATATTGTTCAATAAACCGATAAGCCTCTAATCGATTTCCTTCGCAAAGAATGCCGCTGCTTTTTTTAGAAATAGATTCTCTTTCATAAGTTCCATTTCATTTGGTGCATCTGGATTTTTGAGAGCTTTTTCTTGGCATTCTTTACTAAATTCGCTACACCACTTGGAAATGCTGGCTTTGGATACTCCGTACTCAGCAGTGATGCTTTTGTAAGTACGTCCCTCTTCCTCATGAAGACGGACAATCTTCTTTTTAAATTCTGGTGTGTAACTTTGTGGCATAATGTGTACCTCTTTTCTTTGTAGGAATTATTATATCTTAGTAGCCACTGCTGTTACAACATTAATATATCACTTCAACTATCATGTACGGTTCCGTGAGAGGTTTGGGGTGAGATTCCCCTTATCTACTCGACCGAAATGGAATTGTAAGTATCATATAGTTTTTGCGCCAAAATTCAGAAGGAAGATAATATATGGGCAATTGAAACAAGATATAGCTAATATATTGAGTGCCTTGTGTA
>CAZFLR010000060.1:0-1594 GCA_964519385.1 uncultured Kineothrix sp.
ACATCCTTTACCAGATACCCCTTATCAATCAGCCACACAGCTAAGGCTCTGCCGTAACCGTAAGCATTCTCCAAGCCATAAACTACTTCTTTACCATCAGTATTACATTTTTTTACTTTTGTTACCAGCTTAGGAAAATCGGCTGGTCTGTTGGCGAAAGTAATCTCGCCCAGTTTGTTATTGTAGCAGTCGATAATGACTGCGGTGTGAGTCTCCTTATGTAAATCGATACCCACAAAAATCAAATCTTCTTTAATCATAAAAATCAACTCCAATCTCTATGTTTGGCAAAATAGTGGCAATCTCAACTGTTAAGCATCTTTCTCGGAATTACGCATTTAAATCAACCAAGTGTGCAAGAGTGGTATAGTCTATCTACTTCTGGTCAGACACAAAATATCCAAATCGGATACCGCTGACTTCATAAAGATGGATGTATCCTGCAGAACGCAGGACTTACAAAAGACTTACGAACTGCTTTATGTAAGTGTCGTGATGTTAACTCTGAATACCGTCATATTCAAGTCAATTCTGTTATAAATTGCACAGGAAAATACAATTTATATTTCCTAATATCCCATATCATCCGCCAACTGAGTTCTGAACAAAATATGAGCAAAAGCACGAAAAAATCTGTACCTTGATGATTTCTTCCATCAGAAGTACAGATTTCAAAATATAAATTCAGTTTTTCAGCCATTCTAGCCAAGACAGACATTCTTCTGGATAGCATCTTCCAGTTCCTTAGAACCGATACCGATATATCTTTGAGTAACACTTACATTGGAGTGCTGAAGCAGGGTTCTGACAAGTTCAATATTATAATTATTATTCACATAGACATTCGTTGCAAAGCCTTTACGAAAACTATGCGAACCTACACCCTCTAAGCCAAGATACGCACTCACTGCTTTTAGATGCTTCAATACCGCACGTTCTGTGATTGGGAACAACTTCGCTTTAGAAGAAATGTTGTGGGCATAGGCATAATCACGCACAAACTGATATACTTCATTCGGGATTGTGAAATTGCGGTACTTACCAGTCTTCTGCTCATAGATATCCAGACGATATCGACTACCATCCTTTACAAAGGACTCCACACACAAATTTAATATATCACCTACTCTGAGACCAAGATTGTATTCCAACACCAACACTGTTGCTATTCGCTCATTAGGCTTATACTGCACACCTTGATAAGAAAAACCATTCTTCATGGTTGCTATAATCAGCTTGTATGTATCTTCATCGATTGCTCTTGTTCTTTTGTTCATCACACCAACTCCAATCAAATATCATCTGAATCCAACCATAAAAGGTCAGCAAAATATCATCAAAAATGCATCCAGTTCCTAAAACTAAACCAGCAAAGTTCCTTACAGAAGCTACTGCCACCACGAAACCCAGCAGTACCGCACCAGTTCCAAAAACGGTACGAATAGGAACTATAGATAAAAGCCGTAATTCGCCACAGTTTCGATTTTTGCATCACAGTGGCAGTAGTACGCACCAAGGAGCGTAAAACAAAACGTAGGGCATTTTGTGCAGGCGTTGGGGCAAAGCAGACAGAAACCACCAGACCATACCCCAA
>CAZFLR010000061.1:0-1589 GCA_964519385.1 uncultured Kineothrix sp.
GACTCCGGAGCCCGTGGTTCTAACCAGCAGATTAAACAGCTTGCAGGTATGCGTGGTCTTATGGCGGATACAACAGGTCGTACCATCGAGCTCCCAATCAAATCAAACTTCCGTGAGGGTCTTGACGTACTTGAGTATTTCATGTCCGCACATGGTGCGCGTAAAGGTCTTTCCGATACGGCTCTTCGTACAGCCGATTCGGGTTACCTGACAAGACGTATGGTTGACGTTTCTCAGGAACTTATTATCCGTGAGATTGACTGTAGCGAAAACCGTGCAGAGATTCCGGGAATGTATGTGAAAGCATTCATGGACGGAAAAGAGACAATCGAAGGACTTAAGGACCGTATTACAGGTCGTTATTCATGCGAGGAAATCAAAGATAAGGACGGCAACGTGATTGTGAAGAAAAATCACATGATTACACCAAGCCGTGCAAATAAGATTATGAGCATCGGAGTGGATGCTGACGGCAATCCGATTGAACAGGTGAAGATTCGTACAATCCTCGGATGCCGCTGCCACAACGGAATCTGTTCTAAGTGTTACGGAGCCAATATGGCAACGGGTGAAGCTGTCCAGGTCGGTGAAGCAGTCGGAATTATTGCGGCTCAGTCCATCGGAGAACCGGGTACGCAGCTTACCATGAGAACATTCCATACCGGTGGTGTGGCCGGTGATGATATCACACAGGGTCTTCCTCGTGTCGAGGAGCTTTTTGAGGCAAGAAAGCCGAAGGGACTTGCAATTATTGCAGAGTTTGGCGGTGTTGCCACAATTAAAGATACAAAGAAGAAACGTGAAATCGTCATCACAAATGATGAGACGGGTGAAAGCAAAACATACCTGATTCCTTACGGCTCACGTATTAAGATTATGGACGGCGTTACACTTGAAGCCGGAGATGAGCTGACAGAGGGTAGTGTAAATCCACATGACCTTCTCAAGATTAAAGGAATTCGTGCAGTACAGGATTACATGATTCGTGAAGTGCAGCGTGTATACCGACTTCAGGGTGTTGATATTGCGGATAAGCATATCGAGGTGATTGTCCGTCAGATGCTCAAGAAAATCCGTATCGAAGAAAACGGAGATTCTAACTTCCTTCCGGGAACGCTTGTAGATGTTCTTGAGTATGAGGATGTGAATGAAGAGCTTATTGCAGCAGGCAAACAGCCGGCAGAGGGAAGTCAGGTAATGCTTGGTATTACAAAGGCTGCTCTTGCAACAAACTCATTCCTTTCAGCAGCATCCTTCCAGGAGACAACGAAGGTGCTCACGGAAGCTGCGATTAAAGGAAAGGTCGATCCGCTTATCGGATTGAAGGAAAATGTTATCATCGGTAAACTGATTCCGGCAGGAACAGGTATGAAGAGATACAGAAGTGTCAGCCTTAATACCGACGAACACTTCATGGAGAACGAACTCGAAATATTGGAGCATGAAAACGTTGCAGAAGCGGATTCTGCTGATAATATCATCGAGACAGAAGATATGATTGACGCGATTGTCGATATGGATGAGGATACAGTGGTAACTGAATAAAAAGCAGAGAAAGAAGACATCATGAAAGGTGTCTTCTTTTTTTG
>CAZFLR010000062.1:0-1560 GCA_964519385.1 uncultured Kineothrix sp.
GTAAGTTCCACCTATTTGTTCAAATAATGATTTCATTGCAGTTTCCTCCAAATTTAAGTTTTAGATTTTTCTGCAATATACCGTACCAATTGTCTTTACCACTCATTTTCAAAACCTTCGTTACGGCACCTCATCATTTCTGTATTTCTTTTAGTTTACTTTTCTTTTTTTGTTGAGAAGAAGCAGAACTGCCAGAGCAACTGCACTAAGTGTTGTTACCGCAATCGTCATTGCCAAAGGTGTTTCGTCCCCCGTCTTAGGAGATGTACTCTGGCTTGGCAACTTTGCAATTTCTTCTTCATAAGAATGTCCACAATTTTTGCAAGTATAAGTCTTTGTTCCTGTACTTGTTGTGGTAGCTTCTTTTGTTACTTTGCTTTCATAATCATGTCCGGTCTTATCAACGGATTTGCCAGAAGATAACTTGGTATCGCAGCCCTTGCAGTATGTATCTCCTGTGTAACCATCCTCGTTGCAGGTAGCAGCTTTATCGTTTTTGATATGGGTACCACCAGCATGAATGCTACTGTCGAAATCACCGTATGGCTTACCGCAGTAATCACAAACTGCTTTGTCCTTACAGGTTGCTGTTCCACCACTACAAGTGGAAAGTGTTGCTTTGCAATTTTCACGATCACACACATGGTTCTTATCTGCGTCAATGTGACCTAATTTTGTAAGCGGTATTCCGTACTGCAGTTTTTCACCGCAATCCTTGCAGTATGTATCTCCCGTGTAGCCGTCCTCAGTACAGGTTGCATCCTTGTCATTTTTGATTTCTGTTCTTCCTGTATGATTGCTGCTGTCTAACTCTCCATAGAGCATACCACAGTAATCGCAGACTGCTTTATCTGTACAAGTCGCTGTTCCACCACTATGTTTATGCATACCGCGTAGTGTCTGATAACATATTTCACTGTGTTTATGCGTACATTGTGAACCTTCAACAGCCTCCACATAACCGCAATTTTCATCATGTGTCGTATGATGTTCACACAAACCTGTCTTTATTGTTTCTGTTCCTATTGTTTCCGAACTACCCTCTGCATATGCCACCAACACTTGCGAAAGCATCATGCATATGAGCAGCAGAAAACTAAATACTCTTTTCTTCATTATCGTCACACCTCTTTTACATTCTCTGTTTTATGTCCTGTGGAATACTTTTTTTCTAATTCCCGTAGGCTATATTCATGCTTATCATCCCAGTTGCGTCTGAATACAATCTCCGCCTGTCCGGCAGTATTATCGAATAAAACAGACCACTGCGTATTGCTGGTTGGATCGCCCTCTATCGGTGCCTGTGAAGAACCTCTAAGCGCTTTCCATGCATAGTCCTTCAACTCTTTTCCCGACTTCTTTTTATCCGTATTATGATTTGCATTATCAAGCACCTTATGTATTGTTATATATCGGTCATACCCATGACCGTAGTGTTCTTCATCAAAAATATAAAAATTTGTTACGACAGACGATGGTGTTGCAATTAATTCTCGAACATCCGTATATGGATATAGTTGAGCAAATATTTTTCCATTCAATTTATAGCATATTGGAACA
>CAZFLR010000063.1:0-1487 GCA_964519385.1 uncultured Kineothrix sp.
GGTTTTCAGTAGCTCCAAATATTTGTGGAATATTATTATTTAATTTTTGGAAAATTCTTTTGCGGTTTAGGGACAATATTTTTTTATCCAAATCTTCAAACTCTTTTATTCTGTTTTCATGCAATTCTCCGATAAATGTAGCCAGTTCCTGATTTTCAACAAATAAAATATTCAGTAATGAATCTGCAAAGTTTCCTTGAACCAATGCTTTAACATCATCTTTTTTAATGTCTCTTCTTTCAATTGAATCAATAAACTGTTCAGAGTCAGTTCCCCTGCAAGCATTTTTAGTATTCAAATACTGAGACCATAAGTGAAGACTGGATAGCTGTCCTCTCCAATTATATAGCTGTTCCTGCCATCTCTCAAAAGCAACATCACCAGTATCTCTTTTAAAGATTAGTTTACTTCTAGGATTTAATTTGGATTCTAATTTTTTAAGTTCACTTTCAAATAAATTTCCTGATTCAATATATTCAGTTAAATCTTCCTTAGGATTTATGCTGAACATATCATTAGATAAAATATCAATAGTATTTTGTGAAAAGATTCCATCACGTGTTAAAGATATAAATTCATTCATCCACTTTGCTATTTCTTTTAAATCATTGACATTTGCACCTAAATGCCAGTAATCACCATAATATTTGCGAGCTAATGACTCATTTGCATCCAATTGCTTTTTAATAGCTATTACTTGTTTTGCCTGTTCCAAATCAAATAAAACATCCTCCGGAGATTTAGGAACTGGACCATTATAATATCTTTCAACCAGCTCAATATGAGGTTTATTACCAAATAATCTGGATAATTTCTTATGGGTGCTTTCCCGAACTTCTCCAATTAATCTGTCAATGTCTGCAGAAAATATGCTTGAATTAAACCTATCTAATGATTTGGCTACTTTTTGATATTTTTCCAATTCATTTATTAATCTATAAGCATCATCATTGTTATTATTCCAGGCTCCAGATTTTAATATATCACCATCAATTAATTCAGAATTTTTAGAACTGATTATATCAAATGCTGAAAGAGACTTTTCAAATTCATTAAGTGTTTCCGGTTTTTTAATTCCATAAATGTCATAAACACTTCCCCTTTCAACTAAAAAGTCATCTAAAGCATGTAATGTGTCATTAATCAATTGCTCAATTTCCCTTAAATCTGCAGGAAGCAAACTTTTTGGAGCACATTTACTCCACGGATTTTCCTTAGAAATTGTTTGATACAGCTCAGCCAAGTTTTCCAAAGATATGGTAATATCATCCAAATCCTTTAAAGTTAAAGTTTCAGGATGATCAAATCTGACCAATGGAATTATACGGTCACTTCTTGAAAAATGCTCATCAGCCGCTTCTTTTAAACCATATAACTGAAATGCTGATAATTGAACTCCATATAAAGGCTTATGAATAATTTCTGCATAATCATCAAGCTGCTGTCTTAATGTTTCAAGTTTTCTTATTGTCTGATCTATATTTATT
>CAZFLR010000064.1:0-1479 GCA_964519385.1 uncultured Kineothrix sp.
TAACTGAATAAAAAGCAGAGAAAGAAGACATCATGAAAGGTGTCTTCTTTTTTTGAAAAATATCTTGACAAGGTGGGAATCAAAAACTATACTATGATAGTGTGCACGCAAATGCATGTTTCTTTTTTGTGTGCCACGAAAATAAAACAAATTATAACGAAATGAGGTGAAAAAGAATGCCAACATTTAACCAGTTAGTTAGAAAAGGTCGTCAGACAACTGTAAAGAAATCCACAGCTCCGGCTCTTCAGAAAGGATACAACTCCCTTCATAAGAAAGCAACGGATGTTTCTTCTCCACAGAAGCGAGGTGTATGTACGGCTGTTAAGACAGCTACTCCTAAGAAACCTAACTCAGCTCTTAGAAAAATCGCCAGAGTTCGTCTTTCTAACGGAATCGAAGTTACTTCTTACATTCCGGGAGAAGGCCACAACTTACAGGAGCATAGCGTTGTGCTTATCCGTGGTGGTAGAGTAAAAGACTTACCAGGTACAAGATATCACGTAATCCGTGGTACACTTGATACAGCGGGAGTTGCTAACAGAAAACAGGCTCGCTCTAAATACGGAGCTAAGAGACCGAAAGCAGGAAAATAATACCTGTTGCAGTACCACAATTTAAGAACTAATTCAGTGTTGGGATTCCAATTTCACGCATTTTTTGCGGATAAAGCAATACCGCACGCACACATTAGTTAATCATGTGAGTACCTATGATTTAATTTGCGCTGATAAAACACCGGAAACGCAGAGAGCATGCGGTGAATTCGCGCGGATTACGGTCTGTTTACAGGTCGTAATATCTATTATAATTAAGGAGGGAAGAACCGTGCCACGTAAAGGACATATTCAGAAAAGAGACGTATTGGCAGATCCAATGTACAACAATAAAGTGGTTACAAAGCTTATCAATAACATCATGTTAGACGGTAAGAAGGGTGTAGCACAGAAGATTGTTTACGGTGCATTTGCCAGAGTAGAAGAGAAATCCGGGAAACCGGCTCTTGAGACATTCGAGGAAGCTATGAACAACATCATGCCTTCACTCGAGGTTAAGGCCAGACGTATCGGTGGAGCAACTTATCAGGTGCCAATCGAAGTACGTCCGGACAGACGACAGGCTTTAGCTCTTCGTTGGTTAACAATGTTTTCTCGTAAGAGAAGTGAAAAGACAATGGAAGAGAGACTGGCTAACGAAATCTTAGACGCAGCTAACAACACAGGTGCTGCCGTTAAGAGAAAAGAAGATATGCATAAAATGGCAGAAGCTAATAAAGCATTTGCTCACTACAGATTCTAAAAGGAGGAAATACCTTGGCTGGAAGAGAATATCCATTAGAGAGAACCAGAAATATCGGTATTATGGCTCATATTGATGCTGGTAAGACAACAACAACTGAGCGTATCCTTTATTATACTGGAGTAAACTATAAAATTGGTGATACTCATGAAGGTACTGCTACCATGGACTGGATGGAAC
>CAZFLR010000065.1:0-1421 GCA_964519385.1 uncultured Kineothrix sp.
TGTTCGAATAGCGCTTCATCTCAAAACGGATGACAGTCGCAGCGTGCTGAACCCTGCGCCCAAGCATGAAAACCGCGATCAATAATTCATGCTTTCGGCAGAAACCACATTCACCATCGGCAGGGGATCGCCCTTTGTTCGCCGTGATTACCTCAGCTTCTGCGCCTCTATCTACATATTAGAGTATAACAGAAATCATGGATTTTTGTCAAGCAAAAAACCGGGCAAATTCCAATATATTCGGAACAAAATCCATCATTCGCCCGGCAGAGGAAACCAAGATTTTCTCAGTCCTCGGTATCCGTTTTCAGCCCGTAGCCGTGCCTGTAAAGCTGACGGTTGTCAAGCCCCCATACACGGTCGGAGAATTTTCCTATCTCGGTGGAGCCGAGCGCATCGTACATCTCAAAGAGTTTAGCATCAAGCGTATCGACGGTCGAAACTATCTCGGCTTCCGGGAATAGCGGAAGCTTAGGGGAACCGAATTCAGGCACGCCGTGGTGGGAGAGCAGAATATGCGAAAGCAGATTGGTCGTTTCACGGGAGATGCTGAGCTCCGCCGATGCCTGCTCTATCATCGCCATACCCATCGAAATATGCCCGAGAAGCTGCCCTTCGGTGCTGTATGCGGTCGCAAGGCCCGTATCGCCGATGTCGTATTCGAGGGTCTTTGCAATGTCGTGAAGAATAACCCCGGAATAGACAAGCTCGGCGCAGAGCTCGGGGTAAAACTGCGAATATACCTCGACTATCTTCTTTGCGACGCTCAGCATCGTATGCGTATGATACATAAGCCCTCCGCGCATCGCGTGGTGCATCCTGAGCGCACCGGGGAAGTTGACGAGCTTATCACGGTGCTCACGCATAAGGTAACGGGTCAGCCTTGAAAGCTCATCGTTTTTGAATCCTCCGACAAGGTCATACATTTCCTGATAGAGCTTTTCACCGTCAAAGGGGGAGCTTGCGACAAGCTGACTCATATCCACATCATCCGATGGATTGACGTGGCGGATGCGGTCGATCTTGAGCTGCTCGGCATCACGGTACATATTGACCGTTGCGCGTATCTTTATCACATCGCCGGCATTGTAGCTGCCGTGGGCAGTGCTCTGATAATCCCAGAGCTTTGCGTTAATCTCGCCCTCCGCATCGGAAAGGGTGAAATCGAGGTATTCCGCACCTTTTACGTTGACCTTGAGCTGTACCGCCTTGACAACGCAGTAGCCCTCGACCTGGTTAGTTGAAAAATTGATTATGTTTGAAAGGAGTTTGATCTTTCCCATTTTATTACCCCCATGAATACTGTACTTTATTATCCGTATTTTAGCATAGTTTCGGATGCTTTGCAATTGGATAAATCACAGTTTGCTATTATCCGCCCGATATGGTATAATTTATAAGGTATGCAGGATGCATACGCA
>CAZFLR010000066.1:0-1376 GCA_964519385.1 uncultured Kineothrix sp.
CCTTTAAGGAAGTTATAGAATTTTGCAAAAAGCATAAATATTGCATTACATATGGCGTGGTCGGGCTGCTTTCTGCTATTCTTATGCTTACTATAGGTTTTTTCAGAACGTTGCTTATTCTGATCCTCTCTGCAATCGGTATAACAGCCGGGTATTTTTTGGACAGGTATGGCCTGAAAACCATCCGAGAAGTGATTAAGTTTACTTTCAAAAGAAAATAGAGGCTTGCGGAAGAGTGAAATTCTGATTTCACTCTCCGTTTTTGTGAGGACATTATTTATACATTAGATATGAAAGGACCTTTGCACAGCAAAGGAGACGGAAAGGGTTAAGTTGAGCAGAAAAACAGCAAGAGAAGTCGCAATGATGATGACATACGAAAAACTCTTCGGTTGCGATGATACATATAATGATGTGCTTGAAAAATCAGGTATTTCTGATGAACCTTCGGCTGCTGATATCGAATATGCTTCACGCATCGTGAACGGAGTACAGGATAACTTAGATTTGATTGATGAGAAAATTGAGCAGCATTCTGCGGATTGGAAAATATCCAGAATGCCCAAAGTCGATCTCTCGATTCTCAGAAATGCAGCATATGAGATAATCTTTGATAACGACATGGATAATGCGATTACTATAAATGAAGCCGTGGAGTTAGCCAAGATTTATTGTGACGCCCGTTCACCTAAATTTATCAACGGTGTTCTTGGAAGCTTGTCGCGAAGCTGAGTCTGTATTCTTCGATGAATGATCTTTTTTTAGGATTTGACACGAGCTGTTATACCAGTTCGGTTTCATGTGTCGATTCTGACAGCATTATTCATGACGGGCGAGTTCTTCTCGATGTTTTGGCAGGAGAAAGGGGGCTGCGTCAGAGTGATGCGGTCTTTCAGCATACAAGGAATCTTAGTAAGCTGGTACCGGATCTGTTTGCAGGAGCTGACGGCAGTAATGCCCGTGCCATAGGCGTCAGCGGCCGCCCGAGCGGAAGACCGGATAGCTATATGCCTGTTTTTCTTTCAGGGAAAACAGTTGCATACTCAATAGGCGCCGCTTTGAATATCCCTGTTTATGAGTTCACTCATCAACAAGGCCATATCCGCGCTGCGCTTGTCGGTAACGATCGGCTTATTGACAGCAGGTTCATAGCTTTTCACTTAAGCGGAGGAACGAGCGATATGCTGATTGTGGACGAAGAATTCAACATTGACCGCATCGGAGGAACGACCGACATAACTTCCGGACAGCTTGTCGATAGGCTTGGCGTTAAGATGGGGCTAAGGTTCCCGGCAGGGAAGGAACTTGAAAAACTTGCTATTCACGGCAAACGCAATTCGGATTTGATTCTTCCCTCATGCGTAAGAGGGCTTCAA
>CAZFLR010000067.1:0-1323 GCA_964519385.1 uncultured Kineothrix sp.
CCGATTGATGCGGATAATTGTTTTATTCCGAGCAATCTCATCTAAACAATTTCAACCAATATAAGAAAGCATCTCTGCGGAGGTGCTTTTCTTATACCTAAATTCAGAGTCCCGGAGGATAAAATACTGCCAAGTAAATTGCAGTTTCGATGGGACCCTCAAGCGAGAGGCTTAGTTGTGATGCCTTTGCTCTAAAACTCCAAACTATCCGCATTGAGCAGAAAATATTTCATACCCATTATTACAAATCCTTCATCATTTCTCCAAGGTCTTTTTGTTCCATTCACTATAACAATCTTCTTAAATGAATCCGGAATGTTTCGGAATGAATTGAGTTCCTGTGCCTGCTTTTCCTCAGAAGTTATAGCATAGGCTACTTGAATATAATATCTTTGACTACCTTGATTTACTACAAAATCAACCTCAAACTGCTTACGAGTCGTTTTTCCTTCATCATTCTTTGCGTACACTTCTACAATACCAACATCCACATTATAAGCTCTAATAAGCAGTTCATTATAAACGATGTTTTCCATAATATGAGTAGGTTCCTGCTGTCTGAAATTCAATCTGGCATTTCTTAGCCCCACATCTGAAAAATAATATTTTAGGTTAGCACCCACATATTTTCTTCCCTTAATATCATACCGTTCCGCTTTAGAAATCAAAAAAGCCTCCGCCAAATAATCTATATGATTGGATATAGTCTTATTGCTATAATTGATACCTCGTTCACTTCTAAAAGTATTTGATATTTTAGTCGGATTGGTAGGAGTTCCTATGTCAGAAGCAAGAATATCTACTAAAGTTCCAATTTCGTCAGCCTTTTGAATCTTATTTCTCTCTACCACATCCTTGATATAGACATTGGTAAAAATATTTTTTAGATATTCTGCCTTTTGACGTTCCACAGAAAATTGTGCCACCTGTGGTAACCCACCATATATCATATACTCCTCCCAAGCTTCATCATAATCTCCTTCATAAACATTATAAAACTCTGCGAAAGATAACGGATATATTCTTATCTCATCTCCTCTGCCTCTAAATTCAGTTACAATATCACTAGATAAAAATTTAGAGTTACTGCCAGTTACATACACATCAATATTGCTTATGCGCAGCAAACTATTCAGCACTTCCTCAAATCGTGGCATAAACTGTACTTCATCTAAGAGCAGATAATACTTCTGTTCATCTTTCATTGCATCTTTAATATGTTGATAACACTTCTTTGGATTTCTCAGTTCCTCATTTTCAATACCATCTAGTTTTCCATGTACGGTTTCTGGTTGATTGCATAGGTAACAGCTTTACCCAGTG
>CAZFLR010000068.1:0-1281 GCA_964519385.1 uncultured Kineothrix sp.
ATGAAGTTATCAGACGTAAAGTTGGTAAAACTGGTAAGAAATAGATAAGGAGAGTGTAAAGATGGTTAGTAAAGAATCAAGACAGAAAGTTCGTATTAAAAAACACTTAAAAGTGCGTAACCGTTTCTCCGGAACACCTGAGAGACCACGCCTTGCAGTGTTCAGAAGTAACAATCATATGTATGCTCAAATTATCGATGATACAGTTGGTAACACTTTAGTAGCAGCTTCTACACTTGAAAAAAGCGTAAAGGCTGAGCTTGAGAAAACTAACAACGTTGATGCAGCAGCATATTTAGGAACTGTAATTGCGAAGAGAGCATTAGAAAAAGGTATTAACACAGTAGTCTTTGATAGAGGCGGCTTTATATACCAGGGTAAAATCGCAGCATTAGCAGAAGCAGCCAGAGAAGCTGGCTTAGAATTTTAGGAAGGGAGAAAGAACACATGAAGCGTACAATCATTGACACAACAAATATGGAATTAAACGAAAAAGTTGTTTCCATTAAACGTGTTACTAAGGTTGTTAAGGGTGGCCGTAACATGAGATTTACAGCACTTGTTGTTGTAGGCGATGGAAACGGACATGTAGGCGCCGGCCTTGGAAAAGCGACTGAAATTCCGGAAGCAATCCGTAAAGGTAAAGAAGATGCAATTAAGCACCTGGTTGCAGTTGCACTTGACGACGTTAACAGTATTACTCATGACAACATCGGTAAGTTCGGAAGTGCGTCTGTTCTTCTGAAGAAAGCTCCTGAAGGAACTGGTATTATCGCTGGCGGTCCTGCTCGTATCGTTTGTGAGCTTGCAGGTATCAAAAATATTCGTACAAAATCTTTGGGATCAAACAACAAGCAGAACGTTGTTCTTGCAACAATTGAAGGTCTCAGCCAGCTGAAAACTCCGGAAGAAGTAGCTAAGAACCGCGGCAAATCAGTCAGCGAAATCATGGCTTAAGGAGGATATGGAAATGGCAGCAGAAAAAATGTTAAAAGTAACTTTAGTGAAGTCTACAATCGGTGCAATTCCAAAGCACAAAGCAACTGTAGCAGCACTTGGTTTAAAGAAATTAAACAAAACAGTTGAGTTACCTGATAACGCATGCACAAGAGGTATGGTAAAACAGGTATGTCATCTTGTAAAAGTTGAAGAAGCATAAAATATTGAGATAAGGAGGTGTCATAATGGAATTATCAAATTTACAGCCTGCAGAAGGTTCTAAACGTAGTGATAATTTTAGAAGAGGTCGTGGACACGGTTCAGGAAATGGTAAGACAGCCG
>CAZFLR010000069.1:0-1258 GCA_964519385.1 uncultured Kineothrix sp.
AAATGTGCCGGCCGGAAGTATGATGACATCAAAACCGCCATAAAGACCGCCCTTAAGAAGTCGGATGGAGCGAAGGCTGCGGGGAAGGCAGTAGGTAAGAGTGGTAGAGTAAATTATGGAGTATATAGCACTAAAATTGACTCGAAAGTTACTGTAATAGAAAAACAAGAATTGCCGAGTTGGTTAGTTGATACTTATAAAGATGGGCAATATCGTACTGTAGTAACTAACGAAGATATTAACGTATATCGTTCATTTGGATATAATGCGGAAATTGGTGGATCATTTGCCACAAGTAATCCTGCCGTAAATAGAGTAAAGACAAAAGTTGATAGCGCAATATTGCCAGAGTGGAAGAACACACTTAAGTATGAGGCAGAGATTGTTATTCCAAAAGGAACAACATTAAACATAGGACGTGTAGGTGAACAGTATACTATGAGCGGAGCAAGGTTAGCAGGAGGCGCGGATCAATTTCTTTTACCACAAAATTGGGATTTGAAATGGATAAAGAGTATAAGAACAGTAAAACCTTAAGGAGCATTTGTATGGACACCATATTAGAACTAAAAAAACAAATCGAAAAAGTAATTGTATTGTTAGAACAATGCTTAATAGATAATCCAGATAGGCCGATTTTAAAGACTTTATATGATAGATATGTGAAGGCTGAAATAATATTAAGGAATAATGATGATATTAAAAAAATAATGATTATTGGTGGGTGTAGAGCATATTTGGATGCATTTAGTGATTATATGAATCCATTGTTAATAGAGATGGACAATACAGAAAAAATGTTATCTAATATGAAATTAAAATAATATTTAGGCGATTGTGAAACGAGTTCATGATTTTAGGCAATGCAAGATAAAAATCGTGAAAATTATGATTTCTGAGATGAAAGAGAAGATTAAGCAGCCTTCTTTCGGTCATGGATGCCCTCGGTGCAACGCAGACCTATATCTACAATGCGCAGGAAACGTGACGGAAAAGAAGGTAAGCTCCCTGGGTGAGAGCCAGTTAGAAGAAAGCCTTTCGGATGTTCGGATGAGTTATGATGCGGAGAACCGTTAGCCGGAGTGTGTTTGTCACGGACCGTGAAAGTGAGTACAGCCGGGTACTGACGGAGGAAATCAGTGAAAAGAACCGCCTTGGTCTTTTCAGGGTAAAGGAAGAGAAGACCTACACGTATGGAAACGTTCTGCTGGGCGAATACCGGAGGAGAACGGATGAGAGGCTGTATTATCATTTCGAC
>CAZFLR010000070.1:0-1229 GCA_964519385.1 uncultured Kineothrix sp.
GTCAAAACGAGCTACGGGTTTGAAATCTATCACAGCAATGTTTTCTATACTGCCGAGCTTATGACGGTCGGTCAGGATCTGACTACGACCATAACCACCTATGATCTCGGCAGGAACAGCATCAACGGCCTTCTTTCCGTACAGGGTATGATAGTCGGCAAGCTGTTCTTTACCGAAAAGAGCATCTTTGCGGTCGGTACAAAGCAGCTCATAAGGTATGACCGCATCACAAATAAGGAGATATACAGGGTTCTCATCTATGGGTATGACTGCTCGTCCGCCGCTGTTTCAGGGTCAAATGTCATCTTTGCTCTCACTGCGGCAGGCACGGAAAGCCCTGCGGTCGTAAAGCTGCTGTCGGTCAAGGAGAGCGATACGGCATCGGATACCTTTGTAACGGTCAGCATCGAGCCGGGAAGCTATTTCGGGATGCTGAACGGGAAGCTTTACACAATAAAGGAAAGCTGCATCAGAAAATACGCTTCGGACGGAAGCATTGACGGAAGCACATCCATTGAAGGCAGTATTGATGCGGCATATTTCCTCTCCGACAGGTATATGCTTGTTCACACGGAGATGGGCTATCGGCTTCTGAAAGCCAAATGATTTAATAAGGAAAGGAGGTACGGGATGATAACTGCTGCGATAATAGGCATAATTCTTCTTTACATTCTATCGGGAGCCTATAAGGGATTCCTTTGGAGCGTATATGTTCTCGGCGCAAGCATAATTTCCTGTGCGCTCGCTTTTGCGCTGATGGGCCCTATTTCGAGTGCCATCAGGAATAATGAATATATCTATAATTCCATGCTCAGCTATACGGAGGGCGCGGAAAGCATCTATGATGTGGAGCTTAGGAAGGTCCCCATAGATGAAATATCGGATGATGAGCTTGAGGAGGTCATGGAGCGATCCGATCTCGTATTCCCCCTGCGAGACAGCGTTTATAAAAATATCACCCTCAAAAGGTTTGAATCCGAAGGCATAGTAACCCTCGGTGATTATTTCAATGAGAGCCTTGTAAGGGTCATTATAAATATTGCTTCGTTCATCATAGTTTATCTCGTGCTTAGGGTTATTTCGACCTTCATAATATGCTGGGCAGATTACACCTTTAATTTCAAAAAGATACGCAAAGCGGATTTCGCTCTCGGCGGCGCAATAGGTCTTCTCCGCGGCATGCTGGGGCTTGCGGTTATCTTCATGTTCGTACCGATACTGCTTACAAT
>CAZFLR010000071.1:0-1227 GCA_964519385.1 uncultured Kineothrix sp.
GGACACGTGAAACCCGGTGGGAAGATGGGGGGACCATCCTCCAAGCCTAAATACTCCCTGGTGACCGATAGTGAATAGTACTGTGAAGGAAAGGTGAAAAGAACCCCGGGAGGGGAGTGAAAAGAACCTGAAACCTTATGCTTACAAGCACATAGAGCACGTCAAAGTGTGATATGGTACCTTTTGTAGAATGGTCCGGCGAGTGAATGTAACTAGCAAGGTTAAGCACTTAAGGTGTGGAGCCGAAGCGAAAGCAAGTCTGAATAGGGCGTCAAGTTAGTTGTATTCGACCCGAAACCGAGTGACCTATCCATGTCCAGGATGAAGTGAAGGTAAAGCTTCATGGAGGTCCGAACCCACTCCCGTTGAAATGGTAGGGGATGAGGTGTGGATAGCGGAGAAATTCCAATCGAACTCGGAGATAGCTGGTTCTCTCCGAAATAGCTTTAGGGCTAGCCTCGACTTAGATTACCGGAGGTAAAGCACTGAATGGGCTAGGGGCCGAGAGGTTACTGAACCCTATCAAACTAAGAATGCCGGATAATGATAATCGGGAGTCAGACAGTGTGAGATAAGTTTCATTGTCAAAAGGGAAACAGCCCAGACCCACAGCTAAGGTCCCAAAGTATAGTTAAGTGGAAAAGGATGTGGAGTTGCATAGACAACCAGGATGTTGGCTTAGAAGCAGCCACTCATTAAAAGAGTGCGTAATAGCTCACTGGTCGAGTGACTCTGCGCCGAAGATTTAACGGGGCTAAACTATACACCGAAGCTTGGGATACATCTAATGTATGGTAGGAGAGCGTTGTATGCGGGGTGAAGTCGTAGCGAAAGCGGCGGTGGACTGCATACAAGTGAGAATGCCGGAATGAGTAGCGAGATTTATGTGAGAATCATAAAGGCCGAAAGACTAAGGATTTAGAAGGAAGGTTCGTCCGCTTCTAGTTAGCCGGGAGCTAAGGTGAGGCCGAGAGGCGTAGCCGATGCACATACGGTAGAGATTCCGTAGCCACCGAAGCATTTAAGTAAAGGGACACTTATGAAGTGATTTACCGGGCGTTGGTTGACCCGGGCGTAAGACACTGAGAATAATCGGGAAGTAATCATGGATTAAGGCGAGAAAAGCTTTATGTATATGCAAGGTGCCCGTACCGCAAACCGACACAGGTAGTTAGGAAGAGAATTCTAAGGCCAACGGGAGAAGGGTAGTTAAGGAACTCGGCAAAT
>CAZFLR010000072.1:0-1225 GCA_964519385.1 uncultured Kineothrix sp.
AGGTACTTTAGTTTAAATCGGGTGAAAATATGTCTGAAAAAACTATAGCAGCGATTGCCACCCCGCTCGGTGAGGGCGGAATCGGCGTTATACGCATATCGGGTGATGATGCCCTTGCGGTTGCCGAACGCTGTTTTAAAACATTTTCGGGCGCGAAACTTTCGTCCCTGTTACCGTACAGTGCCGCTTACGGCGAGGTTTTTGACCGTAACGGTATTCTTGATGACGGTGTGGCACTGGTTTTTCGCGCACCTAAAAGCTATACCGGTGAGGATGTTGTGGAAATTTCGGTGCACGGCGGCAGAATAATACTTTCACGTGCACTCCGTGCAGTATTTGCGGCGGGGGCATTTCCTGCCGACAGGGGCGAGTTTACCAAACGTGCTTTCCTGAACGGCAAAATGGATCTTACCGAGGCGGAGAGCATATGTGAGCTGATTTGCGCCAAAAACGATGCGGCACTGCGTATATCGAAAAATGCGCGCGGCGGCAGGATAAGCAGTGAAGCAGACAGAATTATTTCACTGCTCACCGAAACTGCGGCATCACTTTCGGTTTATTCCGATTATCCCGACGAGGATATTAAAGGACTTGATCCCGAAAACTTCGGGCGAATGCTTAGAGAATGTTGCACGGCACTTTCTAAACTTGCCGATACCTACGATACGGGGAAACTTGTAAGAGAGGGTATTGACTGTGCCATAGTCGGGAGACCGAATGTCGGAAAATCCACACTTATGAATTTGATTTGCGGAAGCGAGCGTTCAATCGTCACCGATGTTGCGGGTACCACCCGCGATGTTATCGAAACTACCGTAACACTCGGAGATATTACCCTCAACCTATCCGATACGGCGGGGATACACGAAACGGGGGATACGGTTGAAAAGGTCGGCGTAGAACGCGCACTTGACCGGCTTGAAAGTTCGGCATTGGTGCTTGCTGTTTTTGACGGCGCAGAACCTCTAAATGTCGATGATGTGGCATTGCTTAAACGGCTTCGTGACCGAAAAACAATAGTTATCATTAACAAGTCGGATCTTGAAAAACGCTTGTTCGAAGAGGAATTGGGCGATTTCCCGAACGTCAGGATTTCGGCAAAGAACGGTGAGGGAATTGAGCAACTGACGAGGATTATTGCTGAGATGACCGATGCCGCAAATCTTGATCCCGATGATGCCGTGCTGATAAGCGAGCGGCAACTTTCCTGTGTAAACCGTGCGCT
>CAZFLR010000073.1:0-1183 GCA_964519385.1 uncultured Kineothrix sp.
AAAAAAGGAGCATCTCTGCTCCTAAATGAAAACACCCGCCATTACTGACGGATGTTTTTTATCATGTTATGTAATTGTTAATGCTTCATTTTTTTATCTTTTTCCATAGACTTTTGTATTTTCTTCAACAGCCAGTTTTGATAAGATTCTACATCTTTTTCTACCCAAATACGATATTTTTTACTGTACTTTCCCAGCAATAATGGAATTACCCCCATAATTACAAGTATTAAGGAAATCACTGCCCAAATACCGAAAAATAGAGGAATATTGTACTTTTCATAATCTTGTGGCAACAGACTTACAAAGCCTAATAGTATAAAAGAAAATATGCCCAAAAAGATAAATATGTAGCCTATCTGATTATAAACTCTAACACCTTCGTTTATTTCCGGCGGAGCATTTTTATTTTTTACCAACTTGTTACTCATATTTTCTCTTACCTTTTCCGAAGTTTTGCGTATATCTAATGGTTCCAAAATCAGAAGTTGTTCCCCGATAAACTGGAAGTTTCTGTTCCATACAAAAAAATTAAGTCTTAATGTTATTTATATCTCGAAAACCAAGGAATACATCTGTTCACACGTTTACAATATTCTACATACTCTTGACCATATAATTTCATAAGCCACTTTTCCTCCGTCAGTTTCAAAAATATCGTCATATAAATCCAGCAAATTACAGGTATCAAAAACAAGACCATTATATTTGCCATACAAATTGCTCCAGTACATATTAAAAGAACAGCACTATAAACAGGATTTCTAACAATGCCATATACACCTGTTGTTATAAGCTTATTTTCAGTCACCATTTCAAACAATTTTGAATTACGTTTTGCGCTGTAATTCAAATATATACCAAAGCATATCAATCCAAACCCAATGAGCTTTAATGGGATATTCAATAATTCAATTCTTCCAAAGTCTAAATATCCGCAGTATGATATTACGATTCCTATTACTGTAATAATGACTTGCCCTGCGACAATAATAGGTCCAACACCAAGTAATGGTAAGTGCTCTTTTCCTTTCATAAAACCTCCATCAAATTCCGATTTGTAGCTGAGAATACCTCAGCCTTTTTCTGCAGATAAGTATACCATAAAAAGGCTGTATCCTCAATCAGAATCTGTCGAAGTCATCCTGTGTTGCAAGTTCCGCATATTTGCAGTCATCGTTTC
>CAZFLR010000074.1:0-1148 GCA_964519385.1 uncultured Kineothrix sp.
TAGGATGTAGTGAGTTGTCAACGGTTGAGATGGCGGACAGTGTGAGGAGCATTGGAGATTATGCATTTTTTAACTGTACGAAGCTTGCTTCCGTCACTCTGTCAGAGGAACTTACCACAATCGGCGACTATGCATTTACTGAATGTTCGTCAGCCGGAGTGACCATTCCGGCGAAGGTAAACTCGATTGGCACCTGTGCTTTCCGAGCTGTTTCAGGCAGTTTTACGGTGGCAGCGGGAAATACTCATTATAAGGCAGTGAATGGTGTCCTGTTTGATTATGCAGGAACAACACTGATTCAGTATCCGGCCGGAAGCAAGGCAGACTCCTATACCGTTCCGGCAGGGACTAAGACTATTGGAACAAATGCATTTTATAGAGCAAAGAATCTGAAGACCATATCCGTACCGGACAGTGTGACAGACATTGGAATAGCGGCGTTTGAGGAATGTGGCTTGTCAGAGATGATTCTGCCTTCCGGGCTTACCAAAATAGAAAAGGGTCTCTTTGGCGAGTGCCACTCTTTGACATATGTCAGGATTCCGTCCGGTGTGGAGGAAATCGGCGATTTCGCTTTCGATGATACGAATCTATCAAACCTTGAATATGACGGCTGCCCGGACTGCTGGCAGAAGATAAAAATTAGTCTGTATAATCCGACGTTAAATCCGACCTGCCGCTACAGTGACTGGAAGAGTAATGAGGATGCCACCTGTTTTACGGACGGAACGAAGACAAAGGCATGTCATAAATGCAAAAAAGTGTCCGCACAGGCGGCGGATACCGTGACGGATACAGGAAGCAAAAAGCCGCATAACCTGTCCTACAGGGCTTCCGGGGATGTGATTACGGGAGCCTGCAAAAACACAGGCTGTACATTTGAAGGAACGATAAAGCTTCAAATGCCGGATAAGGAGTATGCTTATATCGGCAAAGGCATCTGCCCGGCGGAAATCGTTTATCCCGATAACTGGGAAGGGAAAAAGGACGGCGTTCTTACTTACACCGAAAATGTCCGCCCGGGAACAGCAACGGCAAAGCTCACGGTAGGCGGAGCTTCCGTACAGGAGACGTTTACCATTGTGAATACCTACCGGCCGGAGGAAGGAAAGGACTATGAGATTACCTCAAAGGATTCGGATACGAAT
>CAZFLR010000075.1:0-1125 GCA_964519385.1 uncultured Kineothrix sp.
TGGAGTTCGAGTAAGGAAGGATATAGAAATGACAAAGTATATATTTGTGACCGGAGGTGTAGTATCCGGTCTGGGAAAAGGAATAACAGCAGCCTCTCTTGGGCGTTTGCTTAAGGCAAGAGGGCTAAAGGTTGCAGCGCAGAAGTTGGATCCATATATTAATGTGGACCCCGGTACTATGAGTCCTTATCAGCACGGAGAAGTGTATGTTACGGAGGATGGTGCGGAAACGGATTTGGACTTGGGACATTATGAAAGATTTATTGATGAGGATTTAAACAAATACTCAAATCTGACTACAGGAAAGGTCTACTGGAATGTTTTGAATAAGGAACGAAGAGGTGAATATCTCGGCTCGACAGTACAGGTTATTCCACATATTACAAATGAGATTAAGGAGTTTGTGTACCGTGTTGGAAAACAGACGGATGCAGATGTTGTAATTACGGAAATTGGTGGAACGATTGGAGATATTGAATCACAGCCATTTTTAGAAGCGGTGCGCCAAATTTCGTTAGAGGTAGGCAGAGAGAATAGTCTCTTTATTCATGTTACCTTAGTGCCGTATTTAAGTGGTTCAGAGGAGCATAAGTCTAAGCCGACACAGCATTCCGTAAAGGAACTGCGAGGAATGGGTATTAATCCCAATATCATTGTTTTACGTTCTGATAAGCCGTTGGAAGAGTCTATCTTTCAGAAAATAGCACTTTTTTGTAATGTAAAGCCGGATTGTGTGATTGAAAACAGAACATTACCAAATCTTTATGAAGCACCACTCATGCTGGAAAAATCTAATTTTTCCTCTGTTGTGTGCAGAGAATTGTGCATTGAGACAGCAGAGCCGGATTTAAACGAATGGGAAAAGATGGTGGAGCGAATCAGAAACCGTTCAGAGGAGGTTCACATTGGATTAGTAGGTAAATATGTGAAGCTTCACGATGCATATCTGTCCGTGGCGGAAGCCATGAGTCACGCAGGGTATGAGTTGAATACCTTTGTGAAAATCCATTGGATTGATTCGGAAAACATATCAAAAGAAAATGTGAAAGAGGTATTTCATGGATTACATGGAATCATTGTTCCGGGAGGCTTTGGAAATCGTGGTATAGAAGGAATGGTTTTAGC
>CAZFLR010000076.1:0-1078 GCA_964519385.1 uncultured Kineothrix sp.
ATCTTTTGCTGTTAGTTTTGCAATTATGTCCTGCATTAAAACTCACCTCCAAATTCAAATAATCACGTGCTTTCCGACTCACCAGAAGCCTGAAAGTTTCCAACGCTATTATCCCTTAGATTGATTCTATAATTTAATCAAATGTGAACTTATTTGTGGTTTAATTGATACACCATTCCATTTATAGTCATGCAACCCAATATCATCAGGAGTAACTGATAGGTATTCTCCCTCCATACCACAAATTCTAATCTCGCTATCATCAATTTCTATGTACGCACTCATCGCCTGTTTATATTGAAGCATGCCATGTAAATAAGAATACTTTTCTTGCAACACTTCCGAACTCGCTATTTGACTGCCCAACCATGCATAATTTGCAGAATTAACCGTCAGATAGGATATTCCGTCTTCCAAAGAATAATTATCTCCGTGGTCATGCCCATTCATACAAAGAACTACTGGTTTTCCTACAAACAACTTTCGGATATCCTCACGATTATTGACACCCCTTTTTACAAAATCGTTTACAAAACTATGATGTGAAAAGATTACACATTTCATACCATCACTTAATTCCTCTTGTAGCCATCGGATTTCTTCCTCCGGAACAATCGGATATACTGATGAACTATTTTTGAAGTTATTTTTATAGTATACCTCTTCTTGCTCTTCCTTTCGCATATAGCACGTGTTTAAAAAAATCAATTTGTATTCATTACACATTACAGAATAATATGGATTTCTCATCGAAAAGAAATCTAATATTTCACTCAATTTACAATTATCTGTTTCATGATTGCCAATAACATTGTAAAAAGGTACACCTAATGAATTAAACTTTTCCAGTACCTTCTGATTTCCATTTATAGGATTGCATAAATCTCCTAATGAAACAATAAAATCCAACTCTCTCTTTCGAGCACTCGTTAATATATCCTCTATTCGCTTGTCCCCATCTGCTACTTCATCATAGTGCAAATCACTAAATACAAGAAATTTAATCATATTCATCGCCCCGTAAAATTCAAATTCATCTCTCAGTTAAACATATTGGCTTACTGAAATCTATCTCTCA
>CAZFLR010000077.1:0-1024 GCA_964519385.1 uncultured Kineothrix sp.
CCTGCAATTTTTTCTTCGGCACCTTCACGGTCATATTCTTAGGTGTCTTGCTAAAGGCTCCGCTTCCCACGCGTTTTGCCGTAAGCTTCGTGGTGTTAATGGTCACGGTCTTAAGCTTCTTACAGCCATAGAATGCCTGTTTGCCGATGGTAACGACATTCTTTCCGATGGTAACCTTCTGAAGCTTTTTGGAGTTTTTGAAGGCTCCCTTTGCAATCTCCGTTACCTTGTAGGTAATTCCGCCAATCTTTACCGTGGCAGGAACGGTAACTGTCTTTGCGTTCTTATTTACCGGGGCCTTGTAGGCTACAGTGTTTCCTTTTTTTCCGCTTCCGGTAATCTTGTAGGTTGCTTTTCCGCTGTCATCCTGATAGGTTTTTCCCTTTACCGGCTTTTGTCTGGTGATGGTGATTTTCACGGTGACGGTGGCTGCATTTTTACCGGAGCCACAGGTGATTTTTGCCTTATAGGTTCCGGCTGCTTTCGGCGCACCGGAAAGTGGTGTTTCAGTTCCGTTTGCTGCAACCTTGGTGTAAATAACGGCCGGTATAGCCACATTTATCATGGTACCCGAAACGCTTGCTGTCTTGGCTTTTCCGTTTTCAGTCAGCGAACCCGATGGGACGGTTAAGGTAATCGTTCCCAATTCTTTATTACAACTTCCACACTTTCCTGAAATGGTACGTCTTGATTCATCTGCCGTAAATACTGCCTGATGTTTTTCTGTTTTTCCACACTTGCTACAGATATGCGTGGTGCTGTCTTTTGAATTTTGATACACACAAGCATGTGCAGCTATCTTATTTTCTGTATTTGAGTACACACTTGTATAGTTCAGACACTGATATACTTTTCCATGCGTGGAATCGAGCACCGGATAGTCATCCTTCGTGCTGCCATTGTCTATGTTCTGGTACCATACCTGTGGTTTCTTTCCTGTCTCAGCATCTGCTTCCTGCGCCTGCTGGAGCAGGTAAGCTACCTTACCGGAAGCGAAATCGGCGGCGGTCATGGCAGTGGTGCC
>CAZFLR010000078.1:0-1009 GCA_964519385.1 uncultured Kineothrix sp.
TTATATCTCCCTCTGCAAGATACCAGATGGCATTGACAAGGTCTGCCCCGTCAAAAGCTTCCGTTACCCAGCATCTCCCATCATGTGTTTTTATTTAAGCATCAAGGAAAAAATATTTCAGAGCTATTATTAAATACTCTTTCTACCATTTTTGTAAATTCTACTACATCATCATTCTAAAAGGTTCTGTTCCCGTTGAGTTTTTGAAAACCTCACTTGGTTTTCTAAATCTCAAACTGGTATGTAGTTCAATAGTGCCTTCCTCTTTTACATACACTTTAATCCAAAGAGGATAATAGGGGTCAAATATTGAAAATCTTTGCAAAATTTCTTCAAAAGTAAACACATAATTACCTATTTTATCAACAGGGAAAACATTTAATCTAATAAAATCGTCTTTTGAATTGTATTTTTTCCCCTCCTCAATCATGGGATATATAATATAATTACATTTTTTTGCATCAATTCCCACCTTGTCTAATGCTTTAATCAAGTGGATTCCAAAAATTTCCTTATTCATCATTACTTTCCTCCTAGCATTCTAATATAATCAAGACTTGTATTTACAACCATACCACTAGAATCAATATCTATTCTATAGTATTCAAGCCATGTCTTGTTTAAATCTAATCCAAGATGTTCAAATAATGATTGATATCTCATGGCTTCATCTACTGTAGGGCGATAATGTCCAGAAAGATTATCTATTCTTTTTATCTGACCTTGACCATTAACTTTCAATTGTCCTGCTGCAAAAACATCTTGGCCATTTCCTAAGTAATGATGTTTATTTCCTATAATCAGGTTATAATCTGTTGTTATCACAAAATCTACATTATTTCTTCCCTCAATTCCTTTGATTCTTTTATTTTCAATATAGTAATCAAGTATTTTTCCATCATTTGGCATTGGCTCATTTGGAAACTTATTAGCAATTCGCCTGCCACTACCACCCTTACCTACTGCCTTCCCCGCAGCCTTCGCTCCATCCGACTTCTTAAGGGCGGTC